>JAIFLV010000171.1 GCA_020048895.1 Rhodoferax sp. | reverse complement strand
ACTGAAAATTGAACGCGAACTGCTGGACTATTGCTGCCGCGACACCATTGCCATGCTGCGCCTGTGGCAGCATTTGACCGGCCGCGCACCCTTAAAAGGCTGACCACCATGGCCAAACGCCCCGAAACGCTGGAGACCTTGCACATCGCCCTGGAACTACTGCGCCGCATCCCCCGCAACCAGAAGATTTCTGCCAGCCAACTGCACGACCAGCTCAGCGAAGCGGGGTTGGCGCGTGACCTGCGTACCATTCAGCGGCAACTGCACATGCTGACCCAGCACTTTGACATCGAGCGCGACGACAGCAATGCACCCTACGGCTACCGCTGGAAGGCACAGGCCAAGGGCATGACCCTGCCGAGCCTTACGGAACAGGAATCCCTGTTGCTGACGTTGGCCGAGCAACATCTGCGCAACTTGCTGCCTGCCAGCTTGATGAAGTCGATGGGCAGCTTTTTTGCTCAGGCCCGCAGCAACATTGGCCCGCACACCGATGCCAAACGGGCGCGCGAATGGCTGTCCAAGGTGCGCGTGGTCAGCGAGACCCAGCCGCTGCTGCCGCCCAAAATCCGCCCCGGGGTATTTGATGAAGTCAGCAATGCGCTGTATGCCAACCGCTGGCTGGATGTGGACTACAAAAACTCAGGTGGCAAACGCAGCCAGACGGAAGTGATGCCGCTGGGTTTGGCCCAGCAAGGACCACGTTTGTATTTGGTGTGTCGATTCAAGGGTTACAACAATGAGCGCAGCCTGGCCTTGCACCGCATCATGACGGCGCGCGCCTCCACGCTAAGCTTTGAGCGACCCAAAGAATTTGACCTGCGCAAATACGATGACGACGGCCGCTTTGGCTTTGGCGAGGGCGAGCGGATCAAGCTCACTTTCAGGATTAATAAGGACGTTGGGCGGCATTTGCTGGAGTCGCCGCTGTCGGTGGATCAGCAGGTGGTGGAGTTGGAAGATCAGTTTGAGATCAGTGCTACAGTTATCGACAGTGCACGGTTGCAATGGTGGTTACGGGGATTTGGGGACGCCTCGGAGTTGGTGTCAACACAGCTTTAGTATAAGGAACACTATGGAAAAAGGACTCTTATCAACCATCCAGTCATGGTATGTAGATGACGAATTATCTGTAGATGCAGATTCACCACAAGAAAAATTACGAAGTAGAAACTCTGGTCGTTTTATTCAACTAGTATTTCTTGAATTGGCGAAACGGGAGCCCAAGACATTTGAAAAAATGATAAGAGGAAGAATTAGTGGCTTACCACTTGGATCATTTGTTGTTCAAAAAGAATATCGCTTTGAATGCACTCCATCCAACAGTCGTTCAAGATTGAATCGCACAGATCAACGATTAGCCGATTTGGCAATACTATCCAAAGGAAGCAATGAGCTGTTGGTACTAGTGGAAATAAAATATGATGATACTTTTCTTAAACAAAAAGTCAATCAAAGCGCAGATCAGCTGAAAAGTTACATCTTAGAATGCAAAAAACAACGTTGTGGCTTACTCATACTTTCGAAAGATATTCTAAGTTATAAAGACGAAGAAATAATAAAAAATGAGCGAAGTACCGGCTTGAAAATAAGTAACTCGCTATTGGGTGAGTTCGGCGAGCAATTCAAGAATTCCGCAGAATCAACTATTGCTGATTTGTTTTATGATTTCTTAAAGGATAAAGGCCTGATCATGCAGAAAATAGACAAGGACCTGTTATATAAGTTTTTCCATAGGCTTGTTAACCCTTGGAGTGGAGCGGGCAAGATTCAGGCACTTTCGTTTGCTCAGGGTGGTGCTGGAAATTTTCAGCATCTGCTTAACAATATGTCGGTTATTAGTAGTTCGATGGCTCGCGTTTTGACTTCGTCAAACCGTAAGCCTAATATTGATTTTTCAATTACTCCTACGATAAAGACAAATAGCAAGAAGTTGCGTGATGCAGTAGAGGCCAAGGAAAACTATGATGTCCTACATCAAGATCGAGTTGGTGGCAGTGTGTGGGTATTTGCAACTTCCACTCTCTATAATAACAATGATAATGGAGGTGGGAATTGGTTGAACATTCAATATGGGTATTGCTTTACTGTGACAGCTAATTCGGCCAAAGATATTGATTTATATTTATACGCGCAAGTATCAAGTAAAGCGTTAAATATGTTGGAAGAAGATGATTTTCGGTTTACTTCTTTAGAAGTTAAGAGTAAAAATCTTTCTGAGCAACTCGCAAATAGAGAAAGTACTGAGAGCAAATTCCTTGCCCTCCTTGAGACCGTTGCATCGGAAGTTATTAAGAGCGATCAATTGAGTGACAAGAACCATATCAAAGCACTTAACGAATTGATAGAACGAATTAACAACTAAAAAATATCGGTGCCTGAATCGGATTATTCAGGGGTCGCGCTGCTAAACGTTGGGCGTAACAATGGGCAGTCGAGGCAGACTGTTATAGCTGCAATCGCAACATCTCCGCAGTTACCGCAGACACCACCCACTCCAAGTGCACCCGCGCGCGCGTCAGGCCGACAAACAACAAGCGGCGGCTCGATGGGGTGAGCTGCACCAAATCGCATTCTGTCAACACCACTGCCAGGGCGGCCTGGCCCTTGAAACGGCGAACCGAGTCGATCATCAACTGGCCGCCTGACCATATTGCGTTACCGCCTTCGTCATACTGGCCGGTAAAGTGGTTCAGCTTCCACGACCCCAATCTGTCCGCAACTTGCAGCACAGAATGAGCGCGACCGCACAGGCTGACAAGCGCCACATCACTCAGACCAAAGCCACGTTGCAGGCAACGCTCGACCGCCGCCACGGTACAACGCTCAATGTTTTGAGCAGACGAGTAAACAATCGGGTCGGGCATCTGGCCTTCGTGCGGAGAGCAAGCCTGAATCTCCTTGGGGGTCAGGTGCAAGCCATTGATCAGGCTGACCAGGGCGCGGGGTGTTCTGAAGTTTTCATGCGACGTGACTGTCACTGCATCGGGAATGTCAAAGGCTTCCCGGTCTTCATAGAGTTGCTGATCCGGGTCTTCCAGCAAGACGGCTTTGCCGTTGGCTTTCAGGCGCGACAGCATGGCCTGCACCCATTGCGGCTGCATGTCCTGCATTTCATCAAGGACCAAAAGGTCCAGGTCTGGCGCGCTTTGAGCGAGCGCTTCGGTGCAGTGCGTGGCCATGATGCCGAATGCGTTGGGCAGGCTGAAGTTCACCACTGCACCGCTGCGCCGTGTCACGCGCAGGGCAAATTCGTGAAAGGTCTCTGCGGGCGTTCGCACCGGGGCGAGTCGGCCAATGTGGTCGGCCAGGGCACGGTTGTAGCAGATGTATGCAGCTTTTTGCCCGGCGGCATCGGCATCTTTTAGCAGGCGCAGCGCGAGTTGGGTCTTGCCAGAACCTGCTGTGCCACAGACCCGGATCACACCGGAGGGCGCGTTGATGCGAGGCACCCACACCGCCAGCCCGGCTGACAGGCGCGTGGCCGTCTGCCCAATGCTGCCTGCCAGCGCCGAGACATCGGGTGCCACCTGGAACCGATTCTCAAAAAACGCCAGCACCCGTGCAAGTAGGTCCTCCCGGCTGTTGCCCGGCTCGAGCAGCGCGGTGATGGTCGAGACGATGCTCCCAATGCCATCACTATCAATAATCCGCTCACGCGGCCATTGCACGGTTTGCGTTTGCACCCGCATGTTCGGTAGCACCAGCAGGTGGCTCAGGTGGACCGGTAGTCTGGCGTCTTGCAAGCGGGTCCGCAAGGCGCTGTATTGCAGCCCAATCTGTGCTGTGACGCTCTTGCGGTGGTCACCATAGGATTTGAAAATGCCGCCCGGTTCAAAATCGACCTTGCCGGCTTTGACTTCAATCAGCAGCACATCGCCAGCCTGATTGAGCACCACGATGTCAATTTCCCCATGGCGCTCCTGCGCGCCCGCCCCCATGGACCAATCGACGCTGTGAAACAAGGTGTAGGCAGCCGACAGGCCCCGCTCCAAAGTTTGAAGTAAATCCAGCTCAGCATAGTCACCCGCGCTCATGGCGGCGTGGGGCGGCAGGGATGGGCAAAGACGGGCCATTGCGGTGCAGTGCTGTAAATGAATGAGCAGTTTTACCATGGTAAAGCGCTTCGCCAAGTGCCTGCTGGCTTTGACCGAAAAATCATTTGGATCGTGTGTTTTGGCGCGACACATCTTGACGCCAAGTTGTAGATACTGAGGACTGTTAAGCAGGAAACCATCATGTCAAAACTCCCGATCAACCACAGTTAAAGCTTTGCGGAGCAACTGACGCACAGTGGCGATGAATCTTGCGCCATGACCAGCGCCGATGCTCTGCTGTCGGTCATCCAGCAATGAGCGTTCGCCGAAATTGAGCAACCATCACTTATCGACAATGAAGATGAAACCAGAATTGCAACTTACCTCGCAGGCTCGCTTTCGCGGTGCCTTATTGGGCTTGGCCTGCGGCGACGCGGTTGGCACAACGGTGGAGTTTGCAGGCAGAGGGACTTTTATGCCAGTTACCGACATGGTTGGGGGTGGTCCTTTCGGCTTGCGCCGGGGTGAGTGGACAGATGACACTTCGATGGCCCGTCGTTCAACATCCCGCAATACATTCGGGCTCGGTACTGCAAACGCTACAAAAAGACCTGAGACAAAACAGGGGTGGCGGTCCTCAGATATCGACGGACGTAACACCCTATGGTGCTTCCTGACTACCGAAAGCTTTGACGGCGCAATTTTGACGGCGGCCAACCTGGGTGACGATGCCGATACAACGGCAGCAATATGTGGTCAAGTGGCAGGAGCCTATTACGGTGAAAGCGGAATCCCGGACCACTGGCTACAGCATCTGTTCATGGCTGAGGAAATTCGTGCTTTGGCAGATGGGCTCAGATTGCACCATGCCATCTAGATTGACTCCAGTTCAGCAAGCTGACTTGACGATTACCAGCCCAAGAACGACTCCTTGGCGACGAGGCACGTCGTATGCGAACGGAAAGTTCTACCAGTTTGACGCGCGACAAATTCTGGTGATGACCGGCTGGCCTGACCCCCGTGCGTGGCGCAGGACAAAAACTATCGACTGGAAACAGGTTCGAAAGCAAGCGGACCAGACCATGCGAGGCTGGGACATGCACGTCCCGGAACAGCCCCTAGTTGAATATTTTCTGCGATCACAGTTTGGCGGAAGGGCAGTTGAGCCGGCCAGCATCAAGGATTCAATTCGATTGAGCGAAAATCAGGCGCTTCTGGCGCAAATGAGGTCACTGATCGGCAAGCTGGAGGATTTGTCTTCACCAGAGTTTGTCTGGCCTGAGTCAGTGCCAGCAACTGACAGGTATTGGCACAAGGTCGCCGCCAACGATCTGCTGGTGCGATCCAACTATCTGCGGCAAATACCCCATGCGGTGCGTGGATTGCTGCAATCCTTTGCACAGGGTCGTTGGCAAATGTTCAACCTGCTTGCAAGGTGTCCAGGTGCTGAAGACCTCTGCCGCTCAAACCCGGCACTAGCCTTTGCGTTGGCTAACAATTGGAGTTTCCATCAACCGGCTGTAGCTCAGCCGTATCGCTCTGCTCGCGCGCTGGTTTTCAAGAAGCAAGTGAAGATAGCCGACTGGCTGGGCTTTTCGGGTCAAAAATCAGTCGTTCGGGTACTGGCCAAAATTGCCCCGGAGTGTTTGTCCACCAGTAGATTGCATTTTCTGAGGATCGCTTTGCAGGATCCTGCAACCGTTGCGCTCCTCGGACATTTGCAGACCATGAATGCCAGTGTTCTGGAACTTGTGAATTTTCCGGAATTTCGCCACCGTTTGACCCCGTCACTCTTGCGCGAAGTCAGCGAACTGGTTCGTCTTGATGATGGCACTGCTCCAGCGCAACATCTGAGCTCTGATCAAAGCAGTTTTAACGAGTTGTCGAGCTTGATGCGCGACACACGGCGCATGATGGCCCGTCAACCGGATGCGGTACATTGGCCCAAACAGTTCCGGAACATAAAGCATCTTCAGTCCTTTCACGATGAAGCAGTGGAGGCCCTCAACGCCGGCATCGATCAATTGCCAAACGCCAGGTTTACAAGTGAGCCGTTTCCATTGCCCCCTTATATTGGGTCGACTGTGATTCAGCCCATCTCGACGGCGATAGATCTGTATCGCGAAGGTCAACAAATGCACCATTGCGTTGGTATCTATCTTGACGATGTTCTCTCGGGGAAGTTCTTTGCCTACAAAGTCACTGACCCGGTTCGTGCAACCCTGTCGATTTGCCGGAACAGGGATGGCGAATGGGTACAGGATCAAGCGGTAAGCTTTGCCAACCAACCGATACCAGCCGAAATACAAGGCATGCTTTATACGGCGCTCTTCGCAACATGATGAATGCTATCGCGTTGGGTGCACGTGACTCGCAGATTTCGATGACCTCCGCCGTGTAATCCTAGAGCACTGCCTGCGGCTTCGCGCCTAGACACGAATGATTTGGACGCGGAATTGGCAGCTGATTATTTGCCTGCTGTGATGGTGGCTTCTTCCACGATGAGTGGATACATGTAGCCGGCTCCAAAGTCCTTGTTCAGTGTGACCTTGCCGGAAACTGTCACTGCGTCGCCCACTTTGGCGGTTTGCGTGCTGGTGACGGAGAGGTCGTTGTTGTCCTTGCCGCCCGTACCGTCCTGGATGTGCAGGAAGTTGCGGCCCATGATGGCGTTGTTGACCTTGACTACCTTGCCTTTGACGGTGACTTGTTTGCCATCGAGCTTGGCCTTGTCCTTGTAAACGGCTTCAATCGTCTTGACTGCTTCGGCAGCGAAAGTGTTCAGCGTCCCCAATGCCAGGGCGGCGGCGAGTGCAATTGCGGTGTACGTTTTCATGAATAAAGCTCCTGTGAAGTGCCGTAGTGTAGGCAAGAATTTCCGTGTCCGACTAGACTCGCAGGTTTTCGTCCCACTCTTTGCAAAGGAAATCTCCATGCTGAACGCCGATCAGAAAAGTGAATTCGACTCGTTGCTGCCGGGTAAATCGACCGAAGATGGTGCCACGCGGCGCACTGCCTTGAAGGTGGCGCTCGGCGTGGGTTACGCGGCCTCCGCCATGCCGATCATGGCGCAAACAGCCATCAAAACATCGGCGGATGGCCTGGTGAGCGGGTCGCGAGCGTTCGATGTCGAAGGCGTCAAGGTGCCGTTTTTTTTCGCTGCGCCCGAGGGCAAGAAGAACCTGCCAGTGATTCTTGTGGTTCAGGAAATTTTCGGTGTGCATGAGTACATTGCCGACGTCTGCCGGCGTTTTGCCAAGGCGGGCTATCTGGCCATTGCGCCAGAGCTTTTCTCCCGGCAGGGTGACCCAAGCAAATACACCGACATTCCCAAACTCCAGGCCGAAATAGTTTCCAAAGTGCCCGACGCGCAGGTGATGAAAGACCTGGACGCCGCAGTCAAGTGGGCGGGCGCGAACGGCGGTAACCTGAAGAAGGTGGGAATTACCGGTTTCTGCTGGGGTGGGCGCATCACCTGGCTTTATTCGCAGTACAGCAGCCACGTCAAGGCCGGCGTGGCCTGGTATGGCCGACTCGTTGGTACCGCATCGGCCAACACGCCCAAGCACCCGGTGGAGCTAGCCGCCGGCCTGAAAGCGCCGGTGCTCGGTCTGTACGGCGGGCAGGATGGCGGCATTCCCCTGACTACCGTCAACCAGATGAAGGATGCACTCGCTGAAGCAGGCGCCAAGGGCAATAAGGCGGCACAGGCGTCCGAGTTTGTCGTTTTCAAGGATGCCCCGCACGCGTTTCACGCAGACTATCGCGCCAGCTACCGCAAGGAGGCGGCAGCAGAGGGCTTCCAGCGGGCGCTGGAATGGTTCAAGGCCAAGGGAGTTGCGTGACCCTGATTGCCATTCTGATAGGAACGCTGACCGCCGGCATTGGCAGCGTCTGGCTGGCGGCAGCGTTGAGTTTCGGGGCGCTGGGGCGCTACACCCAGCACATGCTCAGCCTGGCAGCGGGGTCATTGATGGCGACTGCCTTCATGCATTTGCTGCCGGAGGCATTTGAGAGTCAGGCTGGGGCACACGATCTGTTTCTGGTCCTGCTGATTGGTCTGGTGTTTTTCTTTTTGCTGGACAAGGCCGAACTCTGGCACCACGGGCATGAGCACCACCATGGCCACGTCCACGCCCACAGCCATGCCAGCGCGCCTACGGGTAGCTGGGCGGTGCTGACCGGCGACAGTGTGCATTGTTTCGGCGATGGCATTTTGATCGCCTCGGCTTTCATTGCCGATGTGCGCCTGGGGATGATGGCTGCATTGGCCGTGTTGGTGCATGAAGTGCCACACCATATGGGCGACCTGATGGTGCTGCGCCAATCCACCACCAATCGCCGCATGGCGCTGGTGAAAGTGTCACTTGCCGGTGCGGTGACTTCGATTGGGGGCCTGGTCGGGTTCTGGCTAGTTGATCAGTTGCAGGACTACTTGCCCTATTTCCTGGTGGTGGCCTCGAGCAGTTTCATCTATGTGGCACTGGCCGATCTGATTCCACAACTGCAAAAGAGGCTCAACGCTGCCCAGACCGCCGCACAAATAGCCTGGTTGCTGGCCGGCATTGGCTTGGTGACCCTGGTAAGCCTGGCGCCACACGGGCATTAGGCTGAAGCTGGCGTTTTATGTCAAAAACGGCTGTAGTGCACGTCTGGCTTGCGTAGACAGCTACTGAATCAGGAGCAGTCAGACCTTTACGGTTGCAGCAGATAGACCTCTGTCGCCTGGGCCCCAACGGGTAGCGTGACTCGTCCCGCGCTGTCCACGGAGGTCGGTGGTGCCGAACCAAGCCGGGCCAGCAGCTTCGCATTGGCGGGCAAATCCTGCACTGCCACATTGGCACTGCTGGTGCCGTAGTTGATCAGTACCAGTACTTTTTCATTACCAAGGTGGCGCTGAAAGGCCGCAGTCAGCTTGTAGCGTGCTGTGTCGCCCTGTACCTGGCTCCACAAACGGTCTCCGGCAAAGCGGTCGTGGTTGGACACCAGGGTGGCCATGGTGGCGGGCGCGGAGACGAAGTACTGGCTCAGTGCCTGGATACTTGCCTGCTGGCCTTTGGCTGCGCCAACGATGGAGCCCATCAGGTCGAAGGCGAATGCGCTGCCGCACGAAAAAAAGCTGCCAGCGTCAGCGAGCTCACAAGGCGACCAGTGTCACGGTGTCGAATGTGCCACATGGGAATCACTCCAATGGGTTCATCGGGCGTGGGAGGTGAGTTGCGCCAGGTCGCCCGCTGCGCTGATGCCCAGACCAGTATGGCTGGCGCCACTGGCGGCCGGGCGCGTCTCGTCCATTGCAACGCTGGCATCGGCACCCAATTGGGGTAGGTTGTGCGCACCACGGCGCATCGACACGCCCACGACCAGTATGTCAATCATCAGCAAGTGCAAGATGCGACTGACCATCGGGACCTGAGTGGCGATGTCCTCCACGTGGTCCACAATCAGGGCAAGGTCTGCTTTGCGCGCCAACGGCGACTGCCCTGCCGTGATGGCAACCACAACTGACCCGCGCTCCTTGGCTTTTTCAACGACGTCCAGCAGTTCGTGGATGCGCCCGCTGCTGCTGATGATCACCGTCACGGTGGTCGGGGTCAGCAGGTTGGACGCCAGCAACTGCATGCGTGGGACGGTGTAGGCACTCGATGGAACACCGAGCCGCATGAACTTGAGCTGGGCATCTTCAGCCACCACGCTGTAGTGACCCACCGCGTAAAACTCCACGCGTTGGGCATCGGAAATGAGCTTGATCGCCTTGTCAATGGTGTCGCGGTTGAGATGGTCGCGCACCTGCAACACCGCAGCCGCGGTATTGCCAAGCACCTTGGCGCCGAGCTCCAGCATGCCATCGTTGCTGGTGACCTGGGTGTGCATGATCGGGATGGTTCCTGTCAGGCCGGAGGCCAGTCGCATCTTGAAGTCCGACAGCCCTTCGCAACCCAGGGACCGGCAAAACCGGATGACGGTCGGCTGGCTCACCTCTGCGGCGCGGGCGATGGCAGCGATAGCATCGTTCACAGTGGAGCGCGGGTGGGCCAACACCTGGTCGGCAACGCGTTGTTCGGCCGGCGATAGACTGCTTCGCACGCGTTGAATCTGACTGAGTAACGCAGAGCCTTCGGCAGCATCCAGGCCTCGCAATTGCGCTGACAGAATGATGGAGGCCCCCACCAGCGTGGCGTCCCCCGAGGTGACGACAAAGGTGGGAATGCGCTTCATGTAGTCACTGAAACGCCCTTTGTCTTCAAAACGCTCGCGAAACCCAGATTGGTCAAAGGTCTGGCCCAGGCGCGGAACGATGCCCCCACCAATATAGATGCCGCCAAATGCGCCCTGTGTGACGGCGAGGTTGCCGGCGGCCGTGCCCAGAATCGAACAAAAGACTTCAATGGTTTCCCGGCAAAGACTGTCATGCTCCTCCATTGCGTGCCGGGTAATTTCCGCAGCAGGAAGCAAGGCTGCCGACACACCGTTGCGCTGTGCAAGTGCCCGGTAGATCAACTCGATACCTGGCCCCGATACCAGACGCTCAAAAGATACGTGGGAATACTCCTTCCAGGCGAAACGCAGGATATCCATCTCGCGCTCGTCGCACGGCGCAAAGCTGCTATGGCCACCTTCTGTGCCCAGCGCGATCCAGCCCTCGTTGGCTGGAATCAGGCCCGAAACACCCAGACCGGTGCCGGCACCAATGAGTCCCACCACACTGCGGGTTTCGGCGCTTCCGCCGCCCACCTGGCGACGCTGGTGGGGCAGCAAACTCGGCAGCGCCATGGCCAGTGCCGTGAAATCATTGACCACCACGAGGTTGTCAAAGTGCAGGCGCTGGCGCATCTGCTCGATGCTGAATTGCCAGTGGTAATTGGTCATGCGGACCAGGTCGCCCGCAACGGGAGTCGCAATCGCCACTGCGGCATTGCGCACCGACGCGGCGACTTCTGCCGGAATCTGGGCCAGGTAAGACATGACTGCCGAATAAAAATCGGCATGGTCCTGGCACTGGAGCGATAGCGTGTGTTCCATCACACCGGGCGCCACCTCCAGCGTGAAGCGCGCGTAAGTGCCGCCGATATCAGCCAGCAAGCGAGGACGTTCAAAAGGGCTGTAAGGCATGGCTGGCTGGGTTTACTCCGGTAGCAGGTCAAGCGCCCTGGATGCGCCCAGTAGTGCTGGCGTGCTGGCGGTGATGAGCCATACCGGGATCGGGTTCAGATAGGCTCCAAATCTTCCCTTGTCCTCAAACTTGCGCCGAAACAGCGCGGCGTCAAAGGCGCCTGCGAGCTGCGGAACAATGCCGCCGCCAAGGTACACGCCACCGCGGGCGCCCAGCGTCAGGGCCAGATTGCCGGCAACGTTGCCCAGAAAGCTGGCAAACAGGCGCACGGTCTTCTGGCACATACTGTCGGTGGATGCCAATGCCGCGGCGCTGACGTCCTCGGGCCGCAGCGCCTGTGCCACACAGCCTTCTACAGCGCAAAGCGCCTGGTAGAGATTGACCAGGCCCGGGCCGGACAATACGCGTTCAGCACTCGCATGCCCCCATTGTTGTCGCAAGTGGGTGAGTACGGCTGCTTCCAGCGCGTCGGTCGCGGCCAGCGTGACGTGCCCACCCTCACCACTGATCGGTACAAAGCCGCCGCGTCCATCGGGAAACAGTCCGGACACCCCCAGGCCAGTGCCTGGGCCAATCAGCGCCAACGGCGCGTCCACGGCCCGCGGCTGCCCGCCGAGTAGTTTCAGGTCCGTGGGTGCCAGTGCGGTCAGGCTCAGAGCGAGCGCGGTGAAGTCATTGATCACCAGGCAACGCTGTACCTGCAGTGCAGCTTTGAGTTCTGTGATCGAAAACGACCACTGGTTGTTGGTGAACTCGACCAAGTCACCGGCTACCGCCGTGGCAATGCCCATGCTCGCGACCCGCGGTTGCCCTAAACCGTGCCGAGCCAGGTAACTGACCGCCGAGTCGTACAAGGAGGCGCTGGCACTGCAAGGGGACACTTCAATGCACTCTAGTGGTGCGTTGATATTCTTTTGCCAGGCCCAGCGCGCATTGGTGCCGCCAATGTCACCAAGCAGTCTGGGGTAGTCCTGTGTCATTCTGGTAACTCCTTCATCGGAAAAACTCGAAAAACCTCCGAATTCCCGATGCATGTTTTGTGGATGTAGTCAAACAACACTGCAGTGTACCTAGAGTTTCGGCGAATCGATCCTGTGTAAACCCGAATGGTCTTAGTCGATTGGGTGATGTGCAACGTGTTGGTTTGTCGGAACTAGTAAAACAACAAATTGCACGCGTTACACACAGGTTACGCCAAATCGACTACAAAAGCGGTAACCTTTGGAAGCAAGATCATGTAGTTTAGGTACATGCAAAGTGCGCGGTGTTGAGGAATGCAAGCGGTAAGCATCGTGTCAAGTGGCTGGTTTTGTTGCGAAAAACCCAAAATACCCCCAAAAATCCGTTCGTTGCGCCGGTGATCTAGGGTTTACGCCTATGTTCCAAAATATCTTGTTTTGATACAAACGGTGGGTAATTATTCCCCAGTCATGCGCCGTGGGCATTTTCAATGCGCCCATGGCTCATGGTTTTCACGACCCCTCGGAGATTCAACTAATGACAACTATTCAAATCCAGCGCAGCAAAGCCCATGCCGCGCATGGCGCTGCATTCAAGCTCGCACCTGTAGCCATCGGCTGCGCGGTGTTGTTGATGGGGACGTCGAACGCGTTTGCCCAGGCCAGTACCCTTAGTACGGTGACGGTGACCGGTATCCGCAAGGGCATTGAAGACGCAATTTCGGTGAAGAAGAACTCGGACTCGATCGTAGAAAGCATTTCGGCAGAAGACATTGGAAAGTTGCCTGATACCACTATCGCAGAATCGTTGGCGCGACTGCCCGGTGTGACCACGCAACGCACCAAGTCCGGTGCAGCCTCAACCATCAGCATTCGTGGATTGGGCCCGGACTTCAATGGCTATTTGCTCAACGGTCGGGAGCAAACCAGCGTCGGTGATAGTCGTGCGGCCGATCTGAGCGTTTACCCAGCCGAATTGATTGCGGGTGCCACTGTCTACAAAACGACCGATGCAGCCCTGATGACAGCCGGACTGGCAGGAACGATCGACAACAAACTGATCGATCCGTTGGCCTTTCCAGGCCGGGTTTTCGCAGCGAACATTGAGCGCAGTCGCACTGGTGTGGGCTTGTCTGCAGCGCCCGAGGGCACCGGAAACCGTCAGAGCTTTACCTACATCGACCAGTTTGCTGATCGCAAATTGGGGTTAGCGATTGGTTTTGTCCGTGTTGACGGTACCAACAGTGAAGTAAGCCAGGGTGGATGGGGTGGCCAGACGACGGATGTTACGTTGGCCAGCGGAGTGAAGCAAACCGGCGTGAAATTGCCAGAGCCGTGGGGCAACGGTCTGGATTTCAAGACCACTACCGTTACTGACAAGCGTATGGGCGCCGCAGTAATCGTTGCTTTCAAGCCCAACAAGGATTTGACCAGTCAACTGGATTTGTTCTATTCCAAGGCGGACAACGCACGCAAGGATGCGCGCATTCAGGGCGGCTTGGGCGGTGTTCCTGTGACCAATGCAACCGTAGTGAATGGTGTTGCAACTAAAGGAACCTTTGCCATCGGTGCTGGCGCTGCCGGCGGTGGTCTGATTGACCGTATCGAAAGCATTTACCAGGACGATACCGTCAAGTCCATTGGCTGGAAGAATACGATGAAGTTCGGGCAAGGCTGGACGGGTTCGTTGGACCTGAGCTCCAATTCTGCCGAGCGTACGGAACGCAATATTGAAGCCTACGCTGGTATTCCTGGCGTGGATACGCTTACTTTTGACACGACTGGCGCAGGCCCTCTGTTCAAGTTTGGCAGCCCCCTGAGCTACACGGATCCCAATATCATCAAGGTGCGCGACCAGTCTGGGTGGAGTGGCATTAACGGCGTACCGCAGGCTGGCTACGCCAAGGGGCCAACGATTATTGATAAGGTAGATGCCTTGCGCGTGGACTTCAAGCGTGACATGCCCGAAGGCATGATGTTCTCGGACGTGCAATTCGGCGGGAATTACACCTCAAGAACCAAAGATCGAATGACCGACGAAGGTCTGATTGTTTCGACTACCGGCGGTGGCAAAGATCCCATTGCATTTCCCGCTGGTTCGTATGTTGCCACCAATGTGGGCGGGACTGGGCTTGATCTGCTGACGTTTGATCCGAATGCTGGTTTCTGGCCAGGTGCGGCGCTCTTGCGCAAATACAACGATGACATCTTGTCTAAGACTTGGGGAATCAAGGAAAAGGTGCTGACCACCTACGCCAAGCTCGGTGTGGACACCGACATTGCAAAGATTCCCGTGCGTGGAAATGTGGGTGTCCAAGTGGTTAACACCGACCAGTCATCGACCGGTTACCGTGCTGGCGTGGGCTCTGACGTGGTGCTGACCAACCCATCCAAGGGCGGCCTGGTGTCGGATGGCACGACCTATACGGACTTCCTGCCCTCGTTGAATCTGTCCGGAGATTTGGGCTCTGGCAATGTGATTCGCGTCGGCGTGGCACAGCAAATTGCACGCGCTACGTTGACCGACATGCGCAACTCCTTCGCGGCGAGTGTGGATACCAACGCGGGAAATACCGCAACATTCGGGCGTTTTGTGGGTTCTGCCGGTAACCCGATGTTGAAACCATTCAAAGCTTCGGCACTGGATTTGTCGTTTGAGAAATACTTTGGCAACAAAGCCTATTTCAGTGCTGCCGTTTTCTACAAGAAGCTAGACACTTACATCACCACAGCGACCAACAGTTCCTACGACTTTGCGAGTTACGCCAGCGCTCTCGGTTTGGCGGTGCCCCCCAAGGGTAGCGTTGGAACGTTTACTACGACCGTCAATGGCAGCGGTGGTGATTTGAGCGGCTTGGAACTCGCTGCTTCGTTGCCTTTTGGCATGTTGGCGCCGGCATTGGATGGGTTCGGGCTAAGTGGTAGTTACTCCACGACTCAGAGTTCTGTCAACCTGCCCAATACCATCGGTCTCAATCCGAATCAGCAGGTGCCTACTGATGGGCAGACCATTCCGTTGCCAGGCTTGTCGAAAGACAATTCCAAGTTAACCCTGTATTACGAAAAGAGCGGTTTCAGTGCCTTTGTAGCAGCGAACTCGCGTTCGACCTACGTTGGCAGCGTGGCCAATGACGCAACGGGTGGTTACCCGACCTTGAAGTACATCGAAGGTTCGATGTGGGTATCTGCGCAGGTAGGTTATGAGTTCCGTCAAGGACCGATGAAGGGACTTGGCATTCGTGTCGAAGGCAACAACCTGAACAAGCCGGTTTATCGCCAACTGAAGGCCGACGGTACAGAAGAGTCGAAGAATGAAACAGGTAGCACCATCCTGTTCAAACTGACCTACAAGATGTAACCATTTGCATGGTGGTCAGTGCCCTTGCCGATGATAGTCGGCAGGGGTTTTTTTTTGCTTAAGATACGGTTCACTTTATGAACTGCGGGGTTTGATAGATGGAACAAAACAAAATTCAGGAAATCGTCGTCGTAGGCGGCGGCACATCGGGGTGGATGACAGCAGCAGCACTGTCTAAAGTGCTCAAAGGGATGTACCGGATCAGGTTGGTGGAGTCGGACGACATCGCGACCATCGGAGTGGGCGAAGCCACCATTCCTATGATCAATTTGTTCAACAAGCTGCTGGAACTTGATGAAGATCAGTTTATGCGGGAGACGCAGGCGTCCTTCAAATTGGGTATTGAGTTTGTCAACTGGGGGCGCCTGGGAGATCGCTATATCCACGGTTTTGGCGTGATCGGTCAAGACAATTGGACGGTTGACTTCCATCAGTATTGGCTCAAGCAGTTCCTGGCTGGTAAAGCCAAGGATCTTGACCACTATTCGATCAACACGGCAGCTTGCCTGAGCAACAAATTCATTCGTGCGCAACCGGACATGCCGAACTCGCCGTTGTCCCAGATTGCCCATGCCTACCATTTTGATGCGGGCCTGTACGCAAAATTCTTGCGCAAGTTTGCGGAGGCGCGTGGTGTTGTTCGAACGGAGGGAAAGATTGTTGATGTGTCTGTGCGTGACAGCGATGGCCATATTACGGCACTGACTATGGAGCGCGGTGAAAAAGTTGAGGGCGACCTCTTCATCGACTGCTCGGGTTTTCGCGCGCTCTTGATCGAGGGCACGCTGAAAACCGGGTATGAAGACTGGTCGCGTTGGTTGCCCTGCGACCGGGCCATCGCCATCCCCTGCGCCTCGGCAAAAGAATTGACCCCGTACACACGGTCCACTGCACGAAGTGCCGGTTGGCAGTGGCGCATTCCGCTGCAGCATCGCATTGGAAATGGCCACGTTTTTTCCAGCAAATTCATGAGTGAGGACGAGGCAACCGCGCAGCTCCTGGGAAACTTGGACGGTGCTCCACTGGCAGAGCCAAGAACCGTGAAGTTCGGCGCAGGTCGGCGCAAGAAAACCTGGAACAAGAACTGCATTGCCATTGGCCTGTCGAGTGGTTTCCTGGAACCGCTTGAATCAACCAGCATTCATCTGATCCAGATGGGGATTGCCCATTTGTTGACCTACTTCCCATCGGCAGGTTTTGAGCCGCAGGATGTTGCTGCCTACAACCGCATCATGGGGCAGGAGTACGACTGGGTGCGTGATTTCATCATTCTGCATTACAAGGCCACCGAGCGGACTGACTCCGCGTTCTGGAACTACTGTCGGGAAATGGAAGTGCCAGATTCACTGACCCAGCGCATGGAGCTTTTTGGAGCCAATGGTCGTGTACATCGGGAAGGCAATGAACTCTTCACCAAGGTGAGTTGGCTGCAGGTCATGCATGGCCAGCGCATTCATCCCAAGTCCTACCACCCCTTGACGGACCTGCTGAGCGAAGCCGAAATCCAATCCTATCTCGAGGAGGTGGAAGGCGTCATTGCAGCGTGCGTGAAGGTCATGCCCACGCACGCAGAGTTCATTGCACAAAATTGTGCAGCGTCACCACCAATCATGATGGCATGAGGTTCATCCACCCCCTTTTAGCAAGAACAGTTATGCGCACGCCCCTTCCACTGAGATTCCTAGTTTGTATGGGCCTTAGCCTTTTGGCCGGCACGAGCATCGCAACAGAGTCAACGGCTACGGTGATTCAGGCTATTGAGGCGCGGGACTGTCCGGCGGCGGTCAGAGAATTGAATGCCGCCCTCGCCAAGGGCACTCCCGAGGCGATGCTGCTGGGAGGAGCAATGTTCGAGCAGGGCTTGTGTCTGAAGCCAAATGTCGAGCGCGCAGCGCGTCTGTACCAGCGCGCTGCTGATGCTGGCTCTCTGGTGGCACAGTCGCGTCTTGCCGGTATGTACGCTTCTCCATTGGCCGGTCCGGACAAAGGTAGCGCGATCTGGTGGGCTTTGCGTGCTGGGCTGCCACTGCCGGCTGCTTGTGTGATCGCGGCTGATTTGCGCAACGACGTTGACAAATTTACCGCAGCGCTGGTGGCCTGGCCTGCGGGTTTGCTGGATGCGTGCGTGCATGTGGTGGGGGTTACGGCGGCGCTGGATGCAGAGTTTGTCCTGGACGCTCCATCGTCCACTGGGCATGCTATTACCATTGACTTTGCCCCGGCAACGGGCAGTCTGAAGGTCAACTACGTACCGCAAAGCCAGCTCTTTAGTGACAACAGTCCGCGTGTCGTGGTGACGAACAATGTGGTTGGCGCAAATAACGTGGTGCAGTCTGCCACACCGGAGCAATTGCGCCTGCAACAAGAATCCGAAGAAATGGCGGCCCTGGCCAAGCAGGTGGAAAAGGTGGCGAAGGACGCACTTGGCCGCTTTCCACGACCTTCTGCCATCGACACCACATGGGCCATACAGTTGCGTGTGAGCAAAGCGCGCACGCGCTAGCTAGCGCGGCGGGTGCAGGTGAAAAACCCGTTGATAGTCAGGCGACCCATTCCGGTCTGCTCGGTGAGTTTTTCTGGGTGGAGAATGTCGCTGCTGTGAAAAATGCTGCCATCGTAAAAAATGGCTCGGTTCCACAATGCCGGCACCCGTCCGATGACTTCAAAGTATCGATTGGATTGTGTCATGTACGCAGGCGGCCAGTCGTACCTGGATTCAAACGTACCAGGCTCCAGACGACTGGCATCGTGCACAAGCTGCTCCGTCTCGACGTCAGACACTCTAGGCTGAAAAAATACTGTTCCGCCCAGCGTGGGGTCCTTGAACAAATAGAGGACTGATGCACAAATAATGTTGCTTGGATGGACCTCGGCATTGTCGCGATGGCAGATGCGTTGCCGGGCATCCAGCAGCGCGGGTGCGAGGTTGACGCGGGATAGGCGTGAGTACATGGACAAACTCCGGCGACCATGGACCCGCGACCGGATATGCAGGCGGAAGAAGTCGTCTAGCCGCGCTGAAAAGTCGGGGGGCATCAGTAGTTGAAGACCAGGAAATGCACTGCCTTCGGCATAGACAAACTCTGATTTCACCTCTTGTGCCAGCATGGCCAGTTTTTCCGGTTGGTCAACGAAATCGTCGATTACAAATACCGACTGCCCGTTGTCCAAGTGAATTGTGTGGATGATGGGCGCAGAGTTTAACCGCACCAACAGGTTGAAATCAGATGACATAGGTCTGCATCTTGAAGTAAGTGGCAAGGCGCAGATTGTCACGCTATTTCACTTCCATAGGGGGTCGTTGGCAAGCCAAATTCAGTTGGATCGTTTTGATGTAGAAATGTAATTTGGCTACATTCTCGAGAAGTGCTGTTCATGTCCATCAAGGTGTAAATCATAAATTCGCAAGGAATGCAGAGAATATTTGATTTTTTCTGCTTCCAAATGTTGTAGTTTTAGTACACAATTGGGCGCATGAAGCGCACATCGACAGAACCCGCTTGGCGCACAGTCAACCGGAGTGAGGCGATTTTTGCCACTGTTGGCGTCAGGGGATGAGGGTGCGACGTAGAGATTTCTGTAACCGTCTGATCGCCACGTCCTCTGGCCGACCCGTGGGGGCGCAAACAACCATGCAAGCACCTTCCAATGAATTCGACCACGTACTGTGGTCCCGCAACGCCAACATCTACGAGGTCAATGTTCGCCAGTACACGCCCGAAGGCACGCTCAAGGCGTTTGCTGAGCATCTGCCCCGGCTGCAGAAAATGGGAGTGGATATTTTGTGGCTGATGCCGATTCAGCCCATCGGCATGAAAGAACGCAAAGGCAGTCTGGGCAGCTATTACTCCATCAGCGACTACACGGCGGTCAACCCGGAGTTTGGCACGCTGGACGACGTGAAGGCACTGGTGGGCCAGGCACATGCAGCGGGCGTGAAGGTGATTCTGGACTGGGTAGCCAACCACACCGCCTGGGACCACCCGTGGGCTACAGAGCACAAGGACTGGTACAAGCTCAATGCCAATGGCGAACTGTTTCCTGTGACATTTACCAACGGCCCGGAGCCCGAGTACTGGACCGATGTGATCGCACTGAACTATGACAACAAGGCCTTGTGGGACGGCATGATTGCGGCGATGCAGTTTTGGGTGACGGAGACCGACCTGGATGGCTTTCGCTGCGATGTCGCGGGCCTGGTTCCCACCCCATTCTGGGAGCGCGCCCGCCGGGAACTCGATGCCATCAAGTCCATGTTCTTGCTTGCCGAGTGGGCCGAGGTGGACCTGCACCGCAGCGCCTTTGACATGACGTACGACTGGGATCTGCACGACGTATTCAAAGCGATTGCCAAGGGCACGGCCAATGCAAACGCGTTGCAGTCCTGGGCGACAGCGCCCAAGACGCCGTTTCCACGCTCGGCGTATCGCATGCTGTTTACCAATAACCACGACAAGAACTCGTGGGATGGGACGGATGCCGAGTTGTTTGGTGCTGCCTACGAAGCCTTTGCGGTGCTGACGTTTACTTTGCCGGGCATGCCCCTGATCTACAGCGGCCAGGAGTCGCGTCTGACGAAGCGATTGGCGTTTTTCGAGAAGTACCCGATTGACTGGAAAGCCTTTGAGATGCAGGCCTTCTACACCGAGTTGCTGGCGCTCAAGCGCAATAACCCCGCATTGTCCAACGGCCAGTACGGCGGTCCGCTGGAATTGATGGCCACCGGCAACGACCATGTCTTTGCCTTCCGTCGAGCACTGGGCAGCAACGTGGTGACGGTGGCGGTCAACGTTTCGGCGAATCGACAGACATACAGGGTTGCCAGCGGTGCAACGCATGTGCTGTTGCCGTGGCACTGGAAGATTGACACAGTGCAGTAGTTGTTTGGCCCTTGCGGCCGTGTATGCACCATTCCTGAAGGAAGAAACCGATGTTTATTGTTTGTGGCGAAGCGTTGATGGACG
Source organism: Rhodoferax sp. (assembly GCA_020048895.1). Lineage (GTDB taxonomy): Bacteria > Pseudomonadota > Gammaproteobacteria > Burkholderiales > Burkholderiaceae_C > Allorhodoferax. The sequence goes on along the minus strand of JAIFLV010000171.1, from coordinate 8,333 downwards.
TGTTTTCGGCCGGTGAGGCATCTGGCGGACTTGCGTTCGATGCGCGGGTGGGCGGCTCGCCTTTCAATGTGTCGGTGGGGCTGGCGCGCATGGGGCAACCCGTGGGCCTGCTCGCTACGTTGTCACACGACTTTATGGGCGAGCGACTCCTGCGAAGCCTGCAGTCCGAAGGTGTTGCCACCAACATGGTGCAACGCACACCGCACTCCACCACACTGAGTGTGGTGGCGCTCGATGGAAACCAGGTGCCATCGTATGCTTTCTATGGCGTCAATGCGGCTGACCGCCAGCTTCGTCTTGGCGCGCTATCAACATTGCCGTCCAACCTGCGGGCGCTGCATTTTGGCTCCTATGCCACCGTGGTGGAACCGATTGCCGCCACGCTGCGTGCCCTCGTGGAGCGCGAGCACCGGCGCACCGTGATTTCACTGGACCCGAACGTTCGCCTGAATGTCGAGCCCGAAGTGGCGGTATGGCAGTCGTATCTGGAATGGATGCTGCCACGCACCCATCTGCTGAAAGTCAGTGATGAAGACCTGAATCTACTGATGCCCGGAGTTGCTCCGGAGACTTTCGCCGCCCGGGCCATACAAAGTGGCGTGCGATTGGTTGTAGTCACGCGGGGAGCCGAAGGCGCGTCGGCCTGGACTGTGCTAGCCCAAGCCCATGTAGAGCGGGTGGGTGTAGAAGTCGTTGATACCGTCGGTGCCGGAGACACCTTTCAGGCGGCATTGCTGACCTGGTTGCAGGAGCGCAATGCACTTTCTGTGGAGGGGTTGGAAAACATCTCATCCGCCGAGTTGGAGAGTGCTCTGAGCTTTGGCGCCCGCGCAGCGTCGATCACCTGCTCACGCCGAGGGGCGGATCTGCCTCGTCGGGAGGAACTGCCCTGACTGTGTTGTTTCTCTGCTTCGCTACCTAATGAATCCCTTATTACTGCAATCCGTTGCAATCCAGTTCGTAAATGGTGGAAGATACCAGCTGCTGGTGCGCGTCTTTGCGTTGTCGAGTTACAGGTTGCAATCCAGTTCGTAAATGGTGGAAGATACCAGCTGCTTGGGGCTTCCTAAATCGAGAACTCAACCCTGCGGTACTCCACATGAAACCTAAATCCGGTAACGATCTATTCATCGTCGACAACAGCGACGAGGACTGGAAGGTGCTGAACTATCTGGCCGAGTGGTCAGAAATTTCACACAAATTTGACATTGCCACCGGGTATTTTGAAATCGGTGCCTTGCTTGCCCTTGATGGCAAGTGGCAAAAGCTCGATCAAATCCGCATCCTGATGGGGGACGAGGTCACCAAACGCACCCACCGTGCCTTGTCCGAAGGTCTTGCGCGTGTTGGCCAATTGCTGGACGACAGCATTGAGCGCGAAAAGCAAAAGAATGACTTTCTAACGGGGGTGGATCAGATCGTCCAGGCTATTGCCTGCGGCAAGATTCAGTGTCGGGTGTACGCCAAGAAGAAGTTCCACGCCAAGGCCTACATCACACACAGCAAGCTTGCGGTGGTGGGTTCCTCCGCTCTGGTGGGCTCCAGCAATTTCACGTATCCCGGCCTTACGGGCAATGTTGAGCTCAACGTACAACTCCGTCGCGAGGTAGAAGAGCTCCAGCAATGGTTTGATGCGCATTGGGCTGAGGCCGAAGACGCCTCCGCTGAAGTACTCAAGGTGATGGAACGCCAAACACGCAACTACCTGCCGTTTGAGGTGTATGCCAAGTCGCTTCAAGCCTATTTCAATAACTACGAGGAAACGGCGGGTGACTGGGAGCGGCACCAGTCGCGTATGTACCCAATCCTTGACCAGTACCAACGCGATGGTTACGGCGCACTGCTCAAAATCGGCGGCAAGTACGGCGGTGCATTCTTGTGCGATGGTGTGGGCTTGGGTAAGACCTTTGTCGGGCTCATGCTGATAGAGCGTTTGGTGAAATTTGAGCGCAAAAAAGTGCTTTTGATCGTGCCCAAGTCCGGGCGTGAGCCAGTTTGGGAATCCAGCTTACGGCGTTACCTGCCAGAGTTATTCGGAGATTTTTCTAACCTGGTCTTGATCAACCACACTGACCTGCAGCGCGGTGGTGACTGGGTAGAAAAAATCCAGCGCCTCAAAGAACAGGCGGACGTGATCGTGATTGACGAAGCCCACCACTTTCGCAACCCCAGCACCAAGAAAGACACATCGCGCTATTGGCAAATGCAAGCGCTGGCCAAAGACAAGCAAGTGTTCATGCTTACGGCCACGCCAATCAACAACCGTTTGATCGACCTGCAGCACCTCATTGAACACTTCACCCAACGCGAACCAGACCACTTCAAAGATACCCTGGGCATTCACTCACTACCAGGGCACTTCCGCAAGCTTGAAAAAGAGCTGAGTAAGCGCATGGGCAGCGAGCTATTGCAAGGCGAACTCGCTGGCTTGGAGACGGGAGACATCCTCTCGCAAGACAGCTTGTTCCGTGAACTCGTGGTGCAGCGCAGCCGCGCCTATGTGCGGCAAAGCCAGATAACTGCCGGGGCCAAGGCTGCGCTGTTCCCCAAGCGTGAAGCGCCGAAGGTGGCGGACTATTCGGTCAAGAAGACCTACGGCAAGCTGCTGGGCATGGTGGAAAAGGCTTTCAACAAGAAGCAACCGTTGTTCACCTTGCCCATGTATTACCCCCTGGCCTATTCCAAGGTACCGGTCGCCGACGGTTTTGAAGACAACCGCCAAAAGCAGGTTGTGGGCCTGATCCGTATTTTGTTTTTGAAGCGGTTCGAGAGCTCGGCCAGCGCGTTTGAGTCCTCATGCCAGCAACTGCTGCGTAAAGTAATGGCCTTTGTGCAGGTCAACAGCACCACCAAGCACGAGCAGGCTGCGCTGGAGCGTTGGCGCATCCATCAGGAAGAGTTGTTGGGTGACGTGCAAAAGCGCCAGCATCAGCTTTTTGACAATGGCGGCGAAGATGAAGCCGAGCAGGACGAAGACGTTATTCCCGAAGAAATGTTGGCGGCAGTAGAGTTACTCAACCGCGACCAGTTCGACGTGCCGCAAATGCTCTCGGAGTCATTGCAAGACCTGAACCAGTTGGCAGAGTTCCTGAATGAGCTTCGCCAGTTTGAACCCAAGCACGACGACAAGCTGCGCGCCCTTATTCAATTGTTAAAAACGGACCCGGTGCTTAAAAAACACAAGGTCATGATCTTCACCGAGTTCTCTGCCACCGCCCGCTACCTAGCCAAAGAGCTGGAGAAGGCTGGCATCAAAGGCATTGACCAGATCGACTCTGCCACAAAACGCAGCCGTGGCGATGTGATTCGCCAGTTTGCACCGTACTACAACAACATGAGCAGCCAGGCATTGGCAGACAGCGGCCAGACTGAAACCCGTGTGCTGATTGCCACCGACGTGCTCAGTGAAGGGCTAAACCTGCAAGACGCCACGCGACTGATCAATTACGACCTGCACTGGAACCCGGTGCGCCTGATGCAGCGCATTGGCCGGGTAGACCGCCGCATGAACCCCGACATTGAAAAAGCGCTGGTCAAAGACCACCCCGAGGTCAAAGCCATCCGTGGCACCGTGGAGTATTGGAACTTTTTGCCCCCCGGCGAGCTGGATGAGTTACTCAATCTGTTCAAAAAAGTATCCAACAAAACCCTGCTCATTTCCAAAACCCTTGGCATTGAGGGCAAAAAGCTCTTGCGCCCGGAAGACGACTTTGCTGCCCTTCGCGACTTTGACCACCAGTTTGAGGGCGAGCCCACCGCGTTGGAAACCATGCACCTGGAATACCAGCGCCTTCTTGCAGCCCACCCCGACTTGCCGGAACGCCTGCAAGCCCTGCCGGGCCGCGTATTCAGCGGCAAAGTGCATTTGCAGCCGGAAACGCAGGCCGTGTTCTTCTGTTTTGCGCTGCCTGGCAAAGACAACACCGTGTCAGCGCCAGAGCTGGAATCTGATGCTTGGACCGTGGCCGCAGGTCGCACCGAATGGCTGCTGCTGGACCTGCAAAGCGGCAAAGTGCTGGACGATGCTGCGGCCATTGATGCCGTGATTCACTGCGAGCCAGAAACGCCAAGACATTGCCTCATCGCGCAGACAACGCTGTCAGAAGCGCGTGCCAAGGTCGAGAAGCACCTTAAAAACGGTTATCTCCGGCAAGTGCAGGCCCCTTTGGGCGTAGTGCCGAAGCTCATCGCCTGGATGGAATTGAATTAGTTTTGTTATTCCTATATAGATATAATTTCTCATGTCCACGGCACACTATTTCCCCAAACCTCTGCTGTGGGTTGGCTCGGCTAAAAAGGATTTGCAAGCCATGCCGGACGAAGTGCAGGACACCTTTGGTTATGCATTGCATTTGGCCCAGACCGGCAGCAAGCATGCACAGGCAAAACCCTTGAAGGGCTTTGGGTCGGCCGGAGTTTTGGAAGTGGTGGAGAGCGAGGCAGGCAGCACTTACCGCGCCGTGTACACGGTCAAAGTTGCCGGTGCGGTGTATGTGCTGCATTGTTTTCAGAAGAAATCGACATCCGGCATTGCCACACCCAAGCCGGACATGGACTTGATACGGGAACGGCTGAAAGCTGCTTTGGCCCATGCGGGCCAGTCAGCCTCTTAATATTGGAAAGGACATCGTATGAACACCCCCTCGATTGCTATTGAAGCTGGTAGCGGCAACGTCTATGCCGACCTTGGCATGGCCGACGCGCAAGAAATGCTGGTCAAAGCAAAACTGGCCAGCAAAATTGCCGAAATCATCCTGCGCCAAAAACTCACCCAGCAACAAGCTGCCGAGCTGCTAGCCATGCCGCAGCCCAAGGTGTCGCTCATGCTGCGCGGGCAGTTCCGTGGCATCAGCGAATCCAAAATGCTCGACTGCCTGGCGCGTCTGGGCCGCGACATCGACATCGTGGTCAAACCCGCGCGCCGAAAGACCAAGACCAGCGCTGCCGGCGGCGGCCGCGTCAGTGTCGTTTTTGCCTGAAACGCAAAAGCTAACGCAGGGAGATAAAAATAATGGCAACCCGTACTAACCCAACACTTGACCCCTTGGCCGACAGACTGCGCCAGGTCCACACCATCCCCGCCCTAGTGCAGTACCTGCACGATGAATTGGGCTGGCCCGTAAATGTGGAGGACTGGGAAGACAACCTGTTTGACTGGCAGCCCGACGAGCTCAACCTCAAGGCCGAGCACGAAGTCAAAGTCAAGTCCATCAAGCAGTTGCGCCCCCTGGTCAGCGGTCAACCTTGGGGCATCTTCTTTGTGGAGTTCAACAAAGGCCGCCTGCCCATTACCGCGCTGCGCCGCGTGCTCAATGGTTTGGTGCCCAAGGGTCGTGCCACCGGTGGTGGCCACCAGACTTGGGCTGCGCACGACCTGCTGTTTGTATCCAGCTTTGGCGAAAGCGACGGCCGTGAAATTGCGCTGGCCCATTTCACCGACGAGTCCGCCAAAGGCGACCTACCCACCCTGCGCGTGCTGGGCTGGGACGATGACGACACCCCCATGCAGCTGGGCTATGTAGCCCAAACCCTGCGCGACAAACTGCGCTGGCCCGTCAACACCCGTACGGCAGACGACTTGACCAAATGGCGCGCGCAATGGTCCAGTGCGTTCTCGCTGCGTGTTGGTCAGGTCATTAACGACAGCAAAACCCTGGCCCTGGCCATGGCAGAGCTGGCCAAGCGCATTCGCAGGCGCGTAAACACCGTGCTGGCGCTGGAAAGCGACAGCGGCCACCTGCGCCAAATGCACAAGGCTTTCAAAGACAACTTGATTGCCGATTTGTCGGAGGATTCCTTTGCCGACATGTTCGCGCAGACCATCACCTACGGCCTGTTCACCGCCCGCGCCAGCCGCAGCAGCGGCGCACTGGTGGCCGACAACCTGGCCGATATGGTGCCCAGCACCAACCCGTTTTTAAAAGAACTGTTGGGCAGCTTTTTAAGCGCCGCTGGTCGCGCCCGCAAGCGCACTAAGCGAGTCGACTTTGACGAACTGGGCATCAACGAAGTGGTGACCGTGCTGCGCGAAGTGCCCATGGACGCGGTGCTGCGCAGCTTCAATGCCAGCAAGCCTGGCGATGACCCGGTGATTCACTTTTACGAAGACTTCCTCAAAGCCTACGACAAAGCGATGCGCGCCAAGCGCGGCGTGTTCTACACCCCCAGCCCCGTGGTGCAGTTCATCGTACGCAGCGCGGATGAGATTCTGAAAAATGAATTTGGCATTGAAGACGGCTTGGCCAGCACCATCACCTGGGGCGAGATGATGGCGCGCAATCCCGAGCTGAAACTGCCCAAGTTCTGCACCGCCGCCACGCCCTTTGTGCAGGTGCTAGACCCAGCAACCGGCACCGGCACCTTCATCGTCGAAGTCATCACGCAAATCCACGCCCACATGCTGGGCAAGTGGGCCAAGCAAGGCAAGGTAACCAAAACGCAGTGGCAATCGCTGTGGGTGGACTACGTCAAACACCACCTGCTGCCGCGCCTGTATGCCTTCGAATTGATGATGGCGCCGTATGCCATTGCCCACATGAAGATTGGCCTGAAGCTGGCCGAGACGGGTTACACCTTCCCCGAAGACGGGCCACGGGTGAATGTTTTTTTGACCAATGCGCTGGAACCAACGCACCCGGTGCAAGCACATTTGGAATCCATGGCCCCCATGCTGGCGCACGAGGCCAATGCTGCAAACCAGGCTAAAGAACATAGTTGCTTTACGGTTGTTGTGGGCAATCCACCCTACAGCATTCAATCTGCCAATTTGAACGAGTCCGCCAGAATGCTGGTCGAAAGTTATAAGTACGTCGATGGTGAGCGGATCCGCGAAAGGAATGCTCTCCAGTTTGAAAAGAACTTGCAGGACGATTACATTAAATTCGTGCGACTGGCGGAGGTCAGCATCCAGAAGTCTGGGGCTGGAATCGTTGGCTACATCTCCAACGATTCTTTCTTGGATAGCAGGAGTTTTCGCGGAATGCGTCAGCAACTTTCGGAATCTTTTCCCATGGTTAGTGTTGTCGATTTGCATGGAAGTCAAAAGAAGACCGAGGTTGATGAGAGTGGATATCGAGATGAGAATGTGTTCGATATTCAACAAGGCGTTTGCATATCGCTGATGCGAAAACATTGTGGAGCCGAACTGCACAAAAGAGTCGAGAGACTCGATCAAATCGGTGCGCGAAATCTGAAGTATGAGTTCTTACTTCAGCATTCGATTTCAACAACGAAATGGACGCAACTTGCGCCTGCAGCTCCTTTTTATCTGTTCACTACATTTGATGAAGGTTTAGGTTCTGAGTATTCTTCGTGGCTGTCCCTTAGAGACATCGTGATCAAATTCTCCAGCGGGATCAAGACGCACAAAGATAATTTTGCGTATGCCTTCAGTGCGTCCGAGATGCGAAAACGCTTGGCTGAGTTCATTGACACTAAGACGCAGGATAGCCAAATTCGCGAAAAATACGATCTCCAAGACACGCCGCTTTGGCAGATGACAAAAGCTCGCAAGAAGCTACGTGATAGTCGCGGGGGAATATCTGTCGTTTCTGCGCTTTACCGTCCATTCGATACTCGAGCAATTGTTTACTCCGAGGACGTTGTCCGATATACGGCGCGGCCGACGATGCAACATTTGGACGGTAAGAATAATTTGGCGTTGCTGGTGTCACAACAACAGATCACAGAGGGATTTGCCCACGTCTTCGTGACCCGTATTCCCGCCGACTGGGGATCCGTTTCCAATAAGAGTCGTGAAAGTACAAGTGCATTTCCGCTGTTCTTGCGCGGCGACGATTCCGCTCAGGGACACGATGATATTTTTGGAGATTCTCTAGCCCAGGCAAACTTTTCCAGTACCTTCATTGGCACCGTAAATCACCTACTCGGGACAACATCGATCAAACCCCAGGCGATTTTTTGCTATGCGTACGCAATACTTCATTCGCCGACCTATCGTTCGCGGTACGCAAGTTTGCTGAAATCCGATTTCCCGCGTTTGCCATTGACCGAACAAGAGGATCTATTTAAAGCTCTCGCCAAGCTGGGTTCAGAATTGGTGGCCTGGCATTTGCTGGAGCACCAAGACGCTATAAATATAGTAGCTGGCAGTGCACGTTCTGCGGGGGCTGTAGCTTGGTTTGGCACTGATTTCTCGCTGGTAAAGGTGGCCGAGAAGTCGCGCGAACTGGCAGACGTGCAGAGCACCGACGACAAGATGGGCAAGGTGTTCATCAACGCAACCAGCGGTTTTGCCAATGTGCACCAGTCCATCTGGCAGCACACCATTGGCGGCTACCAGGTGCTGCACAAGTGGCTGGACGACCGGCGCA
>JAIFLV010000172.1:388-13117 GCA_020048895.1 Rhodoferax sp. | reverse complement strand
ACTGGCCGCAACTGGCCAACTCAAACCAGGTCTCGAAGTGCTCGGCTATGGTTTGGTACAGCAGAGTCCGCTCGGGGTGGCGCGGGTTGTACATTGCCTACCAGACCAATCTGCTGGCGCTCAATGCCGCCATTGAGGCTGCACGCGCTGGAGAGCACGGCAAGGGGTTCGCGGTGGTCGCCGCCGAGGTGCGCAAACTGGCCGAGCGCAGCCAGGAGGCGGCGCGTGAGATTGGCGCGCTGGCGGCGTCCAGTGTGTCCACCGCCGACCGGGCGGAAAAGATGCTCGAAGAGATTGTTCCCAGCATTCAAAAGACCAGTGAGCTGGTGCAAGAGATTGCCGCTGCCAGCGCCGAGCAAAGCGAGTCGGTGGTGCAGATCGGTGGCGCAATGGCGCAGCTCTCCAAGGCCACGCAGCAAAATGCTTCGGCGTCGGAGGAATTGGCTGCCACCAGCGAAGAGCTGTCGGGTCAGGCCGAACAATTGCAGGAGAGCATTGCTTTCTTCAACACCGGCGACGTGTCGCGAAGGGATGCTGGTGCGGCACCGGCACTGCCCGTGAACGACCGGCGCCGGCTACTCGCACCGCGCCTGACCGAACGCCTGCTGCCCGCTGCGGTTCGTGGCGGTGCGACCAACTTCACACCGTATTGATGGCCCGTACTCCCGTAGTCTGATCGTCAGCAATGTGGTGGCGACTTGCAGGACAGTTGCACACGAATCCTCACAGTGTTCGACGGCCATGAATGGCGGTTCAGGGAAAGTTCAGTGGTCCCTTTTCGGTCATCCGGGGTTCACATGTCTTGCGCCGGCTCGTAAAGGCAGACCTGATTGCGGCCACGCTCTTTGGAACGATACATGGCCAAGTCGGCGTTCTTGGACAGCGTGATGTCGTCTTGTCCATGCTCCGGGAACTGCGCTATACCTATGCTGCATGAAATTTGCAGCGTATGTCCTTGAATCAAAAACGGATGATCCAACGCGCTACGAATCTTCTCGGCTACTGCCAGGGTATCGGGGATAGCGTGCGCATCGCGCAACAACACGACAAACTCATCGCCACCAATCCGCGCCACGGTGTCGGAGTCACGCAGACACTGGAGCATTCGCCGCGCCACATCCTGCAACAAAATGTCGCCGACAGCATGGCCATAGGTGTCGTTGACGGGTTTGAACTTGTCAAGATCAATGAACATGAGTGCCAGACCAGTTTTGTCCCTGACGGCGTTAACTATGGAGCGCTGCAATCGGTCACTGAACAAGGCCCGGTTGGGCAGTCCGGTGAGCTGGTCGTGTTGCGCCATGTGGAGAATACGTTCTTCATTCTTCTTTCGCTCGCGGATATCGCGCACCACAAAAATCAGGCCACTGGGCTGCCCCTTGGCATCACGCACAATTTCAGCGTTGATTTCGACGTCAAGCAGGCTGCCATCCAGCCGTATCAATCGGTAGTCTGCAGCACCGTTGTACACACCTTCAAGCATGGCACTTACATTGGCGATGGCCCGCTGCGCTTCTGCTGGATCAAGAAATTCGGAGATATTTCGGCCAATAAACTGGTCTTCGGTCACGCCACCCATCATGGCCACGTCAGCTGGCGAGGCATGCAGGATGTTGCCCTGCAAATCGCTGACCGCCACGCCGTCAGGCGAGGCATGAAGTATCGACTGGTAAAGCTGCTGGCTCTCGGCGAGCGCTTGTTGCACGAGCTTCTGGCTGGCCAGACTGGCGGTCAAACGTCGGTTGGTCCGGAAAATGTAGCTTGCCAGCAAGGTCATGCCCAGCAAGAGGGCCAGGGCTCCCCCAAAATACGGACTCCAGATTCCGGGCGGTGGCGTAGTGTCAGACCCGAAGTGGCATAGGTTTGGGCAATGTGCTGCCAGCGCCCTGGATTCATATAACCCACCTCAATCAGGCTGCTTTGCAACAGGGGCACCATCTGCCGGGCCTCAAATACATAAAACTCACGTGGGTGTTGTTTGGAGTACTTTGCCAGGATGAGATCAATGATTTCATCGGGGTGAGCCATGGCATATTGCCAACCCTTCAGGCTTGCAGCGCGGAATGCCGCCACCCGCGCCGGGTTTGTCTTGATTTGCCCCTCTGCGGTGAACAGGTTGTCGCCATAAAAGTCGATGCCAACCGCACGCGGTGAATAAATTTGGTAGGCAAACTTGGCAGTATTGAGCTCAAACAACTCATTCGTCGAATACGCAGTCATGCCGTCCACACGGCCTTCAATCAGGTCGCGTGTGTTGAAACTATGAGGCAGAGCGTGTATCGCTGCATCATCGATCCCCTCCTGTCGCAAGTAGGCTTTCAATTCAGTGGACTGCGCCTCAAACATGACGCGTTTGCCTTTGAGGTCGTGCACGCTTTGCAGTTGCTGGGTCTGGCGGGCCACCAAAACCAGCGGGGAATGTTGAAAGATGACGGCCAAAGCCACCACTGGCGCGCCCGCCTGACGCTCCAGCAACAAGCTGCTGGAGCCGACACCAAAATCGGCCTTACCCTCCACCGTTGACTGACAACCCAGCCTGCTCGTAGAAACCTTTTTCTATTGCCGCGTAATAACCCGCAAACTGGAAGGCATGGGTCCATTTGAGCTGGAGCGTGACCGAATCCAGCGCCTGCGCCGCCGTTGTCCCTAACAAACAACAGATGAGCGCGACCCGGTAGTGCCATCGCCAAAAATTTCGTGAATCCAGTTGCATCATGAATCTGATCTTATCCGTGAAAAGCAGCGGCAAGTCACAATGCTCATTTGCACAGAAACGACCAGTTTTCCCGCTCATAAAAACATTTTCTGCCAAATATCACGATCGGCTTCTGATGGGCAATGCATCGGGCAACCCGTAAGCTGACTGTCGTGACCGGCTCCAGCCAGGCCAAAGGAGTCCGTGAACAATAGAGGCGATCGTGCACTTCGGTGTTATCCACATCATTTTCCGGTGTGGGACATGCGCCGCGACAGGTGATAATCCAGCCCGTGAAGCCCACCAGACCACCGCTGGTGCAATTCTGGAAACAGAGCACTGGAGGAACGTCCGGACTGCACAGGGCAGCGTAGCAGCTAACGGCTGTCCGCCGACCGGTCGCGAGACCCTAAGGTGAGGATCAGAGCAACAGAGACGAGTCAGTGTAGGTACCCCGTTTGGGTGTTCTATGCGTGCAGCGCGGCGCAAGCCGTGCCCTGGGCAACCGGGTGCGCATAGCCACCCAATGCGGGCTCTGCCCGCATTGGGTGAAACGGGCAATCTCTACGCGCAGCAATACCAAGTAGGCCAGCGTTGACGGGGCCCCCGGAGTTGGCGGGTAGGTAGCATCGAGCCGCAAGGTGACTTGCGGCCCAGAGTAATGGTGGTCACATGGAGGGAAACTTTCATGCACAGAATCCGGCTTATCGGTGGGCTTCACACTTTTTTGATGTATGGTTGCGACTCTGCACTTGTTTCCAGGAGACACCATGCGACCCATCATTGAACTTCTCAAAAAGCGCGACGCGACCAACTTCTGCCTGGCACCACAGGACAGTGTGTTTGCCGCCCTGCAACAACTTGCCGACCACGATGTGGGCGCCATGATGGTGCTCGACAATGGCAAGCTGGTGGGGGTGTTTTCCGAGCGGGACTACACGCGCAAGATCGCGTTGGCGGGAAAGTCTTCCAAAGACACGGCGGTGCGCGAGATCATGACCTCGGGCGTGATCACGGTGGCTCCCACCGTCCGGACCCGGGACTGCCTGGGGCTGATGAGCCAAAAGCGCATTCGCCACCTGCCCGTGGTCGATGGTGACAAGGTGCTGGGCATGATCTCGATTCGCGACATCATGGACGACATCATCGCCGACCACGAGCTGACTATCAGCCATTTGGAACATTACATTTCTAGCTAGAGTGTCGGGGTAGGGGATTGGGTCGGAAGAGCATTCTGCTCCGTGTCCCCCGCCCTTCGGGCTCCTCCTTGACCTGCGCAGAACGCTCTTCCGACCCAATCCTTGGAAGTCTGCCGCGTGGAGCTCAAAACTTTTCGCCTGGCGCCAGATAGCGCCATTGCCCAGCCGGCAAGTCGCTCAATGCCACCCGGCCCAGCCGTATGCGGCGCATGGCGACCATTTCCAGTTGTGCCTGGTCACACCGGTAGGCTACTAGCCCGGGATGCGCACCCTTGATGGCAAAGCGCAACTTGCTCAAGCCAGGGTTGGTGCTGTTCAGACTTACCTTGGTGGGGGGCAGGGGCTGACCCCTGGCATCCAATTCCCGGTTGAGAATGCGTAGCGCCTGCTCGGACACTTCGCCGCGCACTTCCACGATCAGCTCGTTCTCCATGAACATCAAGTCTTCCGACAGTTTGCGCAGCACCCGCCAGTCTTGCGTCCACACAACCAGGCCACTGGCGCCTGTTTCCAGGGGAACACAGGCCTGTTGCTGCTTGAAGTGGCGCTGCAGCACGCGTGTGCTGTTGGCATCTCCGTCCCAGTGTGTCGCCGGGGTGAGTAGCGTTTGCGCATTTTTCACCGCGCCGCGCCGTGCCTGGCGATTGAGTGTCTGCATTGTCTCGTCGGTGCCGTCGAGCCAGTCCACCGGTTTGTGCAGCAGTAGCGTGACGGGCACGCTGTCGAGCAAGGTCGCGTTTGGGTCCATCGCAATCTTCTGGTGCAGGACCCGAAACTGCGACTCCTCCACGACCCTGCCGTCCACCTGCACCCAGCCGCCTTCGATGTACTGTTCGGCTTCGCGGCGCGAACACGGCACCATCGCGGCCACCCGCTTGGACAGGCGCTCACCTTCTTCCATCGTTGTTGGCGCCGCTGCTGCTGGAGATTTTCGCGTGGGTCGTGCTTTCGGTGGTGTTGGTGGTACCAGCGGCGGACGTGGAGCGCGCATCATGGCGTTTGTCCAGCAAGGCCGAGTGATTGAATGCGCTCCACATGCGCGAGCAACGAGCGCCTTGCGACCGGCCAGATGCGCGGGTCGACGTCGTCATAGGCCAGTGGCAGCCACTGGTCGAGATTGCCGTCCGGGTGGGCGCGCATGATGGACGCGATTTTGGCCTCGCGCTGCAGTCGGTGCGCCTTGAGGTGTGCAATCGCACCGAGTGCATCGTCGATGACATGGCCGTGCGCTGGCAGGATGTGTTGTACCGCGTGCTGCGAGCAGGCGGCGTGCAGGGTATCCAGGGCATCGAGGTAATCGGCCATATTGCCATCGGGCGGGTCGATCACCGTGGTGCTGCCGTTGAGGATGTGGTCACCCGAGAACAGCAGTCCATCTTCCTGCAGCAGCAGGCAAATGTGGTTGGCCGCATGTCCCGGGGTGTAGATCACCTGCAGCGTACTGTGCTCAGTATTGGTGGTCAAATCGGCCTCTAGCGCCCGTGGAATATGCGTAAGCAGCTCTCCATTTTGTAGCGCATGGTCGGGTGTGAAGGCGCTGCCCTGGCGCGCAGTGGGTGCCGAGGGCAGGCCCAGAATCGACGGCCGGTGCGCGCACAAGGCTTGCAGCGGCGCCGCACCCGGCGCATGGTCCGGGTGGGAGTGGGTGCAGACAATGCGCAGGATATTGCCGCCGCATCCGTCGGGGTGTACTGCAGCATCCCAAAGCCGCTGCTGGTGCAGAGCGTCGGCGGGGCCGGGGTCGATGACGGTGAAGCCGGTGGACGCGTCACCCACCAGATAGCTGTTGGTGCCGGGGCCGGTCATCACGCCGGGGTTGGGCGCGGTCAGTCGCAGCACGTTGCGCGTGAGTGGCACTGGCGTGAGGGACTGCCAGGCCCCGCGCGCGGGCATCTGGGTGGCGGCGGTGTCGAGAATGTGCGTCGGTCGTACCATGGTCGGCATTGTGCAACCAAACGCGTTCGCCAGAGATAATGCAGCCCATGCGCATTCCGTTTACCAAAATGCAGGGAGCCGGCAACGACTTTGTCGTGCTCGACGAGACGCGCGCGCGCCTGGGGCTGACTGCGGCGCACTACCGCTTTTTGGGCGACCGCCATTTTGGTGTGGGTGCCGACCAGATTCTGACGGTGCGACCCTCCCCGGGCGACGGCATCGATTTCGAATACGTTATTCACAACGCTGATGGTGCCGAGGTGGAGCAGTGCGGCAACGGGGCGCGCTGCTTTGCCCGCTTTGTGCGCGACGCTGGCCTGACTTCCAAAGATCAACTTCGCGTCAAGACCCAAAAGGGCATCATCGAGCCGCACCTGACTGCGGATGGGCGCGTTACGGTGAATATGGGTGAGCCGGTGTTTGCGCTGGAGCAAATTCCGTTTGACCCTTCTGGTCTGCAGTTTGTGCCCCAGGGGTCTTGGGGGACCTGGGTGCTCGGAGGTGGGGCGGCAAAGCACTCTGCTCCGTGTCCCCCGCCCGCTGTGCGGGCTCCTCCTTTACCTACGCAGAATGCTTTGCCACCCCACCTCTCCAGCGTTGGTGTACCAGCGGAGGCACTTGCGGTTCTGTTAGTGCCCGTTTCGATGGGCAATCCCCATGCGGTGATACTGGTGGACGACGTGGACAGCACGCCGGTGCAGACGTTTGGCCCCCAGGTGCAGCAAAGCGGTCATTTTCCGCAGGGCGTGAATGTGGGCTTTCTGCAAGTCATCGACCGTGGCCATGTGCGCCTGCGGGTGTACGAGCGTGGCGTGGGCGAAACCTTGGCTTGCGGGTCAGGTGCCTGTGCTGCAGTGGTGGCCGGCATTCGCCTGGGCTTGCTCGACGCAACGGCCGATGTGCAAACCCGTGGCGGCCTGCTGACTATTGCCTGGGCTGGCGTGGGCGCGCCTGTCATGATGACCGGGCCAGCGACCACCGTGTTTCACGGCGAAATTGAATTTCCAGACCATTTGAGAGAGACCCTGTGAGCAATATCCTGAACAATCCGATCACCGAAGACGACATTGCCAACTACCTGGCCAACACCCCGGACTTCTTTCTGCGCCACGCCGAATTGCTGGCCGCGGTGCAGTTCACCAGCCCGCACAGCCACCGTGCTGTCAGCCTGCAGGAGCGTCAGGCCGAGATGCTGCGGGAAAAGATCAAGGTGCTGGAAATGCGCGTCATGGAGATGATTCGTAACGGCAACGACAACGTGCTGCTGTCCGACAAGATCTTGCGCTGGGCGCGCACCTTGTTCCTCACCACCGACATGGCGGCCATGCCGACACAAATGGTGCAAGAGATCAAGGCCCAGTTTTCCGTGCCTCAGGTCGGTGTGCGGGTCTGGGGCGTGGCGCCGGCCTATGCTGGGTTGCCTTTCGCACAGGGCGTGAGCGAGGATGCGCAGGTGTTTGCCTCATCGCTGATGGAGCCGTTCTGTGGGCTCAATACCGGCTTTGAATCGGTGGGCTGGCTGGAAGACCCGGCATCGGTCACCTCGCTGGCGCTGATTCCTTTGCGCAACAACACCGTGGGCGTCAACGCCCCTGCCTTTGGCATGCTGGTGCTGGCCTCGGGCGATGCCCAGCGCTTCACCAGCGGCATGGCCACCGACTTTCTGGCCCGCATCGGCGACCTCGCCAGCGCCGCCCTCAGCCGTTTGCGCTAGCCGCGCAGAGCGATTGGGGTCGGATCCCGATTCAGGAAAGTGGTGTTATCGGAGACCAACTACATGGAACGAAATCGGGCTCTGACCCCCATTGCGCCGTCAGCCGGAGAAAAGCCTCCATCCGCGCTGGTCGAGCAATACCTCACCTACGTCCGCTTCGAAAAACGCCTGGCCCCGCGCACCGTCGAGCTTTACACGCTGGACCTCGGCAAACTCTCCGCCCTGGCGGCCCAAGCGCAGGTCGATCTGTTGCAGGTGCAAAACCACCATATCCGCCGCTGGGTGGCGCAGATGCACAGCGGCGGCCGCAGTGGGCGCGGCATTGCGCTCATCCTCTCGGGGTGGCGTGGTTTCTACCGCTGGCTGGGGCGTCAGGGCCTGATCTCAAGCAATCCGGTGCAGGACGTGCGTACACCCAAAGCGCCGAAGCCCCTGCCCAAGGCGCTCGGAGTGGACGATGCGGTGCAGTTTGCCGATTTCGCCAGCACCGACGACCCGTGGCTGGAAGCGCGCGACCGTGCCATAGTGGAGTTGCTGTACGGCAGCGGCTTGCGGGTGGGCGAGCTGGTCGGGCTGGATGTGCAAGCCAGCGCGACTGCGCGCGGCTGGATCGACCTGGATGCCGCCGAGGCGCACGTGTTGGGCAAAGGCTCCAAACGCCGCACGGTGCCGGTGGGCAGCGTGGCCTTGCAGGCACTGGCGCATTGGTTGGCGCAGCGTGCCTCCGTCAACTTTCGGGAAAGTGCGGCGCTCGACCGGGATGCACTCTTTATCGGTCGCAATGGCACCCGGCTCACACCACAATCAGTCTGGCAGCGGCTGCGGCGGCGCAGTTTGCAGGCTGGGGTGTCCACGCCCGTGCATCCGCACATGCTGCGCCACTCGTTTGCCAGCCACTTGCTGCAGTCCAGTGGCGACCTGCGCGCGGTGCAGGAGTTGCTGGGCCACGCCAACATCACCACCACACAGGTGTACACCCGGCTCGATTTTCAGCACCTGGCTCGGGCCTATGACGCGGCGCACCCGCGTGCCAAGCTCAAGGGTAAAGCCGGTAGTGGCAACACGAATCGGTAGTCGTTTGCTACGTTTTCAGTAGCGGTTCACGCATGTTCTACGGGCGCTACAGCCGAAATGCCCTTGTTAAAACCAGCTTTCGTGTACCTTCGAGCGGCGTCCATGACGGCTGATCAAGGTACCCATCGGGGGTCATGGCAGCCAGCGGACCAGCGCTGCCAGTCGCAGCGAGCTTGCCAGTTCAAGCACCCCACGCGCCAGTGGGCCTGCACCCAACTGATCGCGGTGGCGGGCAATCCAGGCGTCCACGCCCAGGCCATCGCCACGGTCGGCCAGCGCCCGCAAGGCGGCCCAATCGAGTGCCGGTGGAAGCAGGTGGCGCAGCACCGGGTTTAGCTGTGCTGCGCTGACTGGTTTGAGCAGGGTGGCATCAAAGAGTCCGTCTGGCTGGGGTTCACCAGACAGACACACCACCGCTAGTGCCGGGCGGTGTTGGCGGCACCATTGCAGCAAAGACCGACCATCGCCATCGTGCATGTTTTGGTCGGTGAGGACCAGGTCCACCGCACCAGCGGCAGTTCCGCTTTGCGACTCCAGCCAGGCGATGGCTGCTCGCGCACCACCCGCTTGCGAGGCTTGCAGCCCCATGCCGCGCAGCACTTCCTGCAACCACTGGCGTTGCTCTGGCAGATCGCCCACCACCAGCACATGGCCTTGCAGTGGGACAGCAGTGCTGACAGGCGCGTGGGTCGCAAGCGCATCTGTGTGCGCCATGGTGTGCCCTGGGGTCGCGGCCCCCAGCGGAGCCACGGGTACCTGCATCACCCAGGAAAAAACGCTGCCAACACCCTCCGTGGACCGTACCGCCAACTCGCCGCCCATCAGCCGTACCCACTGGCGGGCAATGGCCAGGCCCAAGCCCGAGCTGCCGGTGGCGCTGCTGGCATCGAGCTGCTCAAACGGTTCAAAAATGAGCGCCAGAGCCTGCTCCGGGATGCCGCGCCCGCTGTCGCGCACCCACAGTTCGAGTTGCGCCGTCTGCGTGTCGGCATTCGCCGTACTGCGCAGGCCCAGCGTGATCGTGCCATCGCGCGTGGCGGCGCAGGCATTGGTCAGCAAGTTCCGTAGCACCTGTGTCACGCGATCCGCATCCAGCACCAAGTCGGGCTGTGCCAACTCCAGCGTCAATTGAAGCTCGTTGCCCCCCTGTTGTGCTAACCAGCGGCTGCACTGCAGCAGCGCTTGCGCGAGAGCCGGCAGGTGGCAGGGTGCAGTATTCAGGCACAGATGCCCTGCTTCCCCGCGCACCAACTCAAGCAACTCGTCGCTCAGTTGCAGCATGTCGCGGCCGCTGCGCTGCATCGCCTGCACGGAGTCCAGCAAACGATCCTTGTCTTGCGTGGAGCCTGCGTCCAGGAACTTTTCCATATAGCGCGGCACCAGCGTTGCATGACCCAACAAGGTGTGTAGCGGCGTGCGCAAGTCATGTGAGACGCGCGCCACAAAGCGGCTTTTGAACTGCACCGCCGCTTGCGCCACATCGCGCGCTTGTACCAATTCAGCCGTCGCCTCCTGAATACGGGTTTGCAGCGTCTCCTGGTGCTGGAGTGCCAGCTGCACCTGTTGGCGTCCAAGCACGCGCAGTCGATCGGCCAACGCCAGCATCATGAGCGACGAGGTCAGAATCGCCGACAGCGGCAAGGACCAACTCTCCAGCCAGGGTGTTGGCGCCAGCCAGCCTCGCACCACCGCTACCCGCAGTATGGAGGCCGCGGCCAGCATGCCATAGCTCAGCAGCAAGAACCGCGCTGCCTGTTGGCCCTGGCGCCAGGCGTGCCAAGCCAGCCAAGGCAGCACCAATGGCAACAAAAAGCCCACCAACTCTTGCCAGCCAATACCCACCTCATAGCCGCGCAGCAGCACGACCAACAGGCCGAACGCGCTCAGGCCGGCCAGGCCAAGCGCGACTGCACGTGCCGTGGAAGACTGGTATTCCACCGGGGTGAAACGCAAAACAAACATCACCCAGCTCAGATGTGCCGCGGCCAGCGCTGCCGATAGCACTGGCAGCGTCCACTGTGGGTGTGCGGGCCACAACCACAGCAGCGCCATGCCGCTAAAGCATTCCTGGTACAGCAAAATGCTAAAGCTGGCCGCGCTGTACCAGGCCCAGGTGGACTCGCGCAACCACAGTGCAAACACCAGGGACAGCAATGTTGCCAGTGCCAGGGCACCGGCTTCCAGGCCATGCCGCATGCCAAGTCGCCGATCTTCAAGTTCATGCGCAGCCGGCGACCACAAGCTCAACTGCGGCGCCAGTGACGTGCGGCTCTGAATGCGCAGCACCAGGGTGGCACCGCCCTGCGGCAAAGTTACCGGCCAGGCCGGGTTGTTTGCCGCCAGGGGGCGCGCAGCCAATGGCACGGCCAGGCCAGAGCGCCCCAGCGCCAATGGCACCGCGCCGGGAGAGTCGCTCAGCAGCCAGGCGTCAATCTGTTCCAGGCGTGGCGGCGTTACTACCAGGTGGCGCAGCAGCGCTGCTTGCGGGTTGTGCATGGGTACTGCCAGCCACAGGGCACCTGTTCGCCGCCCCAGCGGCAACTGCCCTGCATCCAGCCAAGCAAAACCGGCTTCGCTCACACCCGCGGTCGGTCGCAGCGCCGTGGGGTGGAGGTGTTGCTGCCAGTCTGCCAGCGTGCGCTCACCCGAGGCGTCGTACCACTGCAGCGTTGCGGGCGTCAAGTCCTGTAGATCAAGCTGGGATTGCACGGTGAGGGTCAACGGCTCGACGGCGCTTGCCGCCCACACCGGCACCACGATCAGCTGCGCCAACCAGAGGCCAAGCACCAGCAGCGCTTTCATGCGATTGGCCCGGCGGGCTCCTGGCATGTCTTCGATCCTTGCCGGTGCTGGCGCGGCGAAACGCCAAAGCGCTCCTTGAAGGCGGTGGCAAAGTTGGCCGGGTTGGGGTACCCCAGCGCTGCCCCCACTTCCGCCACCGGTGTTGCGGTCTCATGCAGTTGCCGCACCGCCTCTGACATGCGCGCCTCGCGCACAAAGGCTGCCGGGGTGGTTCCCAAGTATGCGCGAAACCCCTCCTGAATGCCGTGTACCGTGCTGCCCACTTCCTGGGCCAGCAACTCCAGGCTGGGTGGCTCGGCCAGCGCCACGCGCAGGCGCTGCACGCACTGGCTCAGCCAACGGGGCATCCCCGCATCGGGCTGCCCCGCGCGTATGCGCCGACCCAGCTGGGCGTGTAACGCCACGCGGGCGATCAGTTCTGCGTCACTGAACGGTTTGGTCAGGTAGTCGCGCCCACCCGCGGCAAAAGCAGCCAGCTTGGCTGGTACATCGCGCAGGCCGCTGATAAAGACCACCGGCAGCTCGACCGACTCAGGCTGGGCCAACAACGCGCGGCAAACCAAAAAACCATCGGGCGGCGGCAGGCGCACGTCCATCACTACGGCGTCCGGGCGCATCAGCCGCGCCAGCCGCAAGGCATCGGTGCCATCGACCGCTGTCAACACCCGTGCCCCGGCGTCGCCCAGCGTGTGTGCAAGCAGCCTCAGCTCGTCGGGCATGTCTTCGACCACCAAGATGCATTGGTTGGCGAGGGGTTGGTCCAGCGGCGGGGGCATGTTGGTGTCTCAGTGGGCAGGCCAGCAGCGCCGCCAGCCTGCGCCGCATTGGGCGCAGCGCAGGCGGTATCCGAATTTCGTCCGGCGTGATGTGATTTGCTGCATATTTGATAGCTGCTTACGCATATTCTACGGGGCATTCAGCATGAATAGCCAAGTAATTTGACATGCCGCAAACTTCCCAATGATTTTGCGACGTTTTTGATTTTTCAAAAGAATTTGGATTTTCGCAAAAGTAAATCCGTTCGCACTCAGGTAAAATCGGCCTGCGTTGATGTAAACGGGGTTTGCTGCGCCTGATATTTCAGGGGCGAAAACCACTGCATTTCAGTTTGGATGGCACGATGACTTTATTGAATTGGGTGAAGCGCTCGGGTTGGCGTGGGGTGGGTTTGATGGGCTTGGCGCTGCTCGGGCTTGCGGTGCCTGGCTTGTCTGCTGCTGCCAACGTGGATGTTCAGATTGCGACCTTTACCGATAGTCCTGACCCGGCAACCCGTGGCGGACAAATCACCTTCACCACGGTGGTCAA
Source organism: Rhodoferax sp. (assembly GCA_020048895.1). Lineage (GTDB taxonomy): Bacteria > Pseudomonadota > Gammaproteobacteria > Burkholderiales > Burkholderiaceae_C > Allorhodoferax. Next base: position 390 of record JAIFLV010000172.1, on the reverse strand, counting down.
AA
>JAIFLV010000172.1:0-377 GCA_020048895.1 Rhodoferax sp. | reverse complement strand
ACCACCTTCGTGTCAGTCAGTGACGGTGCAGGCGGTGGAACCTGCGTGCACAACAACACGAGTCCCCCGGGGCAGGTTACCTGCACGTACACAAGTGTGCCTGTGGACGACACAACTAGCGCGACCTGGAAAACTGTCACACTGGTCGTTCAAACCAGTGCAGGCACGCCAACCACCGTCAACTCGTCAGTCTCGGTGAGTCAAACCGGCAATACCGATACCAACGGTACTAACGATAGCCTGACCCAAAACACCACCATCAACGCTGGTGCCAACCTGAGCTTTGCCATCAGTGGTGCGCCCAATCCTTCGGTGGGTGCCGGCAATGTCACCTGGAGCATCACTGGCTCCAACTTGGGGCCCGATACCTCGGGCCC
>JAIFLV010000034.1 GCA_020048895.1 Rhodoferax sp. | reverse complement strand
GACACAAGCAGCGCCAGGGTTAATTGCAAGAGTTTTAGAGGACGAAAATGGCACGTATCGCTGGCATCAATATTCCGCCGCAACAGCATTCTGAAATTGGCCTGACCGCCATCTTCGGTATCGGTCGCACACGCGCTCGCAAAATCTGCGAAGCATGCGGCATTGCATATTCTAAGAAGGTCAAAGATCTTACAGATGGTGATCTGGAAAAGATCCGAGACCAGATCGCTCAATTCACCATTGAGGGTGACTTGCGTCGTGAAACAACGATGAACATCAAGCGTTTGATGGACATCGGTTGCTATCGGGGATTCCGTCACCGCCGTGGTTTGCCCATGCGTGGTCAGCGTACCCGCACCAATGCGCGTACACGCAAAGGTCCGCGCAAGGCTGCCCAGTCACTGAAGAAATAACAGGAATTAAGAGACTAGTATGGCAAAAGCTCCTGCAAATAACGCGGCCCAACGAGTTCGCAAGAAAGTTCGCAAAAACGTTGCTGATGGCATTGCACACGTTCACGCGTCGTTCAATAACACCATCATCACGATTACCGATCGCCAAGGCAATGCCCTGTCGTGGGCATCGTCCGGCGGTCAGGGCTTCAAGGGCTCACGCAAATCAACCCCATTCGCTGCGCAGGTGGCGTCTGAGGTGGCTGGCCGTGCAGCCTTGGAACAAGGCATCAAGAATCTGGATGTCGAAATCAAGGGCCCAGGGCCTGGTCGTGAATCCTCGGTTCGCGCCTTGGCAGCGTTGGGCATCCGTATCAACATGATTGCGGACGTCACGCCTGTTCCCCACAATGGTTGCCGCCCCCAAAAGCGTCGACGCATTTAAGTTTTATCAACAAGCCCACCGCTATCAACCTCGGTTGATAGCTCCCGTACTTCTGTGCGGAAGATGACATAAAGGAAGTTCAAGTGGCACGCTACCTCGGCCCCAAGGCCAAACTATCACGCCGTGAAGGCACGGACTTGTTCCTCAAGAGCGCACGCCGCGCCATTGGGGACAAGGCAAAATTCGACTCCAAGCCAGGCCAGCATGGTCGTACGTCTGGTGCGCGTACCTCAGACTATGGATTGCAATTGCGCGAGAAGCAAAAGGTCAAGCGTATGTACGGCGTGCTCGAGCGCCAGTTCCGTCGCTATTTTGAAGAAGCCGACCGTCGCAAGGGCAACACCGGCGCTAACCTGTTGCTGTTGTTAGAGAGCAGACTGGACAATGTGGTCTATCGGATGGGTTTCGGCTCTACCCGTGCCGAGGCACGACAGTTGGTTTCGCACAAGGCGATCACGGTCAATGGCAGTTCTGTCAACATTCCCTCTTACATGGTGAAGTCTGGCGATGTGATTGCTCTTCGCGAAAAGTCAAAAAAGCAAAACCGTGTTGTCGAAGCGTTGCAGTTGGCCCAACAGGTTGGTATGCCTTCATGGGTGGATGTCAGCATTGACAAGGCCGAGGGGATATTTAAGTCGGTCCCTGATCGTGATCAGTTTGGTGCAGACATTAATGAGTCACTGATTGTCGAGTTGTACTCACGTTAATCGCGGTTGAGTTGTTGTTTTCGTTCCTTGGTGGCGGGAAGTCGCTGCCAAGGTGCTTCACCAGCCTTACCGGCGTAACGAGTCGGGGGTATTGAGAGGAAGTCTGCATGCAGAACAGTTTGCTGAAACCCAAAACTATTAGTGTTGAGCAGCTCGGTACCAACCGGGCTAAAGTCGCTTTGGAACCTTTTGAGCGCGGTTACGGCCATACGCTCGGAAATGCGTTGCGTCGCGTGTTGCTGTCTTCGATGCCAGGGTTCGCTGCCACCGAGGTAACCATCGCTGGTGTGTTGCACGAGTACTCGTCGATTGACGGCGTGCAAGAAGACGTTGTCAATATTTTGTTGAACCTCAAAGGTGTGGTCTTCAAGTTGCACAACCGCGACGAAGTAACTTTGAGCCTGCGCAAGGACGTGGAAGGTCTTGTTACGGCCGCTGATATTCAGACGCCGCATGATGTAGAGATTATCAATCCCGCCCATGTGATTGCAAATTTGTCACATGGTGGCAAATTGGATATGCAGATCAAGGTTGAAAAAGGGCGTGGGTACGTTCCTGGCACCATGCGCCGTCACGGAGACGAGCCGACGAAGTCGATTGGCCGAATTGTGCTGGACGCTTCGTTCTCTCCTGTTAAACGTGTAAGTTACACGGTTGAGAGTGCTCGTGTCGAGCAGCGGACGGACTTGGATAAACTGGTAGTAGAGATCGAGACCAACGGTGCGGTAACTGCCGAAGATGCGGTTCGTGCCTCGGCCAAAATTCTGGTGGAGCAACTTGCAGTGTTTGCACAGCTGGAAGGCAGCGAACTGGCTGCATTCGACGCGCCATCGCCACGTGGCAATACACAGTTTGATCCGATCCTGTTGCGTCCGGTGGATGAGCTGGAGCTGACTGTGCGGTCGGCCAACTGTCTGAAGGCAGAGAACATCTACTACATCGGTGACCTGATTCAGCGTACCGAAAATGAGCTGCTCAAGACGCCGAATCTGGGGCGTAAATCCTTGAATGAAATCAAGGAAGTGCTGGCTTCGCGAGGTCTGACGCTGGGAATGAAGCTCGAGAGCTGGCCTCCCGCGGCTCTGGAAAAGCGTTAATTTTTGGACCCCAGGCTCCTGGGGATCCGTGCCACGGGCAGTACCTGATCCGGCTGCTTGTTAAATAACTGAAGGAAATCGAAAATGCGTCACGGACACGGCTTGCGGAAACTGAACCGCACTACATCGCATCGCTTGGCAATGCTGCGCAACATGATGAACTCACTCATTGAGCATGAGGCTATCAAGACCACGGTCCCCAAGGCCAAAGAGCTGCGCCGCGTGGTGGAGCCAATGATTACGCTGGCGAAAGAAGCATCAGTGGCGAATCGCCGCCTGGCATTTGATCGTCTTCGCGATCGTGACAGCGTGACCAAATTGTTTGATGTGCTTGGACCGCGTTTTAAGGCACGCCCAGGCGGTTACACACGCATTCTGAAAATGGGCTTCCGCGTGGGGGATAATGCGCCGATGGCGCTGGTCGAACTCGTTGATCGCGCCGAGGCTGTCGAGCCAGCCGCGGAAACCGCGGCGCAGTAGAGTATAATTCTCGTTTACCGCGCGATGGAGCAGTCTGGTAGCTCGTTGGGCTCATAACCCAAAGGTCGGAGGTTCAAATCCTTCTCGCGCAACCAATAAATTGATGCCGCTTTTTGTATCAAATAGCAAACGCCAACCACCGGTTGGCGTTTTGCTTTGCGGCCTTACGGAGAACAAAAGCTCATGGAAGCAGACACACCAAAGCCCGATTTACCGGACCATCTGAGCATTGATCCAAGGAGTCCGTTTTACGTCGCAGCGGTGTTCGTGCATGACATTGGGATTCGCTTCAATGGGCAAGAGAGGAACAATGTTGAGGAGTATTGTGTGAGCGAGGGCTGGGTAAAGGTGCCCGCTGGCAAGACCTTGGATCGCAAGGGCAAGCCGTTACTGATCAAACTGAAGGGGAAGGTGGAAGCGTTTTACCGATGAGTGCAACGGTGTCTAGCAAGACTGTCGTGACCTTTCTGGCATTACCTTGAAATACCTCCAGGATGGCCTGCCAGCTGACGGGCTCTTCGTCTGTTTTCCAGCAGTCATAGTCCGTGCTCATGGCCACAGCCGCGTAGGGTATGCCCGCTTCGTTGGCCAGTGCAGCTTCGGTTGCAACCGACATGTTGATGATGTCCGCTCCCCATGCGCGAAACATTCTCGATTCAGCCCGGGTTGAAAACCTCGGGCCCTCAATGGTTACAACGGTCCCGGTTGGGTGATAAGCGAACTCATGTCGATCGCAGATCTGGATCAAAGCAACGCGCAGCGTGGGATCGAATGGGTCGGCCATCGGCGTGTGAACGGGCTGGTGCGGTGCAAACGATGTGTGAAAACTCATAGCCCGCTGCTTGGTAAAGTCAATGAACTGGTCAACGATCACCAGATCACCGCGTCCAATGTCTTCCCGAAGGGATCCTACCGCGGTTGTGGCGAGAATGTGCGTGCACCCAATGTCCTTGAGCGCTTGAATATTGGCGCGAAAATTGACACCACTGGGTGCGATTGTGTGTTCTCGGCCATGCCTGCCAAGCAAGACAACCTCCACACCATTGAGCTTTCCAACACGCAACGCGGCCGATGGTTGGCCCCAGGCAGTGCTGACTTCCAGATCGTGCGCATCCTCCAGAAAGTCGGGATTGTCCAGGCCACTGCCTCCAATGATACCGATGCGATTCATGACTGCTGCTCCTTCCAATATGTGCACTCGATCAAGGTCAACACGGAGTTGACGCTATCTCCGCATGCAATAACGCCTTCGTCGTGACCTGCCATCACCAGCAACCCAGGCAGCGATGTCAGTCGCTTCGCAAAGTCTGCGACCGCACGCGCCATGGCCGGTGTCCCATAGGGAATGGAGGATTGCGTCGAAGCCGCTCCGGACTGAAGAAGGCGATCAAATAGCAATCGGCTGTGGATATGCATGACACACTGAATGGCATCGTTCGATGCGTACACCGCGCCATGGGTCATGGACTCCGAGGAAGCATCCAGGCTACCCATGGACCACACCTCGTTCTGTTCAAGAGAATAGGATTCCACCAGGCAGTATTGACTCATGGTCAATTCGCGTGTTGCGCCAGTTGCGCTTGCCGTGACGACGAACTGTTGCGAATTGGTACGCAGACTCACATTGCCGTACCCAATTCCACTTGCATCGATTCCCACCAATCCCAAATCAAAGAGTCGGCTGCGCGCACTGTTTAACACCAGCAATTCCGGGGTCGCCGCTACGGTTCCAGCCCTGCGATGGCAGCTGTACTTGATATAGCCGTCGTCCATCAACACCCATCTACCTGTAATGCTCTGGGAATAGCGACAGTATGGCTGCCTCATTGGCATCGCAAACACCCCGCTCGCAGATCAACTTGGTAATTAGTCTGGACGGTGTGACATCAAACCCCCAATTCCGAGCGGGCGTCTTGGGCGGGCAGATGCGTACGGCCTCCACACAACCGTGGGAGTTCAAGCCGCTGATGTACCGGACCTCCGCTCCATCACGCTCCTCAATCGGAATATGGGCAACACCATCGCGCAAGTTAAAGTCAAATGTTGACGAGGGCAACGCGACCACCATTGGAATCCCATTGTCACGCGCTGCCAGTGCTTTCAGGTACGTGCCAATCTTGTTTGCCACATCCCCGCAGCGTGTTACCCGATCGGCTCCAGTGATGACAAGATCCACAAGGCCGTGCTGCATCAGATGCCCGCCAGCATTGTCTGCGATCAAGGTATGCGCGATACCATGCTGACCCAGTTCCCATGCGGTGAGACTCGCGCCCTGATTGCGCGGGCGGGTTTCGTCGACCCATACGTGCACTGCAATACCGGCTTGATGCGCGGCATATATGGGTGCGGTGGCTGAGCCGATGTCCACGAAGGCCAGCCAGCCGGCATTGCAGTGGGTCAAGATGTTGATCGTCTGACCAGGTTTGCCTTGCGCTATGTCTCGCATCAGATGGAGTCCATATTGCCCGATGCGCCGGCAATGTTCCACATCCTGGTCGGCAATGGCAAGCGCCTCACGCTTTGCAAGCACGCGAGCGTGCGCGACTTCAACGGCCGGCACCATGGCACCAAGCATGCGCTCAACCGCCCATGCCAGATTTGCCGCGGTGGGCCGTGTGCCTTTGAGGGTCTCGCCTGCAGTATTCAGGTGCTGCATGAAGTGGGAATCAGGCGCCTCCAAGGCAGCAAGGTACATTCCAAATGCAGCGCATGCGCCGATGAGTCCTGCACCCCGCACGGTCATGGCTGCAATGGCTTGGCGCGCGTCTTCCATGGTGTGCAAGTCCACTACAGCAAACCGATGGGGCAGTGCTGTCTGGTCAATCACCTGCACAGTGCGCTCATCCAGTGGATTGAGCCAAATGGTGCGGTAGTCTTGCCCGTTGACTTTCATAAATCGAAACTCGCGTCGATCGCTACTTCAACCAGCCCCGCTTGCGGAAATACCACATAGGGACCAGCGCACTACCAACCATCAATGCGAGCGCAAAAGGGTATCCGCCCGCCCAATCCAGCTCGGGCATGAATCTGAAGTTCATACCGTAAATGCTGGCGATCAGGGTTGGGGGAAGCAAGGCAACGCTGGCCACGGAAAATATTTTGATGATCTTGTTCTGATTGATGTTGATGAAGCCGACCGTTGCATCCATCAAAAAGTTGATTTTGTCGAACAAAAAGGCGGTGTGTGAGTCCAGCGAGTCGATGTCGCGCAGGATTTGGCGCGCTTCTTCAAATTGCTCGCCATTGAGCATCTTGCTTCGCATCATGAAACTGACAGCACGCCGGGTGTCCATGACATTGCGTCGAATACGACCATTCATATCCTCGTGGCGTGCAATCGATCCCAGCACGGCCCCGGCCATCGCGTCTGTTACGTCACCGGACAACACCTTGTTGCTGACCTTTTCGAGCTCGTCGTAGATCCCCTCCAGCGTATCCGCAGAGTATTCCGCATCGGCATCGAACAGTTTGAGGAGAACTTCCTTGGCATCTTCAATCAGCCCAGGGGCACGCCGAGCACGCAAACGCAGCAGGCGAAACACCGGGACGTCCTCATCGTGAATGGAAAACAGCACGCCTTTACTCTTGTGCTGCTCGTTGAACTGGTTGAGGATAAACGCCACACGCACCGTCCGTGGCTCATCGTCATCGGCAATCAGGAAGTCACTGCGAATGTGCAGGTCTCCGTTGTCTTCTTCATAAAAGCGAGCAGACTCTTCAATGTCCTCGTCCATCGCATCTTCAGGGATGGAGAGCCCGTAATACTGTTTGACCCAGCGCTTTTCTTCGACCGTGGGCGACTCCAGATCCACCCAGATCGGCTGAAACTGAGACAGTTCTTCCAGCGATTCAATTTCTTCCTGGAAGAGGCGGCCATTGGCGAGCGTGAAAATATTCAGCATGAGAACTTCCAATTGCAACGAGGCGTGCTTTCGGTTAATTGGAATCCGACCCCAATCAGGATGAAAGCTACTGAAGGGGGTGGGTTTTCAAGGAGTGTTCTGTGGCTGTTGCTATCCTCAAATTATCGCATTGTGTGACCCGATTCGATACGCAAACGTCGCGGCTTGCTGAGCAGGGTCAATATGCTGCAGTGCGGCACTAAAAAGGCGTTGCATTTGTGCACGATCGGGCGCATAGTGATTTCACAGCAGCCAGATATTTACCATTGGTTTCTGTTCTTGCCGCCCAACGTGGCAAGATTTTTAACCCGAGAGTATTGGAGGTTTTTTATGAATTTGACGATCAGCGGTCACCATCTTGAAGTTACCCCAGCATTGCGTAGTTATGTGACCACCAAGCTAGATCGAGTCATTCGACACTTTGATCAGGTAGTTGACGTCAAGGTGTTACTCACCGTGGAGAAACAAAAGGAAAAAGAAAAGAGGCAACGGGCCGAATGTAATATTCACGTGAAAGGTAGTGATATGTTTGCGGAGAGCTCCCATGAGGATCTGTATGCCGCAGTGGACGAACTGGTAGATAAATTGGATCGCCAGGTGGTTCGCCACAAGAGCCGGGTTCAGGAGCACCACCACGAGACGCCCAAGCGCATCATGTAGCACCTGCAACCCCCAGCGAAAGCCGCCGTCTGATGGGCGGCCTTTTTTGTGTGCATAATCTGCCCCATACCATGAACCGCCTCGCCTCCATACTGCCCCCATCGCACGTCGTTGCGCACGTTGATATCACCAGCAAAAAGCGGGCCTTTGAAGAGGCGGGCCTGCTGTTTGAGAATCTGCATGGACTCAGCCGTGCCTTGGTGACCGATAGCCTGTTTTCGCGTGAACGGCTGGGGTCCACCGGGCTGGGACACGGAGTGGCCATTCCGCATGGGCGCATCAAGGGGCTCAAGTCTCCTATGGCGGCGGTTTTTCAGTTGGCCCAGCCAATACCCTTTGAGGCGCCAGACGAACAACCGGTTAGTTTGTTGATTTTCTTGCTGGTCCCGGAAGCTGCGACACAGAGGCATCTGGAAATCTTGTCGGAAATTGCGGAATTGCTTAGCGATGCCGCGCTGCGACAAAACCTTATTGCCTGTGCCGATGCGCTGGATTTGCATGGGCTGATTGTTGGCTGGCAATCCGCACAAGTGGCCTGAACCCGCTTTGCGACGCTGAGGTTTGCGTTGAAACCCACCGTTGTCAGTGCTGATGTTCTGTTCGAAGAGTTTCGTGGTCGCTTGCACTGGGAGTGGGTTGCCGGACTAGGTGCCTCTGAGCGCCGCTTCGACGAGGTTGCAGTGCGAGCAGCACGCTCGGGTGCTGACCTGGTTGGTTATCTCAATTACATCCATCCCTACCGCGTTCAGATTCTGGGCGAACGCGAAGTGGCCTACCTGACAAACGCCACATTGGACGACTGCGCGCGGCGCATCGCACGCATCGTCACTTTGGAACCGCCGGTGTTGGTTCTGGCAGATGGCCAGGCTGCACCTGAGGCACTGCTTTCCATGTGCGAGCGGGCGCTGATTCCAATGTTCGCGACCAAGGAATCCTCAGCATTCGTGATAGATGTCTTGCGGGCATACCTTTCCAAGCACTTCGCAGATCGCCTCTCGATGCACGGAGTGTTCATGGACATCCTCGGTCTGGGTGTGATGATCACCGGGGAGTCGGGTCTGGGCAAGAGCGAGCTTGGACTGGAGCTGATATCCCGTGGCAATGGGCTCGTGGCCGACGACGCGGTGGACTTATATCGAATTAACCAGACGACCATCGAAGGGCGCTGCCCGGAGCTTTTGCAAAATCTGCTGGAGGTGCGGGGCATTGGCTTGTTGGACATTCGGGGAATTTTTGGCGAGACAGCCGTGCGTCGCAAGATGCGACTCAAATTGATCGTTCATCTGGTGCGACGTGAAACGCTGGAGCGGGAATATGAGCGAATCCCCTATGAGCCCCTGACGCAGGATGTACTGGGTGTGCCCGTGCGCAAAGTCGTCATTCAGGTGGTGGCTGGGCGCAATATTGCGGTGCTGGTCGAGGCCGCTGTTCGCAACACGATCCTTCAGCTACGCGGCATTGATACCTACCAGGAATTTGTTGAGCGCCACCGCAAGGCAATGAGCCAGGGCAACTGATCGGTTCACAGTGTTTCGATGCGGTTCGGGCACTGCTTCTTGGTGCAGGTCGCGTACAGACTCAGTGCATGGTCGGTGATGGCAAAGCCCTTGGTCTTGGCGACATCGTGCTGGCGCTTTTCTATTTCCGCATCGTAGAACTCTTCTACACGACCGCAATCCAGGCACACCAGATGATCATGGTGCTGCCCTTCATTGAGCTCGTAAACCGCCTTGCCACTTTCAAAGTGACTCCGACACAAAATACCTGCCTGCTCAAACTGGGTGAGTACACGGTACACGGTTGCCAGGCCAACGTCAGACCGTTCCTGCAGCAAAATCCGGAAAACGTCTTCCGCGGTCATATGACGGTGAGTTCCCCGCTGGAAAACCTCCAGAATTTTCAGCCGAGGAACCGTTGCCTTCAGTCCGGTACTTTTCAATTCATTGAGTTTGGTCACAGTGGTCTTTCCGCCTCTGATGGTCAAGCGCAGGCGCGAGGGTCAGCCGCTACAATCACGCGATCATATCCCCGGTAAGTCTTTATGTCTGATCTCTCCCGCCAAAGTGCGCGCTTCCCTTTGCTGGTGCTTGTTTGCAGCACCTTGCTGTGGGGTTGCAGCAGTATTGACAATGCCAGTAGCAAGCTCGTCAGTGTGATCACCCCCTACAAGATGGATGTGGTGCAGGGCAATGTGGTGACCAAAGAGCAGGTGGCGGCACTGAAACCCGGTATGCCCCGCAGCCAGGTGCGGGACATTCTTGGCACTGCGTTGCTCACCAGTGTGTTCCATGCCGATCGCTGGGATTATGTGTTTACCCTCAAGAGCCAGTCGACCGCGCCGCAGTCACGCAAAGTGACCATTTTTTTCAAGAATGACGCGATGGAAAAGGTGGAGGCCGAAGACCTGCCGACGGAGGCCGAATTCGTGGCGACTTTGAAGTCGATGCCACTGTCGGGCACTCTACCACCCATGGAGGCAACGGCCGAGAGTTTAAAGGCCTTTCCGGTGGCTCCCAAACCTGTGCCTGCTGTTGGCTCAACGGCGGTAATTCCAGCAAATTACCCTCCCCTTGAGCCTGCAGGCAAATAAACTGGTTGATCGAATCGAGTACTGAAATGAACCACCGTATAGCCATTGCGGGTGCCTCCGGTCGCATGGGTCACATGTTGATCGAGGCTGTGCGGGCGGCAGATGACTGCAGCTTGGTTGGTGCACTGGACATGGTTGGCAGTGTTTCTATTGGTGCGGATGCAGGCGCTTTTGCCGGGCTGCCCATGGGAGTCACGATTACCGCCGATGTGCGCGAGGGGTTGCAGCACAGTGATGTATTGATCGACTTCACTCGGCCCGAAGGCACTTTGAGCCACCTTCATGTGTGTCGGGAGCTTGGGGTTGCTGCCGTTATCGGGACCACCGGGTTTTCTGATGTGCAGAAGACGGAAATTGCGGAACTGGCCCGCCATATGGCGATTGTCATGGCTCCGAACATGAGCGTTGGCGTGAACGTTACGTTGAAGCTGCTGGAAATGGCAGCCAAGGCGCTTTCGACTGGCTATGACATCGAGATCATTGAAGCGCACCACCGCCACAAGGTCGATGCTCCTTCGGGTACAGCGCTCAAAATGGGCGAAGTGATCGCGGATGCGATGGGTAGGAACCTCAAGGAGTGCGCCGTGTATGCCCGCGAGGGTGTGACGGGTGAGCGCGATCCGTCCTCCATCGGGTTTGCGACCATCCGGGGCGGCGACATTGTGGGGGACCATACAGTGTTGTTTGCGGGTATCGGCGAGCGTATTGAAATCAGCCACAAGTCGTCCAGCCGCGTAACCTACGCTCAGGGCAGTTTGCGCGCTGCCCGTTTCTTGCAAGGTAAAAAGACTGGGTTGTTCGACATGTTTGATGTGTTGGGTCTGCGGTGAGCGTTTTCGATTTGCTTTTTCGGGGCGACGCCATCAGCAGCGCGGTGGCGATCACGCTGCTGGCCATGTCAGTCACGAGCTGGGTGGTAATTCTGTGGAAAGCACGGCTATTGCAGCGCGCCTTGCGTGACGTGCCGCGGTGTGCCGCGGCTTTCTGGCAAGCTGCCACGCTGGACGACGGTTTGCGCATCATGCAGTCGTTTGATCGGGAGCAGTTGGTCGGCCCCCTGGTGCAGGCCTCGCAGACAGACGTACGGGGCACATTGGGCGGTGCGGGTGATGCTTCGCAGCGCCTGACAAGGGTCTTGCGCGACGCGCTCCATGCGGTGCTTCTCAAATTGCAATGGGGCCAGGTGGTCCTTGCCACCGTGGGCTCGACTGCGCCTTTTGTCGGACTGCTGGGAACGGTGTGGGGCATCTACCATGCGCTGATCGGCATGGCTGGAGCGGGACAGATCAGTATTGACCGGATTTCTGGCCCGGTCGGTGAGTCGCTCATCATGACGGCCGCCGGGCTTGCGGTGGCGATACCGGCAGTGCTGGCCTACAACGTGATGGGGCGCACCATTGGGCGAATCGAGGCGGATCTGGAGGGTTTTGCGCGCGATTTGCGTGATCTCCTGATCAGTCAAGTGCCTACAACCTGACTGGAATACAACGTGTCGTTTGGTCGCTTGGAGCGCAGTCAGGGTCCGCAGCCCATGAGTGACATCAACATGACCCCCTTGGTGGATGTGATGCTGGTGCTTGTGGTCATTCTCATCATGACTGCGCCGTTGCTGGTTGGGGCCGTCAAGGTCGACTTGCCCAGATCCGAAGGTACCAGTGTCGCCGGGAACACGGCATTCATTGCGCTGTCGATCGACAAGTCGGGTCAGGTGTTTGTCGGTGAGCAACCCCTGCAGGCAGGTCCCCTGGTCAGCGCATTGGAAACTGCCGCCCGGCAGAACCCAGAGACCGAGGTGCAATTGCGTGCAGACAGCGCGGTACCTTACGGACGGGTGGTCGAGGTCATGGGCGCGGCCCACAAAGCAGGCTTGTATCGAATAGGCTTTGTGGCCGAAGTCGCACAGCCAGCAGTGCCCTGATGGCATGAACGCCTAAAATCGGCGTACCTCTATCTGAATTCATTGGGTCGACCCGGGTTGGCCCCACCATCCATGCAAGAAAAATACCAGCACCTCGACGTTGAGAGAGCCGCGCAAGACCATTGGGCGCAACCACTGTGGAGCGGCTTCAATGCGTATCGTGTCACCGAGGACACCTCACGCAAGAAGTACTACGCCTGCTCGATGCTGCCTTACCCGAGTGGCAAATTGCACATGGGGCACGTGCGTAACTACACCATCAACGACATGCTCACGCGCTACCTGCGCATGAAGGGTTACAACGTGTTGATGCCCATGGGTTGGGATGCCTTTGGCTTGCCCGCGGAAAACGCAGCATTGAAGAACGGCGTGCCGCCGGCCAAGTGGACCTACGAAAACATCGCGTACATGAAGGGGCAGATGCAGGCCATTGGCCTGGCCATCGACTGGAGTCGTGAAGTCGCCACCTGCGACCCCAGTTACTACAAGTGGAACCAGTGGCTGTTTCTAAAAATGCTGGAGAAAGGCATTGCTTACCGCAAGACCCAGGTCGTCAACTGGGACCCGGTGGACCAGACGGTGCTGGCCAATGAACAGGTCATTGACGGCAAAGGCTGGCGCACCGGTGCCACGGTCGAGAAGCGGGAAATTCCTGGCTACTACTTCAAGATCACCGACTATGCTCAGGAACTCCTGACCCAGGTGCAGGACGGTTTGCCCGGTTGGCCCGAACGTGTGAAGCTGATGCAGGAAAACTGGATTGGCAAGAGCGAGGGCGTTCGCTTTGCATTCACGCACGACATCCACAACGACGCCGGTGACTTGATCGATGGCGGCCGCATGTATGTGTTCACGACGCGCCCTGACACCATCATGGGCGTGACTTTTTGCGCCGTTGCGCCCGAGCACCCGCTGGCGGTACAGGCTGCAAAATCGAATGTGCGTCTGGCCACGTTTATCGAAGAATGCAAGGCGGGCGGCACCACCGAAGCGGAGTTGGCCGTCAAGGAAAAGCTGGGCATGCCGACAGGCTTGCAGGTGACGCATCCACTCACGGGTCGCGCTGTCGATGTCTGGGTCGGCAACTATGTGTTGATGGGCTACGGCGATGGTGCCGTGATGGGTGTGCCGGCCCATGACGAACGTGACTTTGCGTTTGCAAAAAAGTATGGTTTCCCGATCCACGATGTCGTACACATTGATGGCCTCACCTACGACCACGACAAATGGCAGGACTGGTATGCCGACAAGCAGCGCGGTGTCACCGTTAACTCGGACGTCTTCAGTGGTCTCACCTACAAGGAGGCGGTCGATGCGGTAGCCCATGCCCTGCAGGTCAAGGGCCTGGGTGAGAAGCGCACCACCTGGCGGCTGCGCGACTGGGGGGTGAGCCGTCAGCGCTACTGGGGCACGCCGATCCCGATCATCCATTGCGCTGAACATGGGGCAGTGCCGGTGCCCGAGAAAGACCTGCCCGTGGTGCTTCCGCAAGACTGCGTGCCGGATGGCACCGGCAACCCCTTGCACAAGCACGAGGGGTTCCACGCCGGTGTAGTGTGCCCGGTATGTGGCAAACCGGCGCGGCGCGAGACCGACACGATGGACACCTTTGTCGATTCGAGCTGGTACTACATGCGTTACTGCGATCCGCACAACATCGAGGCCATGGTGGCGGGTGGTACCGAGTACTGGATGCGTGACCAGAACCAGGAATCTGGTGGCAGTGGCATGGACCAGTACATCGGCGGCATTGAGCACGCCATCCTGCACCTGTTATATGCGCGCTTTTGGACCAAAGTGATGCGTGATATGGGGCTGGTCACGGTCGACGAACCATTCACCAAGTTGCTCACCCAGGGTATGGTTCTCAACCACATCTATTCCCGCAAGAGCGAGAAGGGCGGCATCGAGTATTTCTGGCCGCATGAAGTGGAGGATGTGCGCGATGCAACGGGCAAAGTGACACATGCCAAACTGAAGGAAGCCAAAGGCGAGCTGCCGGCAGGCACGCTGATCACCTACGAAGGTGTCGGTACCATGAGCAAGAGCAAAAACAACGGGGTCGATCCGCAGGACCTTATCGAGAGGTACGGTGCCGATACGGCTCGCCTCTACACCATGTTCACAGCGCCACCAGAGGCCACACTGGAATGGAACGACGCCGGCGTGGAAGGCAGTTACCGTTTCTTGCGTCGCGTCTGGAACTTTGGTGTCAAGCTGTCTGCTATCGATAGCGTAGCTGCCAACGCAAGCGTGGCGGGCGTAAATGGCCTGAATGATGTGGAATTCGGGCGGGAAGCCAAGACCTTGCGCCGTGAAATTCACACCGTCCTCAAGCAGGTCGACTACGACTACCAGCGCATGCAATACAACACCGTGGTCTCGGGGGCCATGAAAATGATCAATGCCCTCGATGATTTCAAGGCAGCGGACTGCGCAGGCGCGCAGGTGGCCGTGCTCGAAGGCTTCGGCATCCTGCTGCGTTGCCTCTACCCGGCCACACCGCACATTGCGCACTCCCTGTGGACCGAACTGGGCTACGCGTCCCATTGGGGTGACATTCTGGATGCGCCCTGGCCACAGGTGGACGACCAAGCGCTGCAGCAGGATGAAATCGAACTGATGCTGCAAATCAACGGCAAGTTGCGGGGTTCCGTGGTGGTGCCCTCCAATGCGTCCAAAGAAGTCATTGAAGCCGCTGCGTTGGCTTGTGATGCCTTTGTGCAGTTTGCCGCCGGGGCTCCTCCCAAGAAAGTGATTGTCGTGCCGGGCCGGTTGGTAAATGTGGTGATCTAGGGCATGCCATGAACCGCAGACCCTGGTTGGTAGCAGGCTTGGCGGGGCTAACGCTCACTGCATGCGGCTTCAAGCTGCGCAGCAGCCAGGTCTTTGCTTTCGAGCGCATTGCGGTCACCCCCGAGGGTGGTGGAAACCTGGTGCCAGAGCTGGTGCGCTATCTGGGCGAGCGGGTCGTGCCCCTGGTGCCACCGACCGCGCCCAATGCGCCGCAGGTTATCTTCGATATTGTGCAGGAGTCCCGTGAGAAGACTGTGGTCGGTGTTAATGCGTCGGGGCAGGTGCGTGAGTTCCAGTTGCGCATCCGGGTGAAGTTTCGCCTGCGCAACCCCCAAGGCAATGAACTGATTCCCCTGACAGAGATTGAGCAGCACCGTGACGTGAGCTTTAGCGAAGCCGCCGCGCTGGCCAAGGAAGCTGAAGAGGTACTCCTGTACCGCGACATGCAGGCCGACATCGTGCAGCAGTTGCTGCGCCGCCTGGCAGCGGTGAAGCGTCTGGACTAACCTGTCAGGCCATCTCGGCTTCCACTGTTTCCTCGCTGGACGCCCGCAGGGCAACGGTTTTGGGACGAATCAGCTGGTACAGGTCCTTCGGGTCATTGAGTTGCGGAATCAGTGCGATCCCTGCGCCCAGATGCATAGCCTGGGCGAGGTCATGCACATAGCGCAGGGCCGAGAAGTCTTCCATAGCAAAACCCACCGAATCAAACATCGTGATTTGCGTGTCGCTTTCCCGACCTGGTTGCTGCTTCGACAGTACCTGCCACAGTTCGGTGACGCTGAAGTCCGCCGGCATATGTTGCAGGTCGCCTTCCACGCGGGTCTGTGGCTCGTACTCCACAAACACCCGGGCAGCGCGCAGCACATCGGCGTGAATTTCGGTCTTGCCCGGGCAGTCACCGCCGACACCGTTGATGTGCATGCCAGGCTCAAGCATGTCGGCGGTGATGATGGTGGCGTTCGTCTTGTCGGCCGTCACGGTGGTGATGATGTCTGCACCGCGTACGGCGCCGCGGATGCTCTCGCACACCACCAGCCGCAGGTTGGCGCAATCCGGGTTGTTTCGCAGGTTGCCCAGCAGTTTGGCGGTTGCCCGGGCGTCGATGTCGTACAGCCGAATCTCTTCAATGCCCAGCAGGTGGTGAAAGGCCAGCGCCTGAAACTCGCTTTGTGCGCCGTTACCAATCAGCGCCATGATGCGGCTGTCCGGTCGGGCCAGCGCGCGTGCCGCCACTGCGGATGTCGCAGCGGTGCGCATGGCCGTGGTGAGCGTCAACTCGCTGATCATGAGCGGTAGGCCGGTTGCCACATCGGCCAGTACACCGAAGGCCATCACGGTGGACAGCCCGCGCGCAGTGTTCTTGGGGTGGCCATTGACGTACTTGAACGTGTAGCTGTCCGCATCGGCAATCG
The DNA here is from genome assembly GCA_020048895.1 of Rhodoferax sp. GTDB lineage: Bacteria > Pseudomonadota > Gammaproteobacteria > Burkholderiales > Burkholderiaceae_C > Allorhodoferax. Next base: position 12,457 of record JAIFLV010000034.1, on the reverse strand, counting down.
GCATCAGTTCAATCACGCCATCGGGCGAGTGGGCCGCCAAGCGGGCCGATTTGTCAAAGGCGGTCCAGCGCAGGAAGTCCTGCGTAATGTAGGACGCCAGGCCTTTCAATGTAGCGGAAATGCCTTGTTGGCCAACAAGGCGGGCGACATCCTGCGGGCTTAAGAACAGTGTGGTGCTGCGGTCGGTAAAGGTGTTCGGCATGGTCATATCTCCTCAGAGTCATTCTTGTTTGCAGTTGTCTGCAATCGATGAAGAGCAGTATCGGCGGGCGTATAAACAATAACAATCGGCAAAATTGCATAGAAATAGCCAAAAAATTGCCGTTATGGCATGGTAAATTGTCGAAATGGATGAAACGGATCAAAAACTTCTCTCGCTCCTTCGGCAAGACGCGCGCTTGCAAGTGGCCGCGCTGGCCCAGAAGCTGAAGGTGTCGCGTGGCACTGTTACCAACCGCATCCGCCGCCTCGAGGACGATGGTGTCATCGTGGGCTACACGGTGCGCCTGCGACCGGATGTGCAGCACAATGACATCAAGGCCTGGATGAGCATCGCGGTAGAGGGCAACCAGACCCGCGCCGTGATTGCCAGTCTGCTCGGTGAACCGGGCGTGGCGACGCTGCACGACACCAATGGCCGCTGGGACCTGTTGGCCGAGTTGCGCGCCGAAACCCTGCAGGAACTTGCCAAGGTGCTCGAACGCATCCGTCTGCTCAAGGGCATCAGCAACACTGAAACCAGCATTCACCTCGAAACTTTTCGCCTTTCCTGATGCGGGGTGGAGTCGGGGCAGTGCCGCAACCTGCGCGCGGCCGGATGGTCGTGCCCTTGTGCCCACCTGCGCCGGAACGCACTGCAGAACGCCCTAAAGCCGTCTGACCTGCGGTCAAATTGGGCTGTAGCGCTTGCTCCGATTGCGTGAGCAGCTCATTTTTTTGTAGCGTCCGACGGTGGTGCCTCCAGTGGGGCGAGGTCGGTTTCAACATCCTCAAACACCGTTACCATGGGCAGGGTCAAGGTGACGGAGTCCAGATGGCAGGACGCTTCCCCCGTGTAATCGTGCAGCAGCCACTCGTTGCCCGCCTGGCGGCGAAAGATTTCCACGCGCCTGGCATCGATGTCGATCAGCGCAAACTCCTGTAGTGTGGCGATTTGTCGGTACGCAGCGAACTTGGCGCCCCGGTCATAGGCGGCGGTGGAGTCGGAGAGGATTTCGACGATCAGTTGCGGATGCTCCACAAACAGGTCGGCGCGGCGGTCGCGAGCGTCGCAGGTCACCATCACGTCGGGGTAGAAAAATGCATCGGCGCTTTCCACCCGCAGCTTCATATCGGCGATGAATGGCAGGCAGGGCGTGCCACGCAAGTGTTCGCGCAGCGCCGCAAAGAAATTTCCGGCAACAATGGCGTGCGCGCGGCGCACCCCCACCATGGCAAACACCTCGCCGGCTACATATTCCGACTTGTCGGTCTGCACGGCTTCCCACGCCAGATAGGCATCGGCGTCCAACCGGTCTTGTCTGAGTGGCAACCCCATGAAACTCTCCTTGAAGATCAAACTGCGCGATAGCGAGTACGCTTGATCTTAGCCCGGAGTTGGCGCTGCCATCAATCGTGGGGGCACAGCGGGTGAAGTCGCTGGCGCGAAGGTAGCGGTCGGCGACAGGGCTAAACTTGCCTCATGCAACTCAACCCCAACCAGCTCGCCAACCATCTGCAGCGCGGACTCAAGAGTCTGTACACCCTGCATGGCGATGAGCCTTTGTTGCAGCAGGAGGCGCTCGACGCCATTCGTGCCGCGGCGCGGTCCCAGGGATTTACCGAGCGCAGTGCCCACACGGTAGCAGGCGCCCACTTTGACTGGAGCGAGGTACTCGCTGCCGGCGGCTCGATGAGCCTGTTTGCCGACAAGCAGATCATCGAGATCCGCATCCCCTCGGGCAAGCCGGGCAAGGACGGCAGCGTGGCGTTGCAGCAGATTGCTGAGCAGGCGGTGGGCAACGACTCCACGCTCACCGTTGTGCTGTTGCCGCGTCTGGACAAGCCGACCCGCACGGGCGCGTGGTTTCTGGCCCTGGAGCAGCATGGGGTATCCATGGAGGTGCAAACCATTGAACGCAATGCCTTGCCACAGTGGATTGCGCAGCGGTTGGCGGTGCAGGGCCAGCAGGTGGAGCCTGGCGAGGCGGGGCAGCGTACGCTGCAGTTTTTTGCCGACTTGGTGGAAGGCAATTTGCTGGCGGCGCACCAGGAAATTCAGAAGCTGGGTTTGCTGTTCCCGCCCGGCAGCAACGATGGCGTGCTGACCTTCGAGCAGGTGGAGAGTGCCGTGCTCAACGTGGCACGTTACGACGTCTTCAAGTTGTCCGAGGCGGTGCTCTCGGGCCAGGCCCTGCGGGTGCAGCGCATGCTCGACGGGTTGCAGGCCGAAGGAGAGGCCGAAGTGCTGGTGCACTACACCTTGGCAGAGGACATCCGCGCGCTCAAGCGGGTAAAAGACGCCATCGTGGCTGGGCGGCCCCTGCCGATGGCGCTGCGCGAACAGCGCATCTGGGGCGTTCGCGAGCGGCTATTCGAGCGCGTGTTGCCGAAGATGAGTGATCAGGAGCTTGGGAAATTGTTGCAGTCCGCCCACCTGGTGGATGGCATTGTCAAAGGACTCAAACAGCCCGACTGGCCAGTGTCCGGGTGGCAGGCCTTGCACCGTTTGGCACTGCAGGTTTGCGCGCTGTGCTCGACTTCGTCCCGCCCGGGTGTCACCCGGTGAGTTAATAGAATAGAGCCCATGCTCAAGAATCTCACTACTAAATTGTTGGCCGCGTTGTTGCTTTTGGCGACGGCAGCGCATTCTCAAACCCCCCGTGCCGAACTGCTGCTGTATTGCGGCATCACCATGGTTCGGCCGATGACCGAAATTGCGCAGTTGTTTGAAAAGCGCGAGAACGTCAAGATTTTGATCGCACAAGGTGGCTCGGAAGACTTGTACCAGTCGGCCAAGAAGAGTGGACTTGGAGACTGGTACCTTCCGGGTGAGCCATCCTATCGTGACGCTCACCTGGCCGAAGGCCTGCTGGGCGACTTTGTCAATGTGGGGTACAACCAGATGGCACTGGTCGTTCAGAAAGGCAATCCAAAAAAAGTGAAAGCCGATCCACGCGAGATGTTGCGCAAGGATCTCGTGGTCATTCTGGGTAATGCGGATTCTGGAAGCGTGGGCCATGAAGCCAAGAATGTGCTGGACGGTTTGAAGATTTATCCGCAGGTCGTCAAGGCGGCGGCATATCTTTCACCCGACTCACGCAGCCTGATGAATGCCATGAAGAAAGGTGATGCCGACCTGACACTGAGCTGGCGTGCCACAGGGCTGTTTGCCGACAATGTGGCCAAGCTCGACGTCATTGATCTCGATGCCAAGCTGGCAAAACCCCAGGCCTTGCTGCTCAATCTGCTGAAAAGTTCACGCCACCCTGACCTCGCGCGCAGCTTTCAGAAACTGGCAGCCGCAGAGGAAGGCCAGGCCATTTTTCGCAAACACGGATTCCTCGACAACAAAGCCACGGGCAAGCGATAGTCGGCGGCGACACTAGTGGATGGAAAAACTCACCCGGAACTCCGCTGAAACGACGGGGAACGCAGCGACCGTAGGTGCCTCCCTGCGCTGGTTGGTCGGCATTTTTTGTCTTTGCCTGTTCCTGGTTTTTGCCTTGCGGGGCTACTTCACCCAACTGGAAACCGATATACGCCGGCGCGGTTCCAACGAGCGTGCGAGGCTTTTTGTTGGCGAGGAGATAGTTCGGGGCATCCAGGGCCTCGAGAAGAGCATCTACCGCATGGCTGTGACGCAAAACGCTGCGGGTTTCATGCGTATCGATGAAGATGTTCACGCGCAAATCAACAAATTGCGCCACGATCTGGCGGTGCTGCAGCAAGGAGGCTCAGTACAGCGCCAACTGCAGCTCAACGTAGGGGGGGCCGATGAAACCACCCGCGAGGCACACTACCAACCGGATCGCCAGAATCAGGCTGTGGTCATGGAGTTGCTGGAGATTGAGCCGCAGCTCAGCGGGATTCGCGAACGCGCCAGTGTTTTGGCGCAACTGTTGCAGCGGCGCTGGCGAAGCCAGGAGCGGGAAAACGCCCCGGGTTTCGTTCGCGTGGAGGAGGAAATTGCACTTTTTCTGAAGCAGATTCCTCCGCACTTTGAGCGTCTCAATGAAAATGCCAACCGGCTCTTTCTGGAAGGTGACCAGCGCCTGCGTGCACTGGAGCAGGAGCTTGAGGATCAGGCCAGCCAGCTCAAGCAAGTGGAAACGGCGCTGATATTGCTGGTGGTTTTGTTCGGAGGTTCTGCCGGATTTATGTTCATGCGCCGCCTGACCGGCGCATTAAGCCAGGCGCGTCTTGCCACCAACGATGCAGAGCGCCAGCGCGAGAATAACGCCACCATTCTCGATACCCTGGGCGACGGCGTCTATGCCACTGATCTGGCAGGGAAGATAACTTTTCTGAACGCTGCTGGCGAGCGCATTCTGGGATGGAGCGCAAGCGATCTGGTGGGACAGGTATCCCATCAGGCGATTCACCACAGCTATCCTGATGGCGCGCACTTCCCTGACGCACAATGTCCGCTGATCGCGGTGCTGTTGCAGGGCGTATCGCTCGACGGCGAGGAACACTTTGTGCACCGTGATGGTCACTTCATCCCGGTGTCTTACAGGTCCAAGCCGTTGCTGGTGGAGGGCAAGGTGGTGGGTTCGCTGGTCTCGTTCCACGACATCAGCGAGCGCCTTGTGAGCGAGGCCCGCATCCGCTTACAACAGGCCGCGCTCGATGCTGCTGCCAACATGATCGTCATTACCAACCGGGAGGCGTTGATTGAATATGTCAATCCGGCTTTCTGCAGGACCACGGGCTACAGCGCCGAGGAAGTGCTGGGAAAATCGACCAGCATTCTGAGTTCCGGGGCCGGTGAAGAAGAGTTTTACCGTGTCATGTGGAGGGCGTTGCTGGACGGCAGGCCGTGGGAAGGTGAGTTGGTCAACCGGCGTAAAAATGGTGAAACCTACCCGGAACAAATGACCATCACGCCCATCATTGAGGGTGGACAGATCGCACACTTTGTTGCCATCAAGCGTGACATTTCAGAAGAAGTGCGAACGCGCACGCGCCTAAAGCTCATCGAATCCGCGATTCAGGAAACTGATCAGGGCATCCTCATCATGGATGCGACGACACATGCGGACGGGCCGGTTGTGCAGTACGTCAACGCGGGTTTCACCCGCCTCACCGGTTACCTGCCCGAAGATACGGTGGGGGCGCGTGCCGGCTTCTTGCGAGATCCGCACACCACCTCCACTGCGCCAGCGCAGATCCGAGCCGCGATGGAAAGCGGTGTTGGACTTCTGGTGGAAATGCCCCTGCGCAGAAAGGATGGAACCGGCTTCGTGGCGGAGTTGCACCTGTCACCGGTGCCCAACGACCGGGGCGACGGCCGCCACTACATTGGATTGTTGTCCGACATCGATCAGCGCAAGGAGGCCGAGGCCGCGCTGCGCAGCGCACGTGACCAGGCGCTGGAGAACTCGCGCCTCAAATCGGAGTTCCTCTCCACCATGAGCCACGAGATCCGCACGCCCATGAACGGCATCATTGGCATGACCGATCTGTTGCTCGACACAGCGCTGGATGCCGAACAACGGGACTACACCGGCGTCGTGCGGGACTCCGCGCAGGCGCTACTGGTGATCATCAACGACATTCTCGATTTTTCGAAAATCGAGGCCGGCAAGCTGGAAATTGAAGTCACTGATTTCTCGGTTTCCCAGCTGCTGTCCAGTGCCGCAGAACTGCTGCAAGCCAAGGCGCGCGACAAACAGCTGGAATTTACCAGTGCGGCGGACGCCAGCGTGCCGACGCTGTTGCGGGGTGACCCCGTCCGCCTGCGCCAGGTGCTGCTCAATCTGGTGGGCAATGCCATCAAGTTCACCCAGCACGGACGGGTGGATGTGTATGCCTGTCGCCTGGAGGAGCCGCAAGGGCCGGTCGTGCGCTTCGAGGTGAAGGACACCGGTATCGGCATTCCTGCTGCAACACAGGCCAAATTGTTTCAGTCCTTCACCCAGGCGGACAGCTCGACCACCCGCAAATATGGTGGCACGGGTTTGGGGTTGGCCATCTGCAAGCGCCTGGTGGAACTCATGGGCGGCCGCATTGGCGTACAAAGTGCAGCGGGTACGGGTTCTACCTTCTGGTTTACGTTGCCGCTAGACCTTGCAGATGCACAGTCAGACCCCGGCGCAGACGTTGCCCCGGCCGTTCGGGCGTCGCCTGTGCCTTCTGTTGCGTTGCCCGGGGCTGCAATGTCGTTGCCACCACAACCCCTGATCCTGCTGGTCGAAGACAACCTCATCAACCAGAAGGTGGCGCAATTGCAGATCGGCAAGCTGGGCTATGCATTGCGCATCGTAGGCAATGGGCAGGAGGCGGTGGACGCGGTGCGCGCTGCGTGGAGCGGCGAAGCACCGGCCCTGGCAGCGGTATTGATGGACTGTCAGATGCCTGTGCTCGATGGTTTCGAAGCGACCAAGGCCATACGTTTTCACGAGCTTGCCAGAGTCGGGCGCATCCCCATCATCGCCATGACCGCCAACGCCATGGAGGGCGACCGCCAACGGTGTCTGGCAGCGGGCATGGACGACTACCTCAGCAAACCGATCAATCCCGTGCACTTGCGTGAATTGCTCGCCAAGTGGGTCAGCACTGAAGCCGATCAGTGAGCCGGTGCTGCCTTGGATGGTGCAGCGACATAAAAGCGCACGGCGTTGCGCCCGGCTTCTTTGGCCCGATACATCGCCCGGTCGGCCCATTTGAGAGCTTCATCGGGCGTTGTACCGTCGCTGGTGAAGACCGCCACACCAATACTGGTCGAACACCGGTGCTCCACAACTGCAGACGCGCCCTCGTCTGAAAACGTGAGCACATATGGGCTGGAGAGGGCGACGCGGATTTTTTCTGCCACCACCTCGGCCAGCGCGGTGGCGCGGGCTTCTTCCACATCGAGTTCGCCCAGCATCACGACAAACTCATCGCCGCCAAACCGCGCCACCGTGTCGGCCTGGCGCACGCACGCGGTGAGGCGCTTGGCGACTTCCACCAGCAGCAGATCCCCCACGCGGTGCCCATGCTGGTCGTTGAGCGGTTTGAAGTTGTCCAGATCCAGAAACATCAGTGCGCTGTAACACCCACTGCGCTTGCCTGCGGCCAGGGCCTGGTGCATGCGGTCTGTGAGCAAGGCACGGTTGGCAAGCTGGGTGAGCGTGTCGTAAAACGCCAACTGGTGCACCTCTTCCTGGGCCCGCTTGCGCTCGGAAATGTTGCGGGTTATGCCATGGTGGCCGACGATATTGCCTCCGGCATCACGCTCGCGGTTGGAAATGATTTCCGTCCACACCAGCGAGCCATCCTTGCACAGTTGCTGCACCTCAAACGTGATCGAATCCTGCTGCGCACCACTTTGCTCGGCGACGTTCCGACGGCGCAGCTGCTGCTTCACGCTGGCCACCCCTTGTGGCGGAAAAAGCTCAAAAACATGGTGCCCAATGACCTCGCTGGCGTGGAAGCCGCGCATGTGCTCATCGGCAGGGCTCATGTATGTGAAACAAAAGTTGGCGTCGAGTTTCCACACGACATCCGTGACCCCCTCGGTCAGCAACCGGTAATGCGCCACACTGGCGTGGATGATCTCGGCGGCCTTGCTGCGTTCAATGGCAATGCTGGCCAGACCGGCAAACTGCTCAATAAAGTGGATGTCATCCGCAGCGGGCGTGGCGGGCACGCGATGGTAGATGGCAAAGGTGCCCAGCACCGAACCTGCGGCATCCTTGATCGGCTGTGACCAGCAAGCCCCCAGCCCGGCCTGCGCCGCCAGGTCCCGGTAGGGAGCCCAGAACGGGTGCGATGCAATATCGGTCACGATGACGCGCTCTCCCGTGAACGCGGCAGTGCCACAGGAGCCCACGCCCTGGCCTATGGCGATGCCCTCAATGGCGGTGTTGTAAAAGTCCGGCGGCTTGGTGCGGCACCTTTGGTAAGGTACTGGCCGTTGGAGTCCAACAGCAAAATGCTGCACAGCGTTTGCGGGCGGATGTCTTCGAGCCCACGCACCAAGGCATCCAGAATGAGGGGTAGGGGGGCGTCTTTGGTCAGCAGTTCCATGGCATGGCTGCGAACCCGTTCATACTGTTCCGCCCGGCGTGCGTCCTTTTCGGCACGCTCTTTGGTCATGATCAACAGACCGATGGCCAACAGCATCAGACACACGATGGACAGCAAAAAGGTGGCGGTTTGTACCGGGTTGGCGGTGGTCACCGTCAGTATCTCCGTATGTCCGCTGATGGTCGCAAGCACACGTGCCGCAAACGCAACCAGCACCAGAATGCCACCCGCTGCCAGAATAAATTGACCCCGCCCGATAGTCTCTCGGTACCTTGTGGCCAGCGCGGCAAGAACAACCAAGGCCTGGGTCGAAAAAACTGACCCGCCGAAAACGATGCGCGCCGACTGGTCGTTCAACAGCACGTAGAAGCCAGCACCAACCACCACCACTGGCGTCCAGACCAACCAGCGAGGGCAGGGCCTTCGTTGAAAACGGTAAAGACCCTCCGCAAACACGGCCAAGGCGGACGAAAGGAAGATATTGCCAAAAATGATGGACGCTGCGTCGTTGATCTGCCCACGCAGGCTGAACATCGTGTACGCGAAGGTGTGCAACGCCAGTGCGGTGGCCCACAGCAAAAGATTGCGGTCCCGTCCCCATGCCACGACCGCCATGGCGGTCGCCAACGTGGCCCCCGCGGCGACGATGACCAGGAACAGGGTCGGAATGTGGGCTGACATGGGCCAGCATTGTCCCTGATTCGCTGAAATCCGGCTGTGGGTGGCGATCTGCGGGTGGATACGCAGCCGTTGGGTCGGTCATCACGTACCATTGGCACGGTTCAATTTTGGGAAAACGCCGGATGAAATCTGCGAGTGACACTCTGTTTGACGCGGCGTATTACGAGCGCTTCTATTTCAACAAAAAAACCAGCGTGGTGGACCCGGCGCACGTCGAGCGGCTGGGTGCTTTCGTGTGCAGCTACCTGCAATTTATCCGGGTACCGGTGCGCCGCGTGCTGGATGTGGGCTGTGGCATCGGACTGTGGCGCGATGTGATCCACCGGCACTACCCGCACGCGCGGTATCACGGCGTGGAGTACAGCGAGTATTTGTGCGCCCGCTTTGGCTGGGAGCGTGGATCGGTGGTCGATTACAAGGCCCAATCCCCTTTTGATCTGGTGATCTGTCAGGGTGTGTTGCCCTACCTGGCGCAAGCCGATTTGACAATTGCCCTGCGTAACCTGCGGCGACTGTGCAGCGGCGCACTGTATGTGGAAGCCGTCGCCCAAGAGGACTGGGAGCAGGATGTTCTGGACGAAACCAAAACCGACCCGCGCCTGTTCAAACACCCGGCGCAGGTCTACCGGCGCGGCCTGTCTGAAGGGTTCACCGAACTCGGCGGCGGCGTGTGGCTGAGTCGGCAAGCCGATCTGCCCCTGTTTGCACTGGAACATGTTGATGGCAATAGTTCAACGACCTGATTGCCACCGTCGCCGATCTTCATGCCAAGTCCGCCTATGAATGCGACCAAATGCGACCAAAATTTCCGACTACGCCCACGCCCTGGGCTCCAAGGAAAAAGTGGATTCCGCGCTTATGGCACGTGCGCAGGCAGCTAGCAAAGTTGTAGCGCACTAGCGATGACCAAACTTACGCTTGAGCGGCGCCCAATGCGAGCCCACGCACTTCGCCGCTTTGCTAAAGCACGACACATCCCGGCGAACGAAGCCACCATCTTCAATCTTCAAGGTCACGCAGCAGCCAGCAACAAGTGGCCGACTTCTGCCTTTGAAGGTTTAACTTTGATTTCAATGTCGTAGCCCAGTCGCGTCAAACAATCCATGAGCTTGCGCTCTGAAAGATTGGCGAAATCACCGCGCATCATGTCGGATACTTTGGGTTGCGTGATGCCCATTCGCTTGGCCGCTTCTTGCTGTGTCAGCCCGCGAGCGCCCATGGCTTTTCTGATCTCGATCACCAAGCCCGTTTTGATCCTGAGCTTCTCGGCATCCGGCAGGCCAAGATCGGCAAACACGTTGCTGGAACCATGATGCACTTCGATGCCATCAATCAGCCGAGTTTTCATTTTCGTAACTCCTTTGCATACGCTTCGGCAATTTTGAGCCGCGCATGAATAATGTCCATGTCTTCCTTGGGCGTGGTGACGCCGCGCTTGCTTTTCTTCTGGAAGCAGTGAAGGACAAACACTGCTTCGGCAAACTTCACGGTGTACACGGCACGGTAGGTGCCGCCAATGTCGTCCTCCACCACTTCAAGTACTCCGGATCCACCAAATCCCTTGAGCACCTTGGCGGCGTCATGCCTATCTCCGGCTTGTGCAAGTGACAGCGCAAAACCGAAAAGCCGCCGAACGTCTGCCGAAAGATTCAATAAATCTTTGTAACTGCTCCCTATCCATTCGATCGGTCTTTCATTCACTGGCATAGTTGTAAATATACATGAACTGGGATATCAAGGGTTCGCCCAACACGGCACAGTAGGCATTTCAACTCTTTGCAAAAGAACGACCTATTCCGTCGAACGGTGCGGGTACCATGCGGCAACAGTGCAACGCCTAACAGTTCGGGCAGGCGCGGCGGCCCTGACGGGCCACTGCTTATGAACCCGCAGGTATTGGGGTCAGAGTCCAAAATTGCCCGGCCTCCGGCCGTCCCTTGTGGGAGCTGCGCGGCAATATTGGAATCCGACCCCAATACCTGCTGGCCGTCGCTTCTCGCAAACATATTCGCCTACGCGGCTTGAGCGCCTTCGCCATGCCAAAATCCATCTATGAACGAGACCAACATCACCGACTACGCCCATTCTCTAGGTTCTAAAGCAAAAGCGGCTTCCACGGTGATGGCGCGTGCGCAGACAGCTAGCAAAGTTGTAGCACTCAAAGGCCTGGCGCGGTTGTTGCGGGACAACACACAGGCGCTGCAGGTCGACAACGCACGGGACATCGAGCGTGCGCTGGCGGCCGGGCTGGCAGCGCCGATGGTGGACCGGCTCAAACTCACGCCCAAGGTACTGGAGACTTGCGCCTTGGGCTGCGAGCAGCTGGCAGCCATGCCCGACATCATTGGCGAAATCATCGGCATGAAGCAGCAGCCCAGTGGCATACGGGTGGGCCAGATGCGGGTGCCTATTGGCGTGTTCGGCATGATCTTCGAGAGTCGCCCAAACGTGACGATCGAGGCGGCGAGCCTGTCCATCAAGAGCGGCAACGCCTGCATTTTGCGCGGGGGCTCGGAGGCCATTGAGTCCAACAAGGCGCTGGCCTTGCTGGTGCAGCAGGCGCTGAAGGAGGCCGGGTTGCCTGAAGAGGCGGTGCAGTTGGTGCAATCCACCGACCGTGCCCTGGTAGACCAGCTTATTGCGATGCCGCAGTATGTGGATGTGATCATCCCGCGCGGCGGGAAGGGGCTGATCGAGCGCATCAGTGCCGGTGCCAAAGTGCCGGTCATCAAGCACCTCGATGGCAATTGCCATGTGTTTGTGGACGACCCGTGTGACATGGCCATGGCGGTACGCGTGGCCGACAACGCCAAAACCAACAAATTCAGTCCCTGCAATGCGGCCGAGAGCCTGTTGGTGGCGCGTGGCGTGGCGGCGCAGTTTTTGCCGCTCATAGGGCAGATCTATGCAGACAAGGGTGTGGAGATGCGCTGCGATGCCGAGTCGCTGGAAATCCTCAAGCAAAAAGTGGCTTTTGCGCCCGTGGATAGTGCGCAAGCAGCTACCAAATCAGTAGCAAATCTGGTGCCGGCACAGGACGCTGACTGGTACGAGGAATACCTCGCCCCCATCATCAGCATCAAGGTCGTGGCGGGGGTGGACGAGGCCATTGCCCACATCAACCAGTATTCCAGCCACCACACCGATGCCATTCTCACCACCGACCACCGGCACGCCCAGGCCTTTCTGCGCGAGGTGGATTCAGCCAGCGTGATGGTGAACGCCAGTACCCGGTTTGCCGACGGGTTTGAGTATGGGCTGGGCGCGGAAATTGGTATCAGCACCGACAAGTTTCACGCGCGTGGCCCGGTAGGTATCGAGGGGCTTACCTCGCTCAAATACGTGGTGTTGGGCGACGGCGAACTGCGCGCCTGAACGCGCCCGGGGTTGAATTCGGTGGCTGGAGCACCACATAGGGGGCTGGCGCAGGCTTGCGCACAGCGTCCCTACAATGGGTACCAACCTATAGAAAGAGCAGCATGGTTCCGCATCTGGTGACCGCCCTCACAGGGCCAATCAACGAGCTTGAGCAGCGCCTGCTGGATGCGATGCCGGCCATCGA
>JAIFLV010000086.1 GCA_020048895.1 Rhodoferax sp. | reverse complement strand
TGGCCCGGTTTCGGTGAAAACATGCGGGTGCTCAAGTGGATTGTGGACCGTGTCCATGGGCGTGCGTTTGCCGTAGAGAGCCCGTTGGGCTGGATGCCACGGTTTGAGGACATTCATTGGGATGGACTCGACTTTCCCAGCGCTGCGTTTTATGACTTGATGGCGGTTGGCAGCGATGCCGGTACCGCGGAGGCGCATTCCCACGAGGAACTCTTTGACCGCTTCCGTGACCGCTTGCCCAAGGAGTTCACCTTTGAGCGTGAGATGCTGCGCTCGCGCTTGTGGCGTTCACCTGCTCGTTGGGAACTGGCCCACGAGTAGCGTAGCCAGACGATAAGCTCCAATGGTTATTTAAGCCAAATGGGGCTGTAGCGCCCGTGGGACAAGCGCGGGCAGCTCCTATCTTTGTAGCAAGAGCAACCACATGCCGAAGAGTTTATAGCCTGCAACGGCTATTCACGCCCGAGATCGACCTTGTGCAGAAACGAGGTCACCACCCGCGGCGGACTATTCAGCAGTTCGGAGATGTCGGCGATATCGTCCGGTACTGCCGGGTTGTCCCAGCCGCTTGCGATGTGACGCGCCAGGCGCGAGGCCAGCACCACATTGCGCACGCTGGGGTGATCCGGGTGCTTGCCATCGCAAATGCGCACCAGCAGTTCGGGCAGGTGCCAAAGCTTCATCAGGGCGTGGCCCAGATCCTCAAGGTCGACGTTGTAGACAAAGCGTTGCAGGGCGGCCGTCCGCAGGGTCGGATTGGCCTTTTGCATGGCGATGATTTCGAGCTGGAAGGTGGGCGCATGGCACCACAACAGCATCTCTGCAAAGTCGTGCAGGATCGCAGCCTGATAGATCACGCCCGCATCGGTATCACCCCGATGTACCGCGAATGCCATCGCGAAGTGCGCTGCACGCTGCGTGCGCTTGATCAGGGCCATCAACCCCTCGACGGCCAAGGGCTGGTCGAATAGTTGGTCTTGCACGGTTGGCTGGATGCCAAAATTGCGAAAAAACGGTGCCACCCCGGTCATCACCAATGCGGTGGTCACAGTTTCCGTATCGGTCTTGTCACCCGGTTTGCGCCGCGCCGCCACATCGGCCATGACCTTGATGGTCATGAAGGGGTCACTCTCGATCACGGATCCCAGCATCTTGGCATCCACATTGTCCTCATCGGCGCGCAAGGCTTCGATCGCCATGGACGTCGAAGCGAGTACGGGAATTTCGGTCTTGCTGAAATACCGCACCCAGGCCCCCAAGTCGCGCTGGGGCTCATCCAGATACGGTATGCGAGCCCGGGGTGCTTCGGGTTCGATGGGGGGAGTAGCGTCGGTCACGGTGGGGCCAAGCGTTGCATGGCCACCAGTATGGGTGCACCTCTGCAGCAGGTCAAGCGCAAGTACCCTCGGAAAATAGGCCTATACGCTGCCTTCAGGCGGTCAGCCGTGCGAGTGCTTCCTGGTACTTGGCGGCGGTTTTTGCAATCACGGCGTCGGGCACCCGGGGTGCGGGCGGCGTCTTGCCCCAGGGCTTGCCATCCACCTGCGCCTGCTCCAGCCAGTCACGTACAAACTGCTTGTCGTAGCTCGGTGGGTTGGTGCCTTCCTGGTAACTTTCCTGGGGCCAAAATCGCGAGGAGTCGGGGGTGAGCACTTCGTCCATCAATGTAAGTGTTCCGGCCTTGTCCAGGCCGAACTCAAACTTGGTGTCGGCAATGATGATGCCCTTACGCAATGCGATCTCGGAAGCTGCCTTGTAAATGGCAATGCTGATGTCGCGCATGCGGGTGGCCAGATCGAGCCCGACCATTTCCACTGTTTGCTCGAATGTGATGTTCTCGTCGTGGTCGCCCACCGCGGCTTTCGCCGCTGGCGTGTAAATGGGCTCGGGCAGTTTCGATGCGTTTTGCAATCCTGCTGGCAATTGCACGCCACATACAGCCCCATGGGCCTGGTATTCCTTCCAGCCACTGCCCGCCAGATAACCGCGCACCACTGCTTCCACTGGCAAGGGCTTGAGCCGTTTGACCAGCATGGAGCGCCCCGTCACCTGCGGCACTTCCGTGGGTGCAACAACGCTCTCCGGCGCGTCGCCAGTGAGGTGGTTGGGACACAGATTGGCACCGTTGGGGCCGAGTTTGTCGAACCAGAACAGCGCCATTTGCGTGAGCAGTTTGCCCTTGCCCGGAATCGGCTCGCCCATGATGACGTCAAAGGCACTGAGCCGGTCGCTCGCCACCATCAGGATGCGGTCGTCACCCACCGCGTAGTTGTCGCGCACCTTGCCGCGCGCCAGCAGCGTCAGGGAGCCCAGGGTAGAGGTATGCAGAGCATTGGGCATAGCGGTGCCTACTGGACCACTTGCGCCAGTTCACCCCTGGCGTATCGGGCGGACACGACCTGCAGGCTGTCACCCCTGACCTTGGCACCCTGGCCTTCGCAACCAAATTCGAGGTAGCGCTGCTTGCACAATTGCCTGGCGGCTTCACGGGCCGGCTTGAGCCAGTCGCGGGCATCAAACTTGTCCGGGTTCTCAAACATGTATTTGCGCACTGCGGCTGTCATGGCCAGGCGGATGTCGGTGTCGATATTGATCTTGCGCACGCCAAACCGGATGGCTTTCTGGATCTCCTCGACCGGCACGCCGTAGGTTTCTTTCATCTTCCCGCCAAACTGATTGATCAGCGCCAGCGACTCTTGCGGCACGCTGCTGGAGCCATGCATCACCAGGTGGGTGTTGGGGATGCGGCGGTTGATTTCCATGATCCGGTCGATGGCCAAAATGTCGCCGGTGGGCTTGCGGGTGAACTTGTAGGCACCATGGCTGGTGCCAATGGCGATGGCCAACGCGTCGAGCTGCGTGCGTTTGACAAAGTCGGCGGCCTGTTCGGGGTCGGTCAGCAACTGGTCACGTGTCATGGTGGCGTCGGTGCCATGGCCGTCTTCCTTGTCGCCCTTCATGGTCTCCAGGCTGCCCAGACAACCCAGTTCGCCTTCAACAGTCACGCCCACCGCGTGCGCCATGTCCACCACCTTGCGGGTGGTTTCCACGTTGTACTCGTAGCTGGCGATGGTCTTGCCATCGGCTTCCAGGCTGCCGTCCATCATCACCGACGAAAAGCCGAGGTTGATTGCACCCTGGCAGACCGCGGGACTTTGGCCGTGGTCCTGATGCATCACCAGTGGAATGTGCGGCCAGGATTCGATCGCCGCCTGAATCAGGTGCTTGATGAAGGGTTCACCCGCATACTTGCGCGCGCCGGCGCTGGCCTGCAAGATCACCGGTGCGCCCACTTCGTCAGCGGCCATCATGACTGCTTGCACTTGCTCCAGATTATTGACGTTGAAGGCCGGAATGCCGTAGCCGTTGGACGCGGCATGGTCCAGCAATTCGCGCATGGAAACAAGTGCCATGGTGGAGTCCTTGAAGTCAGGCTATTTACAGGGTATTGACCGCATTGAGCTCTTGAAAGGCCTGCTGCAGCCGCGCAATCATGCCGGCCTGCCCGGCACGTTGCCACACGCGGGGGTCGTAGTACTTCTTGTTGGGCTTGTCATCACCGTCAGGGTTGCCGATCTGACCTTGCAGATAGCCTTCATTCTTCTTGTAATAGTTCATGACACCTTCCCAGGTGGCCCACTGCGTGTCGGTGTCGATGTTCATCTTGACCACGCCATAGCTGATGGACTCCTTGATTTCATCGGCACTGGAGCCCGAGCCACCATGGAACACAAAGTCCAGCGTATTGGCCGGCACCTTGTATTTGTCAGAAACAAACTTTTGCGAGTTGTCCAGAATCTTGGGCGTGAGTTTGACATTGCCAGGCTTGTACACACCGTGCACATTGCCAAAGGAGGCGGCAATGGTGAAACGGTGGCTGATTTTGCTCAGCTCCTCATAGGCATAGGCCACATCTTCGGGCTGGGTGTACAACAGGGATGCGTCCCGGTCGCTGTTATCCACGCCGTCTTCTTCACCACCGGTGACGCCCAGTTCGATCTCCAGCGTCATGCCCAGTTTGGACATGCGCTCCAGATACTTGCCACAAATCTCGATATTTTCCTTGAGGGGCTCTTCCGACAAATCGAGCATGTGTGAGCTAAACAGCGGCTTGCCAGTCTCTGCAAAATGCTTTTCACCCGCATCGAGCAAACCATCTATCCAAGGCAGCAACTTCTTGGCCGCGTGGTCGGTATGCACAATCACCGGAACACCATACGACTGGGCCAGCAGGTGAATATGTTTGGCGCCCGAAATGGCCCCCAGAATGGCTGCTTTCTGGCCATCAAGCTTCAAGCCCTTGCCCGCCACAAAACCTGCACCACCGTTGGAGAACTGAATGATCACGGGGGCCTGTGCCTTGGCTGCGGCTTCCAGTACCGCGTTCACGGAATCGGTGCTGATGACGTTCACAGCAGGCATCGCAAAACGGTTGGCTTTGCAAATTGCAAAGATCTTTTGCATATCATCACCGGACACCACGCCGGGCTTCACCACATCCAAAATTTTCTGTGTCATCGACGAATCCTTTTCAGTTACTTGCGTTGAGGAGGAACACCTTCTTCAAAACGCTGCAGTGACAATCGAGTCTGCGAGCAAATTTTAGAGATTCGGTCCAACAGAAGCTTAACCAAAATCAAGCTATAGCGCGACGACTTACTCGACGCGACAAATTTTCAGCATATTGGTTCCCCCCGGGGCCCCCATGGGCTCACCACAGGTAATGGCATACACGTCGCCCGCCTGCATGAGACCACGCTCTTTCAGGTTGTGCTCCACCTCGGCCAGCGCGGCGTCACGGTCGGCAATGGCATCGATCAGCAAGGGGCGGACATTGCGGTAAAGAGTCATTTTTCGCTGTGTCGCCACTTTGCTCGTCAACGCATAGATCGGAACCCGGATCAGGTGGCGACTCATCCACAGCGCAGTCGAGCCACTGTCGGTCATTGCCACAATCGCTTTGGCACCGAGGTGGTGCGCTGTAAACAACGCCCCCATGGCGATGGAGTGGTCAATCCGGCTGAAACTCTTGCCAGAAAAGTCGGACTCCAGCTCGAAGTGCTCATGGCTTTCGGCGGCATGGCAAATTTTTGCCATTTCGACCACAGTTTCCAGCGGGTACTTGCCGGCCGCAGTCTCTGCTGACAGCATCACGGCGTCGGTTCCATCCAGAACTGCATTGGCCACGTCGCTGACCTCGGCACGGGTAGGCACCGGGTTGGTAATCATCGACTCCATCATCTGCGTCGCAGTGATCACCACTTTGTCATGATCACGGGCCAACTTGATCATCCGCTTTTGCAAGGCAGGAACGGCGGCATTGCCCACTTCGACGGCCAAGTCGCCACGCGCCACCATGATGCCATCGCTGGCCGCCAGGATCTCCTCGAGCTTGGGGATCGCTTCCGCGCGTTCGATCTTTGCAATCAATCCAGGCCGATGGTTGCCGTGCTCAGCAGCCGCCACATTGCAGAGTTGGCGCGCCATCTCCATATCGGTGGCATTCTTGGGGAAACTCACTGCAACGTAATCGGCCTGAAAAGCCATGGCGGTACGAATGTCCTCCATGTCTTTGCCTGTCAGCGCTGGAGCGGTCAGACCGCCGCCCTGCTTGTTGATTCCCTTGTTATTGGACAACTCACCACCGAGCTTGACGATCGTATGGATGGCTTCGCCCCTGATGGCGTCCACGGTGATCACGATGAGCCCATCGTTGAGTAACAGCACATCGCCAGCCTTCACTTCGCGCGGTAGCGATTTGTAGTCCAGCCCCACAGCGTCAATGTCGCCCAGCTCAGTACGCGCTGCATCGAGGACAAACTTCTGGCCAGGCTCCAAAAAGACCTTACCGTCCGCAAATTTGCCAACGCGAATTTTGGGGCCTTGCAGGTCGGCCATGATGGCCACCTCGCGGCCAGCTCGCTTGGCGGCCTGACGCACCAGCGCGGCACGGTCAATATGATCTTGCGCCTTGCCATGGCTGAAGTTCAAGCGAACGACATTGACACCGGCTCGGATCATCTCCTCAAGCAGTGCGGGGTCACTGGAGGCCGGGCCCAGGGTGGCAACAATCTTGGTGGCGCGACGGGGCATAGAACTATCTCCTCTAATAATGGTCGCCATTCTCACATGGAACCAGGCAAAAACGGTTACATGTGTGCGTCAAGTCGACCGGGGGCGCATGAGGAATCCCCTCCGCAATTTCCGCTTTTTACTTCGAACAAGGTGTGGTCCAATGTGGGGCATTGCTTCAACCATTGCGCCGCACCCCCTAGAAATGACCGACCAAGAGACGTCCGTAGCCGAATTACTGGAAGGTGCCCGAGGCAAGCCCAAGCTTTTAGTGGTGGACGACCAGCCGATCAATATTCAGGTGATGTACCAGGCTTTCGCTGGTGATTACCAGGTCTTCATGGCCACGTCCGGCGCCCAGGCGCTGACCATCTGCAAGGACAACCCGCCTGACCTGGTGTTGCTGGATGTTGTGATGCCAGGGATGGACGGGTTTGAAGTGTGCCAAAAACTCAAAGAGGATGAAAGCACGCGCAATATCCCGGTCATTTTTGTGACCGCCCACACCGATTCGGCGCAGGAATCCCATGGCCTGGGCCTGGGCGCTGTGGACTTTATTGCCAAGCCCGTCAATCCGTCTGTGGTACGGGCACGCGTGCGGACGCACCTCACACTCAAGTTCCAGTCGGATTTGCTGCGCAAACTGGTTTTTCTGGATGGACTCTCGGGTGTTTTTAACCGGCGCTATTTTGATCAGCAGTTCGGCATTGAGTGGTCACGCGCGGTGCGCAGCTGCTCGCCCCTTTCGGTGATCATGCTGGATGTGGATTGTTTCAAGCTATTTAACGATCGCTACGGCCACCAGGCCGGCGATGACTGCTTGCGACAGATTGCCATGGCCATCAAAAGCTGCCTGAAACGTCCCGGCGACCTGGTAGCCCGCTACGGGGGCGAAGAATTTTCATGCGTTCTTCCAGACACCCCGTTTGACGACGCCATGACCTTGGCCACCGATCTCGAGCGCAAGGTTCGCAGTCTGGGTGTTCCGCACCAGGACTCCCCGGTGGACACCATGGTGACCATCAGTTCTGGTGTGGCGACCCGCACAGTGGACTCTCAGGGGGACGCAGCCACGTTGCTGGGCCTTGCAGACAACCAGCTCTACCTCGCCAAACAAACCGGCCGTGGCCGGGTCTGCGGCAAAGTTCTGTAGTACCCGCCTCCTCATTCCGTTTCCAAATCATTTCTGTCTAGGCGCGAAGCCGAAGGCAGTGCTGTAGTACGACAAGGCGAAGCAACAACGACAGGGATGATTTTGAAGCGGAATCAGGCGCGGGAGTCGAATTGGAGGATGGCGCGGGCAACCTGTTCCAGCGGCAGGATGTCGTCTACAGCCTGTAATTTGATTGCTTCCTTGGGCATGCCAAATACTACGCAGGTCTCCTCGTTCTGGGCGATGGTTCTGGCACCACCGTCGTGCAACACTTTCATACCGCGCGCTCCATCGTCACCCATGCCAGTGAGGATGATTCCCAACACATCTCGTCCACCACATTCCGCCGCTGATCTAAACAGCACATCCACGGAAGGTTTGTGCCGATTCACTGGCGGGCCATCGACCACGGTCACAAAGTACTGACCGGCACTCTTGCGCAGTTGCATGTGCAGACCGCCGGGCGCTATGAGCACCACACCGCGCTCCAGTCGATCCCCGTCTTTGGCTTCGCGCACATTCATGGCGCAAAGACCATCGAGCCGCTTGGAATACATGGCGGTGAACTTCTCGGGCATATGCTGCGTGATGGCGATGCCGGGAGCATCGGCTGGCAGGCTGGTCAGCACCAGTTCCAGCGCCTGGGTGCCACCGGTCGAACTGCCAATGACTACTGGCTTGTTCATGGCAAACGCATGCACCGAACCGAGCACGGGCGTTCGCGATACAGCAATTTTGTGCAGCGCATCGTTGATGACAGTTGGCCGCCCCCGCGGACGGGACTTCGCAGCCGTCTTGAGCGTCTGAATCATCTCGCGGCGGGAGTCGTCCAAAAACTGCCGCAATCCCAACTTCGGTTTGGCCAACACCGCGACGGCACCGGACGACAAGGCCTCCAGGGCCACTTTGCTACCCTCCGTCGACAGGGTGGAACAGATGACGGTGGGAATGGGATTGCTGGACATGATCTGGCGCAAGAACGTCAAACCATCCATGCCAGGCATTTCAATATCCAACAGCAGCACATCCGGCGGATTCTTGCGAATCATGTCCATCGCGAGCAGGGGATTGGGCGCACTGCCGATCAGTTCGACTTCCGCGTTGCCCGACAACATATGGGCCAAAGCCTGTCGCACCACGGCGGAATCGTCCACCACAAAAACCTTGACACTCATCAGATCCCCTCTTGCTCTGCGAAAACCGTCTCCACCAGCGGTTCGCTGGGTCCTACAGTCCACGAAACTTTTCTGTAGCCATTACCACCCAGGCAATGGTCAATCACATGAATGCCATGGTCGTGCAGGAAATCCAGCACCCAATCCACGTTGGCATCGCCGACATGGCGCACGTCAAACAGCTTGGGGAACATGTTGCCCCCGCCAAAAACATAGGCATCGCATTGTTCCGGACGAATGCCTACAGCGCGCAACCGGGTAAACATGTCGCGCATGGCCGCCTCGCCAAAGGCCGTGTTCTTGGCATTTGCGCCCGTGGGTTTTCCCACGTGCACGATATGACACATCACCCCCACTGTGCGCCTCGGATCGGTCAGGATGACGCAAACACACGAACCCAAAAGCGTTTTCAGCTGGTCTCCAGCCTGCCCCAGGGCAACGTCACCTGGCATCAGTTCAACCGTCATGGCAAAGCCGCCGGGAATGGGTCGTGCCCTTCGCAAGTGCTTTACCATGAGCCACTCCAAATCATGGAGTTCATGCCTTGCGGTACGCGCCGGGCTGCACCGCCTGCAGCGGCGTCTTGCACGGCACACGCCCCTCTGCAGTACCCAGAAAGAACAGCCCGCCCGGCCGGAGAGTCTCCAACACCCGATCCACCACGTCGCTCTTGGTCGGCGGGTCGAAATAGATCAGTACGTTACGCAGGAACACAACATCGAAAGGTCCCAGACCACTGAACGGCTTGCACAAATTGAGCTGGCCAAACTTCACCCTGGAACTAATCTTGTCTTGAATTTTCGACTGGCCCTCGGCCGGGCCTTCTCCACGCAGGCAATAGCGGCGCAAACGCTCTGGCGAAACAGCACGCAAACGGTCATTGGGGTACACGGCCTCCTTGGCGCTCAGCAAAACCCGGTGGCTGATATCGGTGGCCAGAATCGACCAGTCCGGGCCAATTCGGCCGCCCGTCTGCATGTCGGCCAGCAACATGGCCGTGCTGTACGCCTCATCACCAAACGATGCTGCTGCACTCCACACCGCGATCGGGCCCTTGCTGCGGGCTGCAGTCAGTTCACGTTCCAGCAGGTCGTAATGTTTGGGTTCGCGAAAGAAGTACGTCTCGTTGGTGGTGAGCAGGTCAACCGCCATCTGGAACTCGGCCGCCTCGGCCTCATCGCCCAGCAGCGCAATGTAGTCCGCAAATCCACTGAGCCCGAGTTTCTGAATGCGTGTCGAAAGCCTGGAGTGAATCAGCGACTTCTTGGACTCGTTGAACGAGAGCCCCACCGCGTCATACATGATGTCGGCAATCTGTTTGAACTCTCTGTCACTAAAAGCTAAGGCGGTCACAGGACTCGATTCATTTTGGTAGAAGGGCGAAGCACATTTTGCCGGTGCGATCCGGGTGCGACGGCGCCGGTATTGAAGAACGCAATTGACTGCTGCAATTGCTCAGCCTGGCCCGAGAGTTCTTCACTGGTTGCGGCCAGTTGCTCGGAAGCGTTGGCGTTTTGTTGTGTGGCTTTGCTGAGTTGTCCCATGGCACCACCAATTTGCAGCACCGACTCGCTCTGCTCGGCACTTGCCGCGGCAATCTCCTGCACCAGCTCGGAAGTCTTCTGGATGCTGGGCACGATCGCATCCAACAATTTTCCGGCACTCTCGGCAGTGGACACGCTGTTTCCCGCAAGCTCGCCGATTTCCTTGGCAGCTGCCTGGCTGCGTTCTGCCAGTTTGCGAACCTCCGCTGCGACGACGGCAAATCCCTTGCCGTGCTCACCGGCACGCGCAGCTTCGATGGCGGCGTTCAGCGCCAGCAAATTGGTCTGGTAGGCGATGTCGTCGACGATGCTTATTTTGGACGCAATCTGCTTCATGGCCGATACCGTCGAGCTTACAGCCGCACCGCCATCTACAGCCTCTTTACTGGTTTTGGTGGCCATGCCATCGGTCACTTTGGCGTTGTCGCTGTTCTGACCAATGGAGGCCGACATGTGCTCGATGCGGCCACTGATCTGGCCGACCGAGGACGCCTGCTCGTTCGCCGCCAGCGACAAAGTCTGGGCGGTGGCGCTGACGTGACTGGCCGCATCGGTCAATGCATCGGCGGCGCCACGCACTTCACCCAAAACACGTGTCAAATTCTCGGCCGTGGAGTTGGCGCTGTCCTTGACTTTGCCGAAGAGTCCCTGGTAGTCATGCTCTATGCGCTGGGCCAGGTCACCCTCGGCGAAACTCTGCAGCAACTGCGCGATATCGTTCAGGCCTTGCTCGCTGGTGTCCATGAGCTGGTTCATGCCCTCGGTCAGATTGGCATAAAACCCGGTCTTGCCGATGGGATCGAGGCGCCTGCTGAAGTCGCCCTGCGCGGCGGCTGATATCAAGACCCTGACCTCTGCCTCCGCCTGGTTTTGCTCAGTAATGTCTTCCCATTGGCCCACGCTGCCCATGCGCTCACCGTGCGATGAAACCACCGGACTTGTCGTGAGACGGTAGGTGCGCCCACCCAATTCGAGCAAGCTGGTGACGGTGGAACTGAGATTGCGCAAACGTTGCAACGCAGCCTGCGGATCCTGATAAAACACACCAACACTGCCGCCTTCAATCTTGTCCGGATCAAAGCCGGGAATCTGAACGCTAAATGCTGCACGGTCTCTGTGCAGCACATCCTTCAGCGCCTGGTTGATGTACACCAGTGTCCCGTCCAGCGTGGCAATACGCACCGGGTAACTCACGTTGTCAAGCGCCTGAACAATGCGCTGGTTGGCAATCGCTGCGTCAGCCGCCTTTCGCAAGGACGCCTGAACCTTGTCCATAGCTTCAGAAATGCGTGCCTTTTGTCCGGGCAGCCGGTCCATGGTGACATCAAGATGCCCCTCCGAGTAGGCGGTGACAACCTCCACCACCTTCATCTTCACCGAAATATGCGACTGCACCAGGGTATTGATCGAGCGGCCCATTTCACGGTAGACCCCTTCGGACTGATCCACGGGCATGGTGTAGTCCAGCATGCCAAGTTCATGCTGGCG
Source organism: Rhodoferax sp. (assembly GCA_020048895.1). GTDB lineage: Bacteria > Pseudomonadota > Gammaproteobacteria > Burkholderiales > Burkholderiaceae_C > Allorhodoferax. Next base: position 17,800 of record JAIFLV010000086.1, on the reverse strand, counting down.
GGCCATCTCCGCCTGGGAAACTTCAAACTGCTGCAAGGTGGCCTGCATTTTGGCCAGAGGCGTCAGGAGTTGCCCGATCTCGCTCTGGTCGGTCACTATGGTGCGGTTCAAGTTGCCCGATGCCACATCACTGGCAACAGAAAGTGCCGCTGCCAGCGGCCGTGTAATGCTGGCCACAACAACAAACGCCACCAGGAGCGCGAGCACGGTGGCCACAGCAACGATAGCAAAGGCCACATCGGATATTTGCCCCGATTTCTCGGATGCTGCTCCGAGGTCGACCTTCATTTTGTCCACCTGGGATTTGACGAAGGGTTCCAGCGATTTCTGCAAATTTTGGCTGGCTGCATCAAACCCCGGCATGAGTTTGTTTCCCGAGGTTGGGCCGTCAGAGACGTAGGCCATGGCCATGTGTTGACCCGCAGAGTAATACGCAAGCACATCGGCCCTGACAGCTTGAATTTGCTGAAGTAGCTTCGCGTCGCCTGTCGCAGTGAATTGCTTTTCAAATACCGCCAAAGAAGCATTCAAATGGTCGAATATCTCTTGCGCCTTGCCGAAGCCGTCATCGAGTCCGTCCTTGCCACGAGTCGCCGAAATGTCAGTCAAATACTGTTGAATCTGCACCACCTGTTTGTCGATGTCGGTGGCCAGCAGGGCGAAGCGCACTTTTTGTTCGGACACATCAGACATGCTGTGGCGAACGGCCTCCAACTGCTGGCCCAACCAGAGAGCGAAGCCCACAAACAAGACAATGGGCAAGCAAATGCCCAATACGATGCGCGTGCGGATGGACAGGTTGAGGTACGCCATAGAGGTACCACTTAGGTCGATTGGCCTTGTTGTGCAATCAGTGCCATGTCGTCAATGTTGAGTGCGCGATCGGGTTCAATGATGACCACAAATGCCGCGCCGACCCGCCCCATTCCGCTGATGAAATCGCGCTGAATGGTGCTTCCAAATTGTGGCGGCGGCTCAATCTGTGCCGATGCAATATCAATGACTTCACTCACCGCATCCACCATCAAACCCAACTGAACTTTTTCACCCTCATAGTTGGAATCAAAAATGATGACGCAAGTCTTTTTGCCCACGCTCGAGCGATCACGCAGAAAGCGCGCCTGAAGATCAATAACCGGCACCACCGCACCGCGCAGGTTGATCACGCCGCGCACAAAGGGCGGCATGAGCGGCACGACCGTCACGGCACCATATTGAATGATTTCGCGCACCGTACGAATATCCATCGCGAACACTTCGTCCCCGAGCGAAAACGTAAGGTACTGCAAGACAATGGACTGGGTCGTACCCGAAGGTGGTGCAACCGTGGTTTCCGTGCTCATCGGCGTGTCCTCAGTAAGGTCTGAAGTTGGATGCTACCCCGGGGCCGCCACGCACAGGCGCAGCTGCAACCGGGGCTTGGAGCCTTGGTGCGCGGTTGCGCACAGAGGCGCTTGCCAATACGTCATGGCGACTTCGCACCACCGGTGCGGAATCGTCACCAATATTGAAGAACGCCACCGACTGCTGCAACTGTTCGGCCTGACCCGAGAGCTCTTCGCTGGTGGCGGCCAGTTGCTCCGAGGCGCTGGCGTTTTGCTGCGTGGCCTTGCTGAGTTGGCCCATGGCACCACCAATCTGCACCACCGACTCACTCTGCTCGGCGCTGGCCGCAGCAATCTCCTGCACCAGCTCGCTGGTCTTCTGGATGCTGGGCACGATCTCATCAAGCAGTTTTCCAGCACGCTCGGCCGTCGTCACCGAGTTGCTGGCCAGGCCACCAATTTCCTTGGCCGCTTCCTGGCTGCGCTCGGCGAGTTTGCGTACCTCGGCAGCCACCACCGCAAAACCCTTGCCGTGCTCGCCCGCGCGTGCTGCTTCGATCGCCGCATTGAGCGCCAGCAGGTTGGTCTGGTACGCAATATCGTCGACGATACCTATCTTCGATGCTATCTGTTTCATAGCTGCTACCGTAGAGCTGACGGCCGCTCCGCCCTCAACAGCCTCTTTGCTGGTTTTGGTAGCCATGCCGTCGGTGACCTTGGCGTTGTCGCTATTCTGGCTGATCGAGGCTGACATTACATCAACCTGCGCAGTGGTTTCCTCTACGCTGGCTGCCTGCTCACTCGCGGCTTGCGACAGACTCTGCGCCGTGGCGCTGACCTGGTTGGCGGCTCCGGTGAGCGCGTCTGCAGCGGCCCGCACTTCACCCATGACGCGCGCCAGGTTTTCGGCTGTAGAGTTGGCGTTGTCCTTGACCTTGCCAAACAGGCCCTGGTAATCGCGTTCAATCCGTTTCGTGAGGTCGCCGTCCGCAAAAGCTGCCAATAGATCCGATACGTCGGTGAGACCCTGTTCGCTGGTCTCGACGAGCGCGTTCATGCTGGTGGACATGGTGGCAAAAAAGCCCGTCTTTCCATCGAGTGTCAGTCGGCGGCTAAAGTCTCCTTGACCCGCTGCACCCACCATCAGGGTGAGTTCCTGCTCCGAGGCAACTTCGGCGGTGCGGTCCACCCAGTGCGTGACCCGACCGAGGCGCTCGCCGGTCGCCGTAAGAACGGGTTTAGCGAGAAGTTGTACTGTGAGCCCATCGATCACCATCTCCACCGTTTCACCGGACGAGGTGGCGTGGTCAAATTTCTCGGCAACTTCCGGTCTTGAAAACAGGGAACTGAGCTTGTTGCCGACGAACCTCTCAGCATCAAATCCCGGTGACAACTTCTTCAGCAGCGCTTCAGCGGCCGGTGTGGCGTGCACAAATTGGGCTTCGTCGTTGGAGACGGTGACGCATTCAGGCAAGCTGTCCAGAGCTATCTTGATACGCAGATTCTCCGCAGCCACGGTTTGTTCACGTTGCTGTGCGTGCTTCTTCTCTTCCGCAACCCGCAATTCCGCCAGCACTTTTTCTTCCATGTTTTTGAGTGACTGGTTCATGGCTATTTGCGAGGTCTGGAAGCTTCCCCGCAAACCTGTTGTCTGACCCAGGCGGAAATACTTGCCTTCTGCGGCGTATTTGAGGGCAGTAGCCTGCTCCCGGAAACATGCCTCCAACTGGTCCAGCATGTCGTTCATCTCCCAGCACAGCCCACTGGATTCGGCGCCTTCAGGAATATTGGTCATGCGATTGCCGAACTTGCCATGGGCAACCTCGGTCGCCAGCGTGCGAACACCGGCAAGCAGCGTTGCATTGGGCGCCAACCGTCGCATCCAGATCGCCAACACCAAGGCACAAGGCAACCAGGGCAGCAAAACCATCCAATCACCCTGGGACTGCCAGAACTGAAAACCTGCTCCCGCGATCAGCAGCGCGCCGACACCACCCGCAAACCGGCCCGACTCAGATTGAAAGAACAAACTGCTCATAACTCACTCCATTTTGTGCCAACACGCCATTCAATAGTGCCACCGATGCCGCACACGCATCCCGCGGGCCCGCCCGTCGCTCTTCGTCGAGCATCTTGCGGTAAATGTCTGTCACGGCGGCAATGGCCTGGGGCTTGGGTTTGCGACGCACCGAGAAATATCCTTCGACCTGGCCTTGTTCATCCAGCGACGGAGTCACGTTGGCAAACACCCAGTAGAAGCTGCCATCCTTGGACATGTTTTTGACATAGGCGAATACTTCCTTCTTGTCCTGCAGGGTGTCCCATAGCAACTTGAAGACCCCGCGGGGCATATCCGGGTGACGCACGATGTTGTGCTGCTGCCCCAACAACTCCGACTCGGAGTAGCCCGAGTATTCGAAAAAGATCTGGTTTCCGTAGGTCAGTCGGCCCTTCAGATCGGTCCTCGATACCAGGAAGTCGTCTTCCCGCATGACTTTCTCATTCTGGCTCGGAACGATGCCTCTGTCTTTCATAGTGCCACCTTGAAGATTGCCATCATCGAATCAATAGGGTTTGAAGTTGCCACCACTGCCACGCACGGCTGCTGGCGCCAGCGGTGCAGTCAACCGCGCAGCCGCACCTGAACGGCGTTCCGGCCTTAACAAGGCTTCAGGACGGCTACGCGCCTTGGGAGTTTCCCCACCGGTATTGAAGAAGGCAATGGACTGCTGCAACTGTTCAGCCTGACCCGAGAGTTCTTCGCTGGTGGCGGCCAGTTGCTCCGAGGCGCTGGCATTTTGTTGCGTGGCCTTGCTGAGTTGGCCCATGGCACCACCAATCTGCACTACCGACTCGCTTTGCTCCGCGCTGGCCGCCGCAATCTCCTGCACCAGTTCGCTGGTCTTCTGGATGCTGGGCACAATCTCGTCGAGCAGTTTTCCCGCACGCTCGGCGGTGGTCACGGAATTGCTGGCCAGGCCGCCAATTTCCTTGGCCGCCTCCTGGCTGCGCTCGGCGAGTTTGCGTACCTCGGCAGCCACCACCGCAAAACCCTTGCCGTGCTCGCCCGCGCGTGCTGCTTCAATCGCCGCATTGAGCGCCAGCAGGTTGGTCTGGTACGCAATGTCATCCACGATGCCAATTTTTGATGCTATCTGTTTCATAGCGACCACCGTAGAGCTGACGGCTGCTCCACCATCAATCGCTTCTTTGCTGGTTTTGGTAGCCATGCCGTCGGTCACCTTGGCGTTGTCGCTGTTCTGACTGATGGAGGCCGACATCACATCGATCTGCGAAGTGGTTTCTTCGACGCTGGCCGCTTGCTCGCTGGCGGCCTGGCTCAGTGACTGGGCGGTGGCAGACACCTGATTGGCCGCACCCGTCAGGGCGTCTGCCGCGCCACGCACATCGTTCAGCACACGCGTAAGGTTCTCGGCGGTGGCGTTGGCGTTCTCCTTGACCTTGCCAAACAGGCCATGGTAATCACGCTCGATACGCTGGGTCAGGTCGCCTGCGGCAAATGCTGTCAACACGTCGGCCACATCGGTCAGCCCACGCTCACTGGTCTCCATGAGCTGGTTCATTCCCGCTGAGACGCTGGCAAAAAACCCGGTCTTACCCTCTAGCGAAAGCCTGCCACTGAAGTCGCCCAGGGTCGCCGCATTGACAATGTCATCGAGCTGCTTCTCTGACGCAATTTCATCGGTGCGATCAACCCATTGGGTAATGCGCCCCAGGGCATCGCCGTTTTTGTCGCGCACCGGGCGAGCCAGGAGACGCATCTTGCGCCCACCGATATCGATATCCACGGTTTCACCGGAACGCACAGCCTGGTCAAAACGCGCAGCGTCGTCGGGATTCTTGAACAAGGTGCTGAGCTTGTTGCCATAGAACTTGTCCGCATCGAAGCCAGGCCCCCCAAACATCTTGAGCAACTCCTTGGCCGGTGGCGTAGCGTGCACCAGCAGTGCCTCGGCATTGGAAACCGTCACGCACACCGGCAAGCTGTCCAGAGAAATCCGGATACGCGCGTTAAACGTTGCCGCCAATGCCGCTCCCTTCAAGGCACTCTGCACTTTGTCAATGGCCTCGCTGATCTTGGCCTTTTGGCCAGGCAGACGGTCCATTGCCATGTCGAGGCGGCCCTCCGAATATCCGGTCACCACCTCTACCACCTTCATCTTCACGGCGATATGTGACGCCACCAGTTCGTTGGTGCCTTTCATCAGGTCGCGGTAACTGCCCTCCATCTGGTCAGCAGGCATCTGGTAATCGATCATGCCCAGGTCATGTTGGCGTCGCATCTCCGCCTGGGCAGACTCAAAGCCGAGCAGATTTTTCTGCATGTGGTCAATCGCCCCTAACAGCTGACCGGTCTCATCGACGCTTTCGGTACGTACATCGCTGTCAAATTTCCCACCCGCAACCGCTTGGGCGGCCGATAGCGCTTGCGCCAGGGGGCGGGTTATGCCGCGTACCAGGTAGGTACCAAACACGACGGCAAAGAGCGCACCGAGCACCATCATGGCAATCGAGCGCGTGCGTGAAGTCTGGTATTGCTGAAAGGAAAGCTCGTAATCGGTCTTGCCATCCGTATCGATGGCGGTTACCAACGCTTCGAGGTGCGGCTTTGTGGCGTCATAGAGTGGATGAATTTGTTCCAGTACGATGCGCCGGGACTCCTTGAAGTCTCCGCTGCGTAGCGCCGCTACGGCGGGGCGCAAGCCCTGTTCAACAAAAGGTCTGCGGTTGTCGGCATATTGCTGCGCCAGCTTGGCCTGGTCCCCGGGCAAATTGGTGGCGACAAACTGTTTCCACAGCCCACTGATGGTGCCAATATTGGCTTCCACCTCGGCACTGTACTTGGTGACATTCTCCGGAGTCGGGTCCAACAAGGTGTTGCTGATGGCCAACCGATTGCGCGTCATCAAAAAGTTGATTTGATCCAGACGATGCAACTGCTGCATGTTTTCTGCATACATCATCTCCATCTGCTCGCTGGCATTTTTCAACCCGAAGAGACCCAGTCCCCCAATCCCGCTCAGAAGTGCCAGCAACACACCGATCAGGATCACCAGCCGTGTACCAATTTTCAGGTTACTAAGTTTCATCGTATTACTCCGAAATGTCGAACTTGAAATGGCTTCCACTGGAAAAAGAAGATGGCGACCGTGGCGACCGCACTTGCACTAGGCCAACTGCGCGGATGCACTGGCAGGGGCGGATGCGGCAATTGCCTCCACGGTGACCAGATCCCCCAGAGACACCACATCCAGAATGAGCGCCACCTCACCACTGCCCAGGATGGAGGAACCCGAGATACCCCGCAGCGACTTGAACAAGCGCCCCATCGGTTTGATAACGGTCTGGTGCTGGCCTAGCAGTACCTCCACCTCAATACCGAACTTACCCCTTGGGGAGTTCACCACCACCACGCTCACGCGGTCAGGAAGTGACGACTCAATGCTGTAGAGCGTGCGCAGGCGCACCACCGGCAGTATTGCTCCACGCAGTTCCAGCACATGGCGCCCCGACGCATCCACCCGGGTGTGCTGGTGTGCAGCCTCGATGACTTCCACCACCGACTCCAGCGGCAACACAAACTTGGAAGCCCCCACACCCACCAGAAAGCCATCGATTATCGCCAGCGTGAGCGGCAGGCGGATGTCCACCTGCAGTCCCACTCCCGGGTGGCTGTTAAGCCGAATGGAGCCTCGCAGCGCTTCAATATTGCGCCGCACCACATCCATACCCACACCACGCCCCGATAGATTGGTGACCTGCTCGGCGGTGGAAAAGCCAGGCTCGAAGATCAGCATGTTGATGTCGTTGTCGCTGGGCACCACGCCCTGCTCGACCAGGCCGCGGTTCCAGGCGCGCTGCAGCACGCGCTCTCGGTTGATGCCACGGCCGTCGTCGTCGATGCGGATCAGGATGGCACCGGTCTCGTGGCGGGCGCTCAGGGTGAGGTGTCCAGCGCGACTCTTGCCCGCCGCCAGGCGCTCTTGGGGCGTCTCCAGGCCATGATCCAGCGAGTTGCGTACCAGGTGCATGAGAGGATCTGCGATCTTCTCGACCATGGATTTGTCGAGCTCGGCGTCGCCCCCGACGATTTCGAAGTTGACTTCCTTGCCTAGACTCGCTGCGGTATCGCGCACCACCCGCCGGAAGCGGCTGAAGGTTTCACCCACGGGCACCATGCGCAGTCCGAGCGTGCCGTTGCGAATCTCTTCGATCAGGCCGTTCATTTGCAGGTTGGCTTCGATCAGCGACCCGTGGTGCGTTGCGCGCGCAAGCAGGGTGGCACCCGCTCCGGCAATGACCAACTCTCCGAGCAGGTTGATAACGGCGTCCAGCCGATCGGCTTGCACCCGGATATAACGCTCTTCGCTGGGTGCGTTCTCACGCAGTTTTTGCTGCTTGGCGACCGCCGCAGCCACCACTTCAGGAGCTACACCGGCTTGCGCTTCGAGCAAGTCGCCGAGTTTGGGCTTGCCCACGGCGGGCATACCCCGGGTTTGCTGCTGGGTAGACAGCACCTGGTCGAGTTTGTCCTGCGACACTGCGCCCACCGAGACCAGCATGGCGCCCAGACGGGGTGTCTCAGGCATCTCTTCAATGGCTCGGGCCAGTTTCTGGTCCGCCGTCTCCGGCGCCACCACGTCAAACTGGCAATCGTCAAGTACAAAGCTGAAGGCACCTTCGATGTCTTCGCGGGTAGAAGCGCTTTCCAGCTCCATCGAAAAGCTCAGGTAGCAACTTTCCGGATTGAGGTTTACCAGCGCAGGCACCGTGTCCACGCCGCTGTGCACGCTGACCACCCGGCCCATGCCCGACAGGTAGCGGGCGATGGACAGCGGATCCATGCCGTTGCGAAATGTCTCCAGGCCAAAGCGGGCCGAGATGTGCCAGATACGCGGACCCACCGACCCGGCAGCAACCGATTGTGCGGCCGCGGCAGCGCTGGCAACTGGGGTCGGTGCCTGCCCTTCGGTCAACGCACGCAGCTGGACCACCAGATCCGCACGGGTGTCTTTCTGCTCTGGTGTGTCAGCGCTTTCGTCGGCAGCGCTATCGACTAAAAACTTGATCTGGTCGTTGCATTGGAGCAGCAGGGTGCTGATGTCCGGGTTGAGGGCGATGTCGCCGTCGCGCATTTTGTCAAGCAGCGTTTCCACGTGGTGGGTGAATTCGACCACCCGGTTGAGCCCGAATATGCCGGCTGAGCCCTTGACGGTGTGGGCACAGCGAAACAGGGAGTCGAGCAGGTCACGGTTGTCGGGCTGCTCTTCAAGTTCGAGCAGCAGCGTCTCGATGGCTTCAATCTGTTCGGCCGCTTCACTGATGAACGCAGGCATCGCCTGGGCGATGAATTCCTTGTCGGAGTCGGATGCGTAACTCATGATGCACTCTCCCCTGCATGGTCCTTGAGGTAGCGCTTGTCCAGCCAGTGGGAAAAGCCCATGAGACGGCAGGCTTGCGCAAACGGTTCGCTGGTTTCCACCAGGTGCCACGGCGTCTCCATATTCGAGAGTGCCGCCAGCAGTTGCAGCCCGGAGCCATCCACTTCCTCTACATCGCGCGCAGAGATTTGCAGATAATCATGCCCCGCACTCGCCTCTTCGGCAACCCAGGCAAGCATTGCGTCGCGCGTCTCGATAGCACTGTAAATATTTAGCTCCGATGGGAGCTCAAAGCGTTCACTCATCACATCTCCCCGACAGCTTGCATGAAGAAACCCAAGGACCGACCAGGCCCCAAACACGCCTAAGCGCAGAGCTTGGTCACTGCGCTAACGAGCTGCGTAGGAGAAAACGGTTTGACCATCCACGCCTTGGCACCTGCAGCCTTGCCTTGCTCCTTTTTTTCTTCCTGGCTCTCGGTGGTGAGCATCAGGATCGGCAGGAATTTGTAGGCGGCCAATTGTTTGGCGGCCTTGACGAACTCGATACCATTCATCACCGGCATATTGACGTCACAAATTGCCATGTTGATCTGGCGGCCGTCAAGCAGCGCCAGCGCAGCCTGCCCGTCGCCCGCCTCCAGCACGTTGTAGCCGGCACCGGTCAGTGCCATCTTCACCACCTGCCGCAGACTCGCCGAGTCGTCAATTACCAAAATAGTCTTTGCCATTCCAACCTCGTTTTAAAAGAAAGTAGTTTCGTTATCCTGATCCGTTGCGCGTGGAGCGCTGGCGTCACCCCGATGGTCGTCACGCTGCTCTGACATCGCGTATTGCGATTCCAGATGCGACAGCCAGTCCACCAGGTCGGGTGCAGCGCCAGTGCCTGTGGCCAACGCCTGCTGCAATTTGGCCATGTCGCCTTCGAGCAGCGCCAGCATCTGGCTGATGCGGTCCTGGTACTGGAAGCCCATGTACATGCGATCGACCTGAGCTGCCACCATCTGGGTTTGGTGTTGAAAGGGCCGCGCAACCTGCTCCAGGGCGCCCACGGCAGTACGCACCATCTCAAGCACCTGCACCACCGCCGCTTTGCTGGCGCCAGACATGCTGCTGTCTTGCAGCACAGGTGTCAAAACATGTTCGCATGCCCCCACTAGCCCATGAATACCCCCGATAGGCTGCGCCAGCGCGTCGTTGATTTGCTCGGACTGGCGCTCCGCCATGTGAATATGGGGACCGATATCGGAAAACGCCTGTAACATTTGCTGAACAGCCACCTCGGACTGTGCCCTTGACGTCGCAAGATGGCGCGACCACACGGGCAACAAGCCCGCGCACAGCGCCAGCATGGCGGGCGCAGAACGCGATTCAGGCTGTTCGTCAGAAGGTGGAGCGTTTCCTTGGGCCATGACTGGGTGATGCACTAATTTGATGCGCCATCGTAACGCCATTTTTGCGTGAAAGACAGTCACTGCATTTGATGCAGTTCAATTAGTTCCCCAATTCGTGCAACTTGGCCGCATAGGCAATGTCTGACTTCAGATAGGTACCGCAACCAATCAGCGTGCGGTGGTCCAATGCAACGACGTAAGACATCTTCTGCCCGACCGTCCCGGTAACGGCGCTGGTGATGTCATAGGTAATCCAGCCGCCGCCCGCGTCGCAGGCGGCCCAGGCATCTGCCAGCACCTGCGGCCCGTTCATTCCGGGCGTATCGGTCACCCAGGAACCGACGCGGTGCGGAGCATTGCCGAAGACACTGTAACGGCCGTCCCGGTCAAAAGCAAAAATATAGAGGTCGCGGTCAATGAAACGCCCCTCGGGATCGTGGAAGTCATTGATCGCGCGTTCCATGCCAACGTTGTGAACATGCACTGTGGCATCCAGGGTGAGTTGCTGGGCCTCTTGCGCGGTGCCATTACGCAGGCGAATAAACCCGACGGCGTCGTCCAACTCGAGCGTCTGTTCTATCAACGCGTCTGACTTGTGCGCGGCCTGCGCCACCAGGGTGCTGTTTTCCTGCGTCAAAGTATCGAGGTCTCCCACTGCATTGACCACCTCGGCCAACGCAGTGCTTTGCGCCGCACTGCCTTCAGCCATGACATTGATGTTCATGGCAATTTCTCGAATGCCCGCCACAAGACTTTCCATCAGGGTGTTGACCTGGTCGATTTCAGTGACCGTGGTGGCCACACGTGCTGACGACTCGGCGATCAGGCCACGCACCTCACCCGCCGCCACCTGGCTGCGCTTGGCCAGCGCGCGCACCTCGGCAGCCACCACTGCAAAGCCTCGCCCCTGCTCGCCGGCACGCGCTGCTTCCACCGCGGCATTGAGCGCCAGCAGATTGGTCTGAAAGGCAATGCTGTCAATCGTGCCGATGATGACGTTCATGTGCTCCGAAGTAGTCTGCAATGATCCCATGCCACGCACCGCCTGCTGCATCATCTGCTCGGCCGTCTCCGCCTCGTGGTGCACGCTGGTGGTCATCAGGCTCACCTCCTGCGAGGCATCGGCGTTTCTGGCCACTGTTTCGCTGACCCGCCGCACATGCAATGCAGTTTGCTGCAGACTGGTGCCCTGGGTTTGCGCCCGCTCAGACAGGGCACGTGTGTCTTCGACCAGTCCTCGCCCACTTTCGCTCAGCAGCGCAGACGCCGAACGCACCTGCGCAGTCATGTCCGAGAGGCTGTCGAGCATGCGCTCAAATTCACGGCCCAGTTGCCCCAGGTCATCGCTGCCACCGTAGTAGCCACGCATGGACAGATCGCCCTCGGCCGAGCGGCGCACACCATTCATAAGCTTGAAACCCATCACCCGGTTATTCACATACAGGCAGATCAGTCCGTACGCACACAGGCATCCACACACCCCCACCACCAGCCAGGTCACCACCAGCATGAAATCGGCGTTCTCCCTGCATCCGCCGCCCAGATGGCAAGCCTGTTGCTGCAGCAGAAACAGGAACGGAACCGCAATCAGCGCGACCAGAATGGTGATCTTGATGCCGAGCTTGGTTCGCATCATCACGGCCGTCCCCGGCCGCAAGAACCAGTGGGGCGGTTTGCCCCGGGCCGTGAAGGTGGTAGTCATGTATTTACTTGCAAAATAGAGCCGCAAGCCGCGCCTGATGTGCGTAAGCCGCTATCAATTTAAGATTGACTAGCCAGCAGCGCGGCGCGTCAGTATTTCGAACGCCGGCAGGGTCTTGCCTTCAAGCACTTCCAGAAATGCGCCGCCACCGGTGGAGATGTAGCCAATCTTCTTTTCAATGCCGTACTTGGCAATGGCGGCCAATGTGTCTCCCCCACCTGCAATACTGAATGCGCTGGAGTCCGCAATAGCGTTGGCAATGGTCCTGGTGCCGTTCTCAAATGCGGCGAACTCAAACACTCCCACCGGCCCGTTCCATACAATGGTGCCAGCCAGTTTGAGCTGAGCGGCCAGCGCATGGGCGGTTTGCGGTCCGATGTCCAGAATCAGGTCGTCATCGGCCACATCGGTTGCAGCCTTTACCGTGGCAGGTGCGTCCGCAGCAAAGGTCTTGGCGGTGACGACATCGGTAGGAATCGGAACCGCCGCACCACGGGCTTTCATCGCCTCAATGACGGCTTTGGCTTCCTCCAGCAAATCGGCCTCGGCCAGACTCTTGCCAATCTTCAGGCCCGCAGCCAGCATGAACGTATTGGCAATGCCCCCACCCACAATCAACTGATCCACATTGGCGGCCAGGCTCTTGAGAATGGTCAGCTTGGTCGACACCTTGGAGCCCGCCACAATGGCAACCAAGGGGCGCTTGGGCGCGAGCAGCGCCTTGGAGATGGCATCCATCTCGGCCGCCAACAGCGGGCCAGCGCAGGCTATCGGCGCAAACTGGGCAATGCCGTACGTGGAGGCCTCTGCGCGGTGGGCAGTGCCAAACGCGTCATGGACAAAGATGTCACACAGGGCCGCCATTTTCTTGGCCAGCTCCTCGTTGTTCTTCTTTTCGCCCTTGTTGATGCGGCAGTTTTCCAGCAGCACCACGGCTCCGGGTGCCACCTGCACGCCATCGACCCAATTGGCGATGACGGGGACTTCACGACCGAGCAGCTCGCCCAGGCGCTTGGCCACCGGTGCCAAAGAATCCTCTGGCTTGAAGGCTCCCTCGGTGGGGCGCCCCAGGTGGCTGGTCACCATCACGGCCGCGCCCGCTTGCAGTGCCATCTGGATACAGGGAACGCTGGCACGGATGCGGGTGTCTTCGGTGATGTTGCCGGCGTCGTCCTGCGGCACATTCAGGTCGGCGCGGATGAACACGCGCTTGCCGGTAGCCTGGCCACTGGCGCACAGATCAGAGAATCGAATCACGTTCATAGAGAAGCTCCTTTTGATGCACTCCATTGTAGAAGCGCAAAGAGTCCTACCAGCCTAGTCCGATATGCAATGGCAAATACACCGCCATACCCACCACAATAGTGCCCAAAACCGCCTGCCCTGCACCCTTGCGCCAAAAGAAAAAGGCGATGCCGGCAGCAACCGCGCAAATACGTGCGTCTGCCAGTGTCGTGATGAGACGGCCATCGGTCATGACCATTTCCGGGGCGATGACGGCCGACAGTGCGGCAATCGGGGCGTACAGCAAGCCGCGTTGTGCCCAGTGCGGCAGTTGCCATGGGGATTGCGAGAGAAAGAAGAACGACCGGCTCAGCACGCTGATAAGCACGAGCCCGATGATGGCCAATAGCGTCCAGCCGTCCATTCCAGCCATGAAATGACTGTCCATCGTCTCACCCCGGTGCCGCAGGGGGCTCACGGCGCACGTGCACCTTTTCCAGCAGAATGCACAGCGCGACGGCCGCCCCGATCGCCAGCAAAATATTCAGCCGTAAAGGCAGAGCGTAGCTTGCGACGCCTACCGCGGCCGCGGCCACTGCTGCCACCCAACGCAAACGGCTACTGGCCAAAGAGCAGGCCATGCCGGTGAGCGCCAGAATGCCGGCAAAGCCCAGTCCCCAGGACATCGGGATGAAATTGGCCGCCACCACACCGACCACGCTGGAAGTGGTCCATGTCAGCCAGTTCACGCCGCCATTGGCAATGAGATAGGCCACCTGAGCTTCACGCCCAGGCGCGTCCGTGGCAGGATGGGCGAAGCGTTTGACAAACAGCACATAGGTCAAGTCCCCGGTGAGATAGCCGCAAAACAGGCGCTGGCACAGCGGTAAATGCATCAAGTAGGGCCGCATATGCGCACTAAACACCATAAAACGCAGATTGACACACAGCGCCGTCGCAAAGACCACCCACAGCGGTGCACCGGCCAAAATCAGTGGCGTGGCAGCCAGTTGGGCGCTTCCTGCAAAGACCGTGAGGTTCATCAGCAGCGCAGGTGCCAGACCCAAACCGGACTGCCCGATCGCCACGCCAGTCATCAGCCCCCAGGCTCCTATGCCCAGTGCAACACCCAGCATATCCAGCGCACCCTGGCGAAACTCCGGGTGGCGACTCAACGAAAGTGCAGGCATCACGCCGACGGCGCTACTGCAAGCGCACCATCATCCTCGACCTGCATGCGCATTCCCACCTGGACATCGAAACCGTGCAGAAAATCCGCGGCAGCCAGCCGCTTGCCACCAGCGCGCTGCAACTCGGTCAGAACCACTATGGAATTCATAGCTGCCACCGCAATCCCTGCGGGCGTTACACCCACAATTGTTCCTGGTAGAGGAAGTGCGTTTGTGACGGTAGCGGTGCCTTCGTGCGCCCGCCAAATCTTGATGTCTTCGCCCGCCAAACGGGCCTTGGCCACGGGAAACGGGTTGAATGCGCGCACCTTGCGGCAAATCGTAGCAGCGTCTTGTTCCCAGTCGATGGCGGCCTCCTGCTTTTCTATCTTGTGGGCATAGGTAATACCTTGCGCACTTTGCGGGATCGGCCGCAGTCGCCCCGTCGCAGCCTGTTCCAGCGCCTCCACGATCAGTTCCCCACCCAGCGCGGCCATGCGGTCGTGCAACGAAGCGGTTGTGTCGTCGGACCCAATCGGGATGCTTTGCATCAGCAGCATATCCCCGGTGTCCAGGCCGGCGTCCATTTGCATGATGGTGATGCCCGTTTCGACGTCGCCCGCTTCTATCGCCCGGTGGATTGGCGCCGCACCCCGCCAGCGTGGCAGTAAAGAGCCGTGGATGTTTAAACAACCATGTTTCTTCGCCCCCACGCTTGTCGCTTCGCGTACTGCGCTGCCCCCCAAGGGCCCCCCCGCGCCTAGGGGCGGCCCGTCGGCGCTCGTCTCACCAGACATATCCTGTAATACCCACTGCGGCAGGATCAGCCCATAGGCGGCCACCACCATGACATCTGCCTGGCACAGGGCGATGGCTGCCCGTGCCGCCAGCGCGTCTTCGGGATATTTGCCATCGAGCCGCAGGCTGCGCGGCTGTGCAATCGGCAGTCCATGCGCCAGCGCAAACTGCTTGACGGCAGAAGCCTGCAGTTTCATGCCGCGCCCTGCGGGGCGATCGGGCTGGGTTAGCACCAACGCAATGGCATGACCCGCTGCGTGCAGCCGCTGCAAGGCCGCGCAAGCATACTCGGGGGTTCCCGCAAAGATGATCCTCATACGGTGCACCCGTCTGGGACCGTCCTCACCGGGATTCCTCGCGCTGGGCTTTGAGCATTTTGGTCTTGATGCGGTTGCGTTTAAGCGGCGAGAGGTACTCGACAAAGACTTTACCCATCAGATGGTCCATTTCATGCTGGATGCACACAGCCAACAGTTCGTCCGCTTCGATCGTCTGAACAACCCCATGGCGGTCCAGCGCACGCGCATGCACGGCATCGAAACGCTCGACGCCGTCATAGATGCCAGGGACCGACAGACACCCTTCTTCATTGAGATGGGTGGTGGGGCTGGTCCAGACCAGCTCCGGGTTGATCAACACCAGCGGTTGATCGCGTTCTTCCGACACGTCGATCACGATCACGCGCTCGTGGACATTGACCTGTGTGGCGGCCAGACCGATGCCTTTGGCCTCGTACATGGTTTCCAGCATATCCGACACCAGCGCACGAATGCGTGCGTCAACCACTTGAACTGGCTGGGCTACTTTATGCAGTCGGGGATCGGGGTAACAAAGAATGGGTAGGTAGGCCATATGTCGTTATTTTCGCTAATTTTTCCGATGACAGCAGTGCCCATTTGCCAAAAACGTTGCCGAATCAAGGGCTTGAGCGCAAAATCGCGCGTAAATTATCAAGTTTTCCCTGGGGTCGTACCACGCTATGAAGACACAACTGTTGGTGAAATCCGCCCTGGCTGCGGCTGCCTTGGCCAGTGCCTGGATTGCCACGCCAGCGCTGTCACAAAATTTCCCCATAAGCGCGGAGCAGCGCGACACCGCCAAACAGGTAGCCCAAAAAGGTGTTCCATTGGGCGACCTGACTGCCAATGCCCCTGATCGGCACACCGTCAAGCCTGGCGACACCCTCTGGGCTATTTCTGCCCTGTTCCTCAAAAGTCCCTGGCGCTGGCCCGAACTTTGGGGCATGAACCTGGAAGATATCAAGAACCCGCATTTGATTTATCCAGGCCAGGTTTTGGTGCTGGAACGCAGCAATGGCATGGCCAGGTTGCGACTGGATTCCACTGGTTCTTCGCAGGACCCGAATGAGCCACCCACGGTACGTATTTCACCGCGCACACGGGTGGAATCGCTGGCCGATGCGGCATTGCCCACTTTGCGCAGCAGCATTATTGAGGCCTTCCTGGCCGAGCCCGTGGTGGTGGATGAAGCGGGTTTGATGGCGGCCCCGCGCATTGTTTCAGCACAGGAGAGCCGGGTACTGCTGACGCGTGGCGACCGCGCCTATGCCCGAGGTACCGCTGAGGCGCCGTTGCTGGACGACCAGCGCTTGCAAAAACAATTCCGCGTCTTCCGCAACGCCACGCCTCTCAAGGACCCCATCACCGGCGAAGTATTGGGCTTTGAAGGGCAATACGTCGGCAAAGCCACCCTGGTTCGGGGCGAAACCATGGCCGAGGTACAGGACAAGGGTGGCGACACGAGTCCGACAATTGTGCCCGCGACGATTGATATCGTGGCGGCGAAGGAGGAAATGCGCGTGGGTGACCGCATGTTGCCCGAACCCCCGCGTGAGCTGCGCACCTACACACCCCATGCGCCCAAGGGCCTGACCGACGGTCGCATCGTGTCAGTGTATGGAAGCGCCGTGGTCAATGCAGCACAAAATCAAGTGGTGGCCATCAACCGCGGTACGCGTGATGGCATGGAACCGGGTTTGGTGCTGGCCATTCTGAAAGATGGCGCACGGGTTGTCGACAAGACCGACGAAGCGCGCCCTCTGATGAAGTTGCCCGACGAGCGCAACGGCTTGCTGATGGTGTTCCGCACCTTTGAGCGGGTGTCCTATGCGCTGATTCTGGAAATCACCGATGGCGTTCGGGTGGGCGACCGTCTGACCAACCCGCGTTGAGCCCGCCAGGGCCACGTTAACGGCTTCTGCGCCCCAATACGCCAGCCATGGAGCGCGAAGAACTATCAGGCTGGCTACGGCTGCATTTGACGCCGGGGGTCGGTAACCTCAGTGCACGCAAGTTGCTGGCGACATTTGGGCTGCCGGAGAAGATTTTTGAGCAATCCGAGTTGGCACTGACACAGGTAGTCAGTGCTTCGCAGGCGGCTGCCGTGCACGCCACACCGCCAGACTGGCAAGCACTGCTGCAGCCAGCGACGCGTCCTTACCCTGGGGGACCCGTGCTATCCGCAAAGCTTGCTGCAACTCGACGACCCGCCCCTGCTTCTGTACGCGATGGGTGATCCGTTGGCGTGGGAGCGCAATGCCCTGGCCAGCGGCGCCCGGCATAGTCTGGCCATCGTTGGCAGCCGCAACCCCACCCCACAGGGTCTGGGCAACGCCCGTTTGTTCGCAAAAACTCTCGCTCAAGGTGGAATGACCATTGTCTCCGGCATGGCCATGGGCATTGACGGCGCCGCCCATGAAGGTGCCCTGGAAGGCGCGCCAGCCGAACAACTGGCGACAGTGGCGGTGGTGGGCACCGGACTGGACC
>JAIFLV010000089.1 GCA_020048895.1 Rhodoferax sp. | reverse complement strand
GCGAACACCAGAACATGGGCGTGGTGGTGGATTCGGTGCAGGCGGTGCTCGAAATCGCTGCCAGCGATATTGAACCCGCACCGAGCTTTGGAGCCAAGATCCGCGCCGACTTTATCGAAGGCATTGGCAAGGTGGCAGGCAAGTTTGTGATCCTGCTCAATGTCAACAACGTGCTCTCGATGCAGGAGATTGGAGAGATGGGCCAGGTGGCCGCCACTGCGACCGATGTGGCGGTAGTGGGCTGAAGATCGAACTCACTACAAATTCAATAGCTGCTTACGCAGATTTCACGTGCTCGGGAGGGCATTCGTATTCATAGACCCTAGAACAGATTGAACCTTAACTTCATAACCCCAGGAGAACTCCATGTTCAAAAACCTCTCAATCAAGTGGAAGCTTGGGGTTCTGGTCGGCATCATGTTGGTAGCCATGACGGGGCTGGTTGCACTGGCCTACTCGGGCCTCAAAGGGGCGGGCGAAAACATTGCTGAAGTTGGCAATGTTCGAATGCCATCGGTGCAGGGCTTGCTGATCGTCAGCGAGGGCCAGACGGCGGTCAAGTCCGCCACACTTGCCACCGCCATTTACGAGACCGACTACGCCGCACAAAAGGAGTTTGAGGGTGTTCTGGCATTGAGAAAGAAGGCCTGGAGCAGCATTGAGAGCGGCCGCAAGATCTACGACCCCCTGCCGCAGACCAAGGAAGAAGTGGTGCTGTGGAAGCAGTTTGAAACGGACTGGGCCGACTGGAAACGCGTCGACGATGCCCTGGAGTCCCTCATTGGAAACCTTGCAACAAACCGCACAGAGGCGACACAAAAGACCTTGTTCGCAGAGTTTTACAAGCAATTTTTGGCTTCGCGCCCGCTCTTCAGCAAGGCGGAGGCCAGCCTGAACAAGGTGGTGGAGCTCAACGTCACACTGGGCACCGATACGGTCAAGGAGTCTTTGAAAGAGAGCTCCGATGCGCAGCGCAACATGCTGCTGATCGCTGCGGCAGCGATGCTGATTTCGGTGGCGCTGGCTGCCTACATTACGCTCGCCGTGACCAGCCCACTTGGCGTTGCCGTGGACACCGCCAACCGTCTGGCGCAGGGTGACCTCACCGTGCGCATTGCATTGACAACCCGTCCAAGGACGAAACCGGACAGGTGCTCTCGGCGATGCAAGCCATGATCGTCAAGCTCTCCGAAGTGGTGGCCGATGTGAACGGTGGCGCGCAAGCCCTGGCCAGTGCCTCCGAAGAGGTGAGCGCCACTGCCCAGGCTCTGTCCCAGGCTGCCAGCGAACAAGCTGCCGGTGTGGAAGAAACCTCTGCATCGATTGAGCAGATGACTTCCTCCATTGCGCAAAACACCGAAAACGCCAAGGTGACTGAAGGCATGGCCTCCAAGGCCGCCCAAGACGCCGCCGACGGTGGCGAGTCGGTCAACGCGACCGTGGCTGCCATGAAGCAGATCGCCAAGAAGATCAGCATCATTGACGACATCGCCGCCCAGACCAACCTGCTGGCCCTGAACGCTGCCATTGAAGCCGCCCGCGCTGGTGAGCATGGCAAGGGCTTTGCCGTGGTAGCCGCTGAAGTGCGCAAACTGGCAGAACGCAGCCAGGTGGCAGCGCAAGAGATTGGCGAAGTGGCCACCAGCAGCGTGGAGCTGGCCGAGAAAGCCGGCAAGCTGCTCGAGCAGATGGTGCCCGCGATTCGCAAGACAGCCGACCTGGTGCAAGAAATATCCGCAGCATCGAGCGAGCAGTCCAGCGGAGTGAGCCAGATCAACTCGGCCGTGGGTCAACTCAACCAGACCACGCAGCAGAATGCATCGAGCTCCGAAGAACTCGCCGCCACCAGCGAGGAGATGAGCAGCCAGGCCGAGCAGTTGCAGCAGACCATGACGTTCTTCAAGGTGTAGGGCTCGGGTCAGGCGCGCGCTTTCCGCCCGCAGGAGCGCTGGAGCCAAAGCGGCGGGCTGAGTTTTGCTTTCTCGAGGGGTTTGAGATGTTGGCCAATTTGAAGCTGTCGCATCGGTTTGCGGGCCTGCTTGTGTTGCTGATCATCAGTTTTTGCATCAGCAGCATCCTGTCGTTCCAAGTGTTGGGGAAGCTGCAGGTCAATGGCCCCATCTATCTGCGCATCGTGCAAGGAAAGGATCTGATCGCAGACATTCTTCCGCCCCCTGAGTACATCATTGAGTCCTACTTCACATCGTTGCTGGCAATGGCCGCCACACGGGAGGAGCAAGAGGGGTTGATTGAGAGTCTCAAGTCCCTGAAAAAAGATTACGACACGCGACTGGCCTTCTGGGAAAAGGAGGATATGGAAGAGGCTCTAAAGAGCCAGCTCTTGAAGAACGTGAACGAGCCGGCGCAAGCGTTCTATCAGATCGCTTTCAACCAGTTTGTGCCTGCCTTGCAGAAGAATGACCGTGCTGCTGCCGCCACAGCACTGGAGGCAATGAAGAAGCCCTACGCGCAGCACCGGGCGGCGGTCAACAAATTGGTGGAAATGTCGACACGACGCAATGCGCTGGAAGAAGCCAATGCAAAGGCAGAGATCGACGCATCGACGCGCCTGATGCTGGGAATCCCCATCGGTGTCACCTGCCTTTTTGCGGTGTTTCTGTGGTGGACGGCGCGCAGCATTTTGCAGCCCCTGAAGACCGCCAAGCTGGTGGCAGACCGTCTGGCAGAGGGCGATCTGACGGTGTCCATTGATGACGCATCGAAGGACGAAACGGGCCAAGTGCTCCACGCCATGAAACAGATGATCGGCAAGCTCTCTGGCGTGGTCGCCGACGTCAATGGTGGCGCACAAGCACTGGCCAGTGCCTCTGCCGAGGTAAGCGCCACGGCTGGTGCCTTGTCACAAGCCGCCAGCGAGCAGGCAGCGGGTGTAGAAGAAGCCAGCGCTTCATTGGAGCAGATGACATCGAGCATTGCCCAGAACACTGAAAACGCCAAGGTCACCGAAGGCATGGCCAGCAAAGCTGCACAAGACGCCGCCGACGGTGGCGAGTCGGTCAACGCAACCGTAGCCGCCATGCAGCAGATCGCCAAGAAGATCAGCATCATTGACGACATTGCAGCCCAGACCAACCTGCTGGCTTTGAATGCCGCCATTGAAGCTGCACGTGCCGGTGAGCATGGCAAGGGCTTTGCCGTGGTTGCCGCTGAAGTGCGCAAACTGGCAGAACGCAGCCAAGTGGCAGCGCAGGAGATTGGCGAAGTGGCCACCAGCAGCGTGGAACTCGCAGAGAAAGCTGGCAAACTGCTCGAGCAGATGGTGCCAGCGATTCGCAAGACGGCGGATTTGGTGCAGGAGATCTCGGCAGCTTCGAGCGAGCAGTCCTCCGGCGTCGGTCAGATCAACTCGGCAGTGGGTCAGTTGAACCAGACCACGCAGCAAAACGCATCGAGCTCCGAAGAGCTGGCAGCCACTTCTGAGGAGATGAGCAGCCAGGCCGAGCAGCTGCAGCAGACGATGCGGTTTTTCAAGGTGTGAACATCCGAATTGCCAACGCAACCGACGTGGCGGTGATTGGCTGACGCCTAATCCGCTACTAATTCAATAGCTTCTCACGCTTGCTCTATGGGCGTTAGCGGCTATTTTTCTTTGTGGTGCCAAGTTCGGCTGCATAGGCTTGAGGGGGTGATGTGCATCTAATTTCCCAATCGGGAAATTTTCTTGCTTCAACGCATCAGATCAGCAATAATTTCCCGAACAGGAAATTCCTATGATCGGCACGACAGCGACCCCCACCAACTCACCCCAGGCGCTGGGCGCAGCCGTTTTGGCTGCCCGCCGCAAGCTCGGGCTCACCCAACCGCAACTGGCATTGGCTGCGGGCGTGGGCGTACGCTTCATCGTGGAACTGGAGGCCGGCAAGGCCACCGTGCGCCTGGAAACCCTGCTGAAAGTGTTGCATGCGCTGGGCGGCACGCTGGCTGTGGAAGGCCTGGCCTGACATGGCGCGCCACCTCGAAGTGTGGTTGTCAGGTGCGCACATGGGCACCCTGTCGCAAGTAGAGGGCCGCCTGCGCTTTGCCTACGCGCCCCATGCCACGGTGCCATTGTCACAATCGCTCCCCATTCGGCCAGAACCGTTTGACGACCGGGAAACCCGCCCGTTTTTTGCCGGGCTGCTGCCAGAGGGCGGAACACGCAAACAAATTGCCAAAACCCTGCAGGTTTCCGTCCAAAACGACTACGCCTTGCTGGACAGCCTGGGCGGCGAGTGCGCCGGTGCCGTCACGCTGCTGGAGCCAGGCCAGTCGCCCCAAGCGGTGGAGGCCCCCCTAGCGGTGCGCTGGCTGGACCAAACCCAGCTGCTGCAAGTGCTGGATGAAATGCCGCGGCGCCCCATGCGCGCGGGGGACGATGGTCTGCGGCTGTCACTGGCTGGCGCGCAGGACAAATTGCCGGTGGTGCTGGATGCCTATGGTGACCGCACGGGGTTGCCCCTGCAGGGCTCGCCCAGCACCCACATCCTTAAGCCGCCCATTGCTGGGGTGGAGGGCAGCGTCTTCAATGAGGCCTTTTGCATGGCTTTGGCTGGCGCTTTGAAGCTGGACGTGGCTCCGACAAAGCTACAGTTCGTTGCCGATGGGACGCAGCAGCGCCACTACTTGTTGGTGCAGCGGTACGACCGGCAGGTTGAACGGGGCCCCACCCTGGCCGCGGGGGTGGCACCCATCCAGCGCCTGCATCAGGAGGACTTTTGCCAGGCACTGGGCATCGCCTCGGAGCACAAGTACCAAAACGAAGGAGGCCCGGGCCTGGCCCAAGCCTTTGCGCTGGTGCGAAGCTCCACCCGCCCCAGCGCGCCGCACACGCTCAAGCTGCTGGACTATGTCGTGTTCAACGCCCTGACCGGCAACCACGATGCCCATGGCAAAAACTTCTCGCTGCTATACACCCCGACAGGCGCGGTGCTCACACCGCTGTACGACGTGCTGTGCACCGCCGTTTACCCGACTCTGACCGACAAGATGGCCATGAAGATTGGCAGCAAGTACAAGTTTTCGGAAGTGATGGCGCGGCACTGGGAGCAGTTCGCCCTGGATGCCGCCTTGTCACCCGCACAGGTGAAGAAGCGCATTCTGGACATTGCCAGGCACCTGCCAGCCCTGGCGCACGCCACTCAGGCGGCGTTCCACAGCGACGGCAACCACCACCCCGTCATCGACCAGATCGTCTCCCTGATAGACCAACGCTGCGCCCTGACCATTCGCCGCCTCTCGGCGGCCCAAAGTGACGCGTTGACATAGGTGCAATGGGACACTCGATTCAGTCAACTCTCAGGTGTTTCCCACCGTGTACTCAGGTGTTGGCCCGATTCAACGCGGTGGCTGTGCGCCCTATAGTGAAGGCTATGCACAGATGTATGGACAGGGGAATTAGGGAGCACGCCCCGAAGGTGCCACGCGTATGAAACCGATCACCGACACCGAATTGGCGCAAATCCGGCGCTTTATCTTTGAGGCCGCCGGCATCACCATGTCGGAGCAGAAGAAGGCTCTTGTGGAGGGGCGTCTGGGCAAGCGCCTGACGTTGCACGGACTGGAGAGCTTTGGCCAATACTTCCTGATGCTCACCTCGGGCCAGCACCCCGATGAAGTGCAGGTGGCGGTGGATTTGCTCACCACCAACGAGACCTATTTTTTCCGCGAGCTCAAGCATTTTGAGTTTTTACGCACCCAGGCGCTGGCAGCGCGCGCCCGCGTGCAGCCGTTTCGCGTATGGAGTGCCGCAAGCTCCACGGGCGAAGAGGCTTACAGCATTGCCATGGTACTGGCCGACTGCATGGAAACCACGCCCTGGGAGGTGCTGGGCACCGACATCAGCACCCATGTGCTCAAGGGCGCTGCGAAGGCCCTGTACACGATGGAGCGTGCGCGCCATGTGCCACCCGAGTACCTGCGCCGCTTTTGCCTCAAGGGTTCCGGCGAACACCAGGGCAAGCTGTTGATTGAGCGCAGCCTGCGCAGCCACGTGCTGTTTCGGCAGGTGAACCTGAACACGCCCTTGCCCAATATCGGGCAGTTTGACGTTGTCTTTCTGCGCAACGTCATGATTTACTTCAGCGATGACACCAAGCGCGAAGTGGTGGCGCGTGTAATCGCAACCATCAAGCCGGGTGGCTACTTTTTTGTCGGTCATTCGGAAAGTCTCAATGGCATTAGCAACGCAGTAGATCAGGTGGCGCCCTCGATCTACCGCAAAGTCGTCTGATATGCACCGCATCGATGGTTTGATTGACATTTTTCTGCAGCCTGGCGAGTTTTTTGTGGCCGATGCCGACTACCAGGTGCGCACCATGCTGGGCTCGTGCGTTTCCATCACGTTGTGGCATCCGTTCAAGCGTGTCGGTGCCATGTCGCACTTCCTGCTGCCCACCCGGGGCGCATCGAGCCGCGAAGAGGCGGCCCTCGATGCCCGCTACGGCGACGAAGCTCTGGACCTGATGATCAGCGAACTCCGCAAACTGGGCATTGCCGCCCAACAATGCCAGGGCAAGATTTTTGGGGGCGGCAATATGTTCCCCAACCAGTTCCGCTCCGGTGCCATGAATGTCGGCGTACGCAATGGCGAAGCCGCACTGGCCCTGCTGCGCCGGCACAACGTGCCCATTTTGTCGGAAAGCCTGTTCGGCATCGGCCACCGGCAGATTGTTTTCGATGTCAGCAATGGCGATGTGTGGTGCCATCAGATTGCACCCAGCACCCCAGGGCGCGAGCCAGAAGGAGATTTGCTATGACGCGTATCAAAGTGATGGTGGTGGACGACTCGGCCGTAGTACGCCAGGTCGTTACCGATCTGCTCAAAGCAGACCCGGAGATCGAAGTCATTGCCGCCTGTGCCGACCCGATTCTGGCCATCGCGCGCATGAAGGTGCAGTGGCCCGACGTGATCGTGCTTGATGTCGAGATGCCGCGCATGGACGGCATTACCTTCCTGAAAAAAATCATGGCCGAGCGGCCCACCCCGGTGGTGATCTGCTCCACCCTGGCTCTCTCCGGTGCCAAAACCTCGATCGAGGCCTTGTCGGCCGGGGCGGTGGCCATCATCACCAAGCCCACGCTGGGCCTGAAACAATTTCTGGTCGATGCGCAAGACGACCTGGTCACCGCCGTAAAAGGTGCTGCCCGCGCCAAGGTGAAGAAGTCGGCACCGCTGCCGGTGCGCGAGAAGAACACTGCGGACGTGATCATGGCCGCCGCGGACCACCATACCGCCATGATCCAGACCACCGAGCGGGTGGTGGCACTGGGCACCTCCACCGGAGGCACACAAGCGCTGGAAGTGGTGCTCACCGCCCTGCCACGGGTGACGCCAGGCATTGTGATCGTGCAGCACATGCCGGAGAAATTTACCGCCGAGTTTGCCAACCGCCTCAATAGCCTGTGCCAGATCGAAGTGCGTGAAGCCAAGAACAACGACCGCGTCATTCCCGGGCGCGCGCTCATTGCACCAGGTGGCAAACACATGCTGCTGCGCCGCACCGGTGCGCAGTATTACGTGGAGGTGATGGATGGCCCCCTGGTCAACCGGCACCGCCCATCAGTGGATGTGCTGTTTCGCTCGGTGGCCAAATGTGCCGGTGCCAACGCGCTGGGCGTGATCATGACCGGCATGGGCGACGATGGCGCTGCCGGCCTGGCCGAGATGCGGACCGCAGGCGCCCACACCCTGGCGCAGGACGAAGAAAGCTGCGTCGTCTTTGGCATGCCCAAGGAAGCCATCAAGCGCGGTGGTGTGGAGCGCACCGTCACCCTGACCGCCATTCCGCGGGAAATCATGGGGCAGCTCCGGATCTAGCGCGCGCCCCGTTCTTGGTGGGAAAAAGTGGCTTTTTCGCTTGCCACACAAGCGTGGATAGCTCCCATATTGATAGCAAACGCGAGCCTCAGGTGTTTCGCCCGCCAAACTCAGGTATCGACCCCATTTCCCTTGCGGCCAAGACTGCCTACAGTCACTGGCATGAAACGCCGCAGCCTGCTTGTGCATGTCGGTCAGATGGGTGCTGCTCTGGCCGCTGCCGGTTTGGGTGCGTGTACTGCGCCATCCCCTATGAAGGTGGCGATCAATCCCTGGATCGGGTTCGAGACCTTGCGGCTGGCCAAGGGCTTTCACTATCTGCCCGAATCGGTCATGTTGTTTGAGACCCGGACGCTCGCCGAGTCGTCGATGCTGATAAAAACCGGCAAGGTGGACGCCGCCTGTTTGACGCTGGACGAGGTGCTGCAGGTGCGGGCCACGGGCGTGCCGCTCACGGTGGCGCTGGTTTTTGACGTGTCCGAAGGTGGTGATGTGGTGATAGCCATGCCGGGCGTGCGCACGGCGGCGGACCTCGCTGGCAAGCGCATTGGCGTGGAGAGCGGGCCTTTGGGTGTGCTGATGCTGCGCGCGTTGCTGCGCTCGGCACATTTGCCACGCTCCAAAATCACCGTGGTGGATGTCCCGGCCGACCAGCAGTTGCAGGCCTGGCGCGCAGGCCACATTGACGCCGCCATTACCTACGAGCCCGTGGCCACCCTGCTGCAGCGCGAAGGCGGCGTGCGGCTGTTTGACAGCCGCCAGCTGCCAGACACCATTTTTGATGTGCTGGCGGTGCGCACCGACCACATTGGCCCGCACCGGGAGTCTTTGCAAGCCCTGGCAAGCGGGCATTTCAAAGGGTTACGGCATATCAACCACCACCGTGAAGACGCCATTTACCGCATGGCGACGACCTTGGGCATCAGTTATACGGAAGTGCGCCAGGCACTGACCGGCGTTCGGTTGCCGTCCCTGCAGGCCAATCGCGAGTACCTGGGAACCTCTGGTGGCCAACTGCAGACTGCAGCCGCCTCGCTTTCCTCCCTGATGGTCCAGGAAGGCCTGCTGACCCGCCCGGACGACCTGGCGGACCTGAACCGCAGCACCTGGCTGCCGGCACTGGAGGCGCAATGAACCTGCGTGGCGTCCTGCGATGGCTGGCCTGCCTTGCCACATTGATGGTCCTGTGGGGTTCGCTCAGCGTCGGCTGCTGGGCGCAGGAGCCGCTGCGGTTTGGCATGCTGGCCTACCGGCAAAAAGACGAGCTCGCCACCCAGTGGCGTCCCATGATGGCCTACCTGACCCAGGCGCTGCAGCGGCCGGTGGAGTTCACTGCATACACGTTCGATGAGCTGACCACTGCCATCGCCCAGAGCCGGGTGGATGTGGTGCTCACCAACCCGGGCCATTTCATTGTGCTGCAGCACCGCCATGGCATGTCCGCGCCTTTGGCCACGCAGGTGGTGCAGGTGGGCAACCATGCAATTGCCGCATTCGGTGGCACGATCATCACCCGCAATGACGCCAGCAGCATCAATACGCTGGCGGACCTGCGTGGCAAGCGCATCGCGATCACCGACACCTACTCGCTGGGCGGCTACCAGATGCAGGCCCTTGAGATGCTGGAGGCCGGGGTGGGCCTGCCGTTGCAATCGGAACTGGTCATCATCGGCATGCCGCATGACCGCATGCTGGACGCGGTGCTGGATGGCAGGGCGGACGTCGGGTTTGTGCGCAGCGGACTGATGGAGGCATTGGCACGCGAAGGCAAACTCGACCTCAACCGCGTCAAGGTGATCAACCGGCAAAACCTGCCGTCTTTCCCGTTTGCCGTCTCCACCCGCCTGTACCCGGAGTGGCCCCTGGCGGTGCTGCCGCACGTGGATGAAGATACCGCCCGCGAGCTGACGGTGGCATTGCTGTCACTGCGGCCACAGCACATTGCGGCCCGCCAGGCGGGGTTGCACGGGTTTACCAACACGGCGAACTATGACGGCGTGGACGCGTTGCTGCGACGGCTTCGCGTACCGCCATACACCTCGGCACCCGAACTGTCGGTATGGGACATCTGGAGAAGATACCAGCTGTGGATTTCTGCCACCGGCATGCTGTTGTTGTTGCTGCTCACCAGCAGCGCCTGGTTGTGGAACCAGAGCCGCCGTTTGCGCCGCAGCGAGTTGCTGCTGACGCGCGACATTGCTGCGCGCAAGCGCACAGAAACACGGCTGCAGCTGGCAGCCAGTGTGTTCACCCACACGCAGGAGGCGATCATCATCACCGACGCTGCCAACAAGATCATTGAAGTGAACGCGGCGTTTACCAGCATCACCGGCTATAGCCGCGAGGAGGCGCTGGGGCAGAATCCGCGCATCCTGAAATCGCAACGGCAAGACCCGGCGCACTACACCACCATGTGGCAAGCCCTGAAGTCGCATGGATTCTGGGTGGGGGAAATGTGGAACCGCCACAAGGCCGGCCATGACTATGCCTGTGTGCAGAGTATCAGCATGGTGCGCGATGCCGATGGCAAACCCCTGCACTATGTGGCACTGCTCAACGACATCACTGCGGTGAAGGACCACCAGCGCCAGCTCGAGCACATCGCCCACTATGACACGCTGACGGCGCTGCCCAACCGGTCGCTGCTGCTGGACCGGCTGCAGCAGGCCATTGCCCACAGCCAGCGCCAGAAGCATCCGCTGGCGGTGGCCTACTTTGACATTGACGGCTTCAAGTCGGTGAATGACAGCTTTGGCCACGCCGCCGGGGACGAATTGCTCAAGCAGGTGGCGCACCAGGTGAAGCTGGTGCTGCGCGAGACGGACACGCTGGCACGCATCGGAGGCGACGAATTTGTGGTGCTGCTGGTGAACCTGGAGAGCGTGCAGGAATACGAAGTGGTGTTGGCCCGGGTGTTGCGCGCGGTGGCGCAGCCGGTGATGCTCAACGCCACCGCGGTGCGGGTGTCGGCCAGCATTGGGGTCACCGTCTACCCGAACGACAATGCCGACGCCGACCAGCTGGTTCGCCACGCCGACCAGGCGATGGTGCTGGCCAAACTGGCGGGCAAGAACTGCTACCAGTTGTTTGACATTTCCCAGGACGAAACACAAAGAACCCAGCGCGAAAACGTGCAGCAAGTGGCGCAGGCGATTGAGCGCAACGAGTTTGTTTTGTTCTACCAGCCCAAGGTCAATATGCGATCCGGCACGGTGGTGGGCGCTGAGGCACTGATCCGCTGGCAGCACCCCGAGCGCGGCCTGTTGGCGCCGGGCCTGTTCCTGCCGCTGATTGAAGGCCAGCCGGTCTGCATCGCGCTGGGCGAGTGGGTGATTGGAACCGCACTGGCGCAAATGGCCCAGTGGCGCGCCAAGGGTTTGCACCTGCCGGTAAGCGTCAATATCAGCGCCATGCAGTTGCAGGCTGGCGACTTCGTGGCGCGACTGGCCGAACTGCTGGCGCAGTTTCCGCAGGTGCCGGCGCAGGATCTGGAGCTTCCCAGGTGTCGGGCGTGATGTCGGCTTGCCAGAAATTGGGGGTGACCTTTGCGCTGGACGACTTCGGCACCGGCTATTCGTCGCTGACCTACCTGCGCCGCCTGCCGGCAGAGTTGCTCAAAATCGACCAGAGTTTTGTGCGCGACATGCTGGAAGACGAGGCCGATCTGGCCATTGTGAAGGGCGTGATTGGCCTGGCCGGGGCATTCCATCGGGGCGTCATTGCCGAAGGCGTGGAAACCGCCCTGCACGGCGAGCGCCTGCTGCGTCTGGGTTGCGAGCTGGCTCAGGGTTACGGCATTTCACGCCCGCTGGCCGCGCGTGCGCTGCTGCTGTGGCTGGACTCATGGACCCCCGACCCCAGCTGGTCCCACGGCGCCCATCCCGTCCGGCACGCCTGAGTTGGCTTCAACCGGGGTGCAGCACCTTGGCGACGGGGTTGGTCCGCAGACGGTAGGCATCAGGCATGCCAGAGCCGAGCAGCGGACGCAGGTAGAGGCGGAAGGCATCGGTCACGTCGGTGCCTGAGGGCGTGATGAAGTGATCTTCCATGGTGCGGGTCTTGCCGGCCACGGCCTGAATCGGCAGCAGTTCGTAGTCCACCGAATAGAACCCGGTGCGTTTGATGGCCACCGAGCCGTCGTACTTGCCCCACATGGCGAACTGCACCGCTTTTTCGCCCACCTCGCGCGCTTCACGCTGGTCCACATCCGACACACAGCCAATGAAAGAGCGCTGCAGGTAACCGAGCGTGTCACCGCGCACCCGCTTGATGCCCAGCTTGCTCTTGATTTCTTCGCACAGCAGGTCGGCCAGCGCGCCGCTGCCGGAGAGCTGCACGTTGCCGTGCGCGTCGTGCTCCAGGTCTTTGGCCAGCAGGGCGGCCATGGGTTTGCCCGAGCTGTCGTGAATGCCTTCGGAGACCGCGATCACACAGCGCCCCAGCCGTTCGTAGGTGGCTTTCACATCGGCCAGGAAGTTCTCCAGCACAAAGGTGCGCTCGGGCATGTAGATGAGGTGGGGGCCATCGTCCGGAAACTTCTTGCCCAAGGCCGAGGCTGCAGTCAAAAACCCGGCGTGCCGTCCCATCACCACACAAACATAGACACCCGGCAGCGCTGCGTTGTCCAGATTGGCACCGGCAAAGGCCTGCGCCACAAAGCGTGCGGCCGAGGGAAAGCCCGGTGTGTGGTCGTTGCCGACCAGGTCGTTGTCAATGGTTTTGGGGATATGGATGCAGCGCAGGTCGTAGTCGGCTTTGCGCGCCTGTTCACTGACAATGCGCACCGTGTCCGACGAGTCGTTGCCACCAATGTAGAAAAAGTGGCCAATCTCGTGTGCCTTGAGCACCTGAAAAATTTCCTGGCAGTACTTCACATCCGGCTTGTCGCGGGTGGAGCCCAGCGCACTGGAGGGTGTGCTGGCGACCAGTTCCAGGTTGTGGCTGGTCTCCTGGGTGAGGTGCACCAGGTCTTCGTTGATGATGCCGCGCACGCCATGGCGGGCACCGTAGACATGTTCGATGTTGCGAAAGCGTCGCGCTTCCAAGGCGACGCCCACAAGCGACTGGTTGATGACTGCGGTGGGACCTCCACCTTGTGCTACCAAAATTTTTCCGCCGGCCATAGGGGTTTCCTTCAATGCGATTTTGCTGGACGGGGCATCGTAGCATTGGTGCCGCGCTGGCTGGCGTCCAGCAAGCGCTGCACCAGCGGATGCTGTACCTTTTTTTCCGTGCCAATGGCATAAAAGTGCTCGTGCACGCCCTCACAGGGTCCCAGCTTCTTCACCTTGTACTGGCCGAGCAGTTCAGCGCTGGCGCGTTCCACCGCCGGGAAAACGCCCATGCCGCTGGCACCGAAAGTGCCCAGGAGCGCGCTGTCTTCAAATTCGCCCACGATGTGCGCGCGAATGCCACGCTGCTCCAGCCAATGGTCGATGCGTGCACGCACCGCCGTGTGGTCGGTGGGCAGCAGTACGGGAACCCGGGCCAGGCTGTTGGGAAAGTCCACTTTGGCGGCCTGCAGCAGCTCGGCACTGCAGTACCAGGCCAGTGGCGAAGAGCCCATGGCATGGGTATAGAGCTTGATGTTTGGATTGGCGGGCGCGGGCCGGTCAGCCAGCACGATGTCAAGCCGGTGCAGCGCCAGATCGCCCAGCAGGTCGTCAAACTCGTCCTCATGGCATAACAGACGCAAGTTGGGTTCAGCGATCACTGGCTCGAGCAAGCGTCGCACCATGGTTTTGGGCAAACCATCGGAAATGCCCACACTGAGTCGCACGGTCGGCGTGCTGACCGCATCGCGCACCAGGGCAGGCAGACTCTCTCCGAGTTGAAAGATCAGGTCGGCCTGGCGCATGGCGGCGATGCCGGCATCGGTAAGTACCAGGCCGCGCCCGGCGGGCTTGAGCAGCGCATAGCCCAGTGCGCGTTCAAGTTCGCGAACCTGGGCGCTCACCGTCTGCACCGCCATGTCGAGCTTGTCAGCGGCACGCGAAATGCCCCCCTCTTTGGCTACAACCCAAAAATAATACAGGTGTTTGTAATTGAATGTAGTGCTCATACTCAGCTTTTATAGGAATGTAAGTAACTAATTATCTGCTTTTTAAGAAACACCAACAGCCCTATCTTCGAGGCTCATTCAACCCACAGGAGAAACGTACCATGCACATCATCTTCGAATCCCGTGATGCCGAGGGCCATCAGATGCGCGATCTGGCGATCCAGCGCGTGCAGTTTGTCATGCGGCGCCTGAGCTGGCTGGTGCCACGCGCCAAGGTGCAGTTTGCCGACACCAATGGCCCGCGCGGCGGTGTAGACAAGCGCTGCCAGGTGGAACTTAAAACCGATGGCGCTGGCACCGTCGTCATTACTGCGGTGGCGCGCGACTGGCGCACCGCATTGGATCGCGCCCTGGGACGCGCTTCGCGGGTGCTGCTGCGCAGCTGGCGTCGCGAACAAAAACCTGCCCGCACCCGGCTCCAGGTCATTGGGACCTGACCCTGTTGAAAGACCATTGTTCAAGGAGTACACACCATGCAAGATTCGACATCCACCCTGGCGCGCACCAACACTTACGCAGGCGCGACCAGCCCCGTGCTGGCGGGCGTCAGTGACGGCGCCACCCGCGTTTTACGTAACACCTACGCGCTGCTGGCGCTGACACTGCTATTCAGTGCAGGCGTGGCGAGCGCGGCGGTGGCCTTCCAGTGGCCCGCACCCGGGCTGGTGCTGTCGCTGGTGGGTATGTTCGGATTGCTGTTTGCGGTGCACAAACTGCAAAACAGCGCCTGGGCGCTTGCTGCCGTATTTGCACTGACCGGATTCATGGGTTGGACGATTGGGCCGCTGTTGACCCACTCGCTGGCATTGCCGGGTGGCGCGCAAACCATTGCGCTGGCATTGGCTTCGACCGGTGTGACGTTTTTGACGTTGTCCGGGTACGTGCTGGTGACCCGCCGTGACTTCAGTTTTATGGGTGGCTTTCTATTCGTGGGCATGGTGATTGCGCTGATCGCAGGCATCGCCGCGATGGTGCTGCAAATGCCGGCGATGGCGCTGGCGGTCTCGGCGATGGTGGCACTGCTGTCTGCAGGCCTCATACTGTTTGAGACCAGTCGCATTGTGCAGGGTGGCGAGAGCAACTATGTGCTGGCCACCGTGAGTCTGTTTGTATCGGTCTTCAATCTGTTTACCAGCCTTTTGAGCCTGTTTGGCTTTAGCTCGAGCGATTGAACCGCCCCTGATTTGTAACGATTTTTTACTGGAGAAAATGATGAAAACCTGGACCTATTTAATCGCCGTGCTGACGCTGGGCTTATCGCTCGGGGTGGGCGACGCGGAAGCGGCAAAACGCCTGGGTGGCGGTAAATCTGTCGGCATGCAAAAGCAGTCGGTCGCACCCGACAAGGCTCCCGGCGCAGCCCCGGCGCAGGCACCCAACGCTGCCGCTGCAGCCGCCCCCGGCGCAGCGGCCGCCGCCGCCCCCAAGCGGTCGTGGATGGGACCGGTGGCCGGTCTGGCAGCCGGTTTGGGCCTGGCGGCTCTGGCATCGCACTTCGGCTTTGGCGAAGAGTTGGCCAATATGCTGTTGATTGGCCTGGCCGTCATGGCCGTGCTGGCAGTGGTTGGCATCGTCATGCGCAAGCGTGCCGCGGCACAGCAGGCGGGCGCTGCAGGGCCTGGCGGCATGCAGTACGCGGCCGCTGGATTGAACCCTTCGGACACACAGCAGCCCAAGCGCTTTGAAGTGGCTATGCCGGGTTCGGCCGGTGGGTCACAAATTGGGTCGCAGATTGGTTCCGCACTGGCTGGCCCCAGCGCCATTCCGGCGGACTTTGATACTGCCGCGTTTGAGCGCAATGCCAAGGTACAGTTCATTCGCCTGCAGGCCGCCAACGATGCCGGCAATCTGGATGACCTGCGTGAGTTCACCACGCCCGAGATGTTCGCCGAGTTGCGCATGGACATCACCGACCGCGGCGCAGTGGTGTCCAAAACCGAGGTGGTGCAGGTGGATGCGAGTGTGCTAGACGTGGTGGAAGAAGCCAACCGCTACGTGGTGAGCGTGCGGTTTAGCGGCAGTGTGCAGGATATGCCGCAACCAGAAGCCTTTGACGAAGTCTGGCACCTGGTCAAACCGCGTGCCGGTGCAGGCGGCTGGCTTGTTGCGGGCATTACCCAAAGGCAATAGCCGCATTACAGGCAGCGCAGTAGAAGGCCACACCTTCTGCTGAGTGGCTATAGTGCACGCGGTGGCCGCGGCACATGGCGGTGTGCAACGCCTGGGGAGCGTCTGATGGCCTGAATCCATGGAATTCATTTGACGCACATCACGTGGGCGGCTATCGTTGGGAATCACAATGTCGCCAAGCGCCAATGTCCCCAACGGGTTGCCGCCCTCCATGCCTGCAGTAGCAACGCATCATTTTTCCATCAAGACCAGGGTGACTGCGTTCACCCTGCTGTTATTTGTACTCGGCATGTGGGCGGTGGCACTGTATGCAGGGCACACGCTGCGCGACGACATGCAGCGCACAGTGGGAGAGCAGCAGTTCTCCACCGTTTCTTTTGCCGCAGATCAGGTCAACGAACGCCTGGCTGATCGTATGTCGGCGCTGGCAAGCGTGGCAGATGTGCTGGACCCGGCCACGCTGGCAGATGCAACTGCGCTTCAGCGTTTTCTGGAATTGCGACCGATTCTTTCCATTCTGTTCAATGGCGGTGTGTATTTCGCCGGTGTTGATGGAACCGTCAAGGCCTCACTGCCGGTCGCTCTCGGGCGGGTTGGTATGAACTACCTGGACCGCGACTATGTGGCTGAACCCCTGCAGCACGGCAAGCCGCTCATCAGCAAACCGGTCATTGGCAAGACCTTGCGCTCACCCGCATTTGCCATGGTGGCACCGGTTCGCGTGGGCCAGGGTCAGGTCGCTGGAGTGCTTGTGGGAATGACGGATTTGAGCAAGCCCAGCTTCCTGAACAAGATCACGGAAAGCCGGTATGGGAGAACCGGGGGCTATTTGCTCATCGCGTCGCAGCACCGCCTGGTGGTGACCGCGACAGACACGCGCCGCATTATGGAAACCCTGGTGGAAGGTTCCAACCCGTTGTCAGACCGCTTTATCCTTGGCTTTGAGGGGTCGGGCATAACAGTGGACCCAGATGGCGACGAAGTCTTGAAATCCTCCAAAGCGATTCCGATTGCGAACTGGCACATCGTGACTTCGTTGCCCACCTCCGAAGCGTTTGCGCCGGTGCTCGACATGCAACAACATATTCTGCTGATGACCCTGGCGCTAACTGTGGTGACGGCGACGCTGACCTGGTGGATGCTGCGGCATGAGTTGACCCCATTGCTGGACGCCGCACGCACCTTGTCGCGCTTGCCTTTGACGGGCCAGCAGGCAAAGCCTTTGCCCATCGCCAGGCAGGATGAAGTGGGTGCACTGATCGCCAACTTCAACCGCATGTTGAAGACCTTGCAGGCACACGAAGAACAGGTGCGGCAGCTGGCGTTCTATGACGCCCTGACCGGGCTGCCCAATCGGCGTTTGCTGCATGACCGTCTCAACCAGACGCTCGCAGCGAGCCGAAGAAGCGGATGTTATGGCGCGCTGATGTTTCTTGATCTGGACAACTTCAAACCACTCAACGACACCCACGGACACGGCGTGGGAGACTTGCTTCTGAAGACCGTGGCCAGCCGTCTTTCTGAATGCGTACGCGCCATGGACACAGTGGCACGTCTTGGAGGCGATGAATTTGTGGTGATGCTCAGCGAACTCGATGTGGATCTGACGCTTTCGATCGAACGCGCGCGCAACGTGGCCGAGAAGATCCGCAGCACCCTGGCCGAACCCTACGAATTGCGTGTGGCATCGGACGACGCCACCGCCACCGCCGTCACGCACCGCTGTAGCGCCAGCGTCGGCGTAACGATGTTCGAAGGCTCCAGGGCCGACCTGGACAGTATCCTGAAGCAAGCCGACGCCGCCATGTACCAGGCAAAAAAGGCCGGCCGAAACACGATCCGCTTCTTTGCGGAATCTGACACTGCCTGATGGGCACCTGACCTGCACAGCACGCATGCATGGCAAGCGCAAAAAAGCCCGTGCAGACTGCCTGCACGGGCTTTTTTGTTGGCTTATGTGTGGCGCTTACTTGGCAACAACACGCACCATGTCGAGGCACTTGTTGGAATAGCCCCACTCGTTGTCATACCAGGCTACCAGTTTGATGAAGGTGCCATCCAGTGCAATGCTGGCGTCGGCGTCGAAGATGGAGGTGCGGGCGTCGCTGCGGAAATCGGTCGCCACAACCTTGTCTTCGGTATAGCCCAGCACGCCCTTCAGCGCGCCTTCGGATTGCGCCTTCATCTCGGCGCAGATCTCCTCCAGCGTGGCCGGCTTGTCGAGTTCCACGGTCAGGTCAACCACCGACACGTCGCTGGTGGGCACGCGAAATGCCATGCCGGTGAGTTTCTTGTTGAGCGATGGGATCACTTTGCCCACTGCCTTGGCGGCGCCGGTGCTCGATGGAATGATGTTTTCCAGAATGCCACGGCCACCGCGCCAGTCTTTGTTGGAGGGGCCGTCAACGGTTTTCTGCGTTGCCGTGGCGGCGTGCACCGTAGTCATCAGGCCGCGCTTGATGCCCCATTTGTCGTGCACCACTTTGGCCATTGGAGCCAGGCAGTTGGTGGTGCAGCTGGCGTTGGAGACGATGGCCTGGCCGGCGTAGGTGCTGTCGTTCACGCCAATCACGAACATCGGCGTGTCGTCTTTGCTGGGTGCCGAGAAGATGACCTTCTTGGCGCCCGCTGCGAGGTGCTTTTCGCCACCCGCCTTGTCCAGGAAGATGCCGGTGGCTTCGATCACGATGTCGGCGCCGACTTCGTTCCACTTCAGGGCGGTGGGGTCTTTTTCCTGCGTCAGGCGAATCTTCTTGCCATTGACGATGAGGGTGTTGCCGTCCACCGCCACATCACCTTTGAAGCGGCCATGCACGCTGTCGTACTTGAGCATGTAAGCCAGGTAGTCCGGTGCCAGCAAATCGTTGACGGCAACGACTTCAATGTCCGGAAAATTGAGAATGGCGCAGCGCAGCACGTTGCGACCGATGCGGCCAAAGCCGTTGATACCAATTTTGATAGTCATGGTGATTTCCTTTTTAAAAAAACAAAACTGCTTACTTCCTGGTCAGTACAGCTGCTACTGTATCAGCCACATTCTCTGGCGTGAATCCGAAGTGCTTGAACAATACCGGCGCAGGGGCCGATTCGCCAAAGCTGTCCAGACCGACAACCGCCGCCACACCGTACTTCCACCAGCCGCCGGTGGAACCCATCTCGATGGCAACGCGCGGCAAACCGGCGGGCAATACTTCCAGCTTGTAGGCTGCGGTTTGTTTGTCAAATGTGGTCGTACTGGGCATGGAGACTAC
>JAIFLV010000129.1 GCA_020048895.1 Rhodoferax sp. | reverse complement strand
TGCAATGGTGGCCTTGTCATTCGAGATCAGATCCTTCATGAATAGCTCCTGAAAGTTCAGAAGCTATTATACTATCTACTCTATTGAACGCGTATTGGTATGACAGGGTGAGTTGAAGGCCTTGAATGTCCACCCGTCGGCCAGTAGCAAGCAAACGCTCCCGAACTGTGCTGACCGCATTACCCGCCGCAACAGGAAGAAGCATGCCAAGAACCTTGGCTGAACGGGCGTAAGGCAGGGTCGCGGCCAGCTGACTTTGAACGAACTCCAGCTCCGCCGATATCCATCGTTGCCGCCGTTGGGGTACTTCTTTGGTCGCTTGACAATGGCAGGGGGAAGGCTCAAATCTTGGAACTCGAACACAGACATTACCGAAAAGGCTGCGAAAGTTCACTTGGTGATAATCTCTGACACGTCGCTGAGACTGGCACACTGGGCACTGTCTGTGGCGAGAGTTGATGGCCGCAAGCTGGGCTGAAACGTCTCGGGTTTGTAGTTGGGACAGAAATGCCTTCCCGTTAGTCAAGCTCAAACCCAAGGCCGCAATTGAGGGCTTGGACTCCATGTCCATTGCACCCAGCGCGATGGTTTGGCTGGACCCGCTGTCGTCAGTAATATCCAAATGAAGTTCTAATTTCATGATGACCTCCAGTTCAGTGGTCTTCATTCTGCGGCGATCTGTCCGCCTATGGTGGCTTCAATGCGAACGCTTGCATACCCCACCAAATCGAACGCTCTCAACAACATGCGCGAATTCGAGCGCGTGCCAGCGATGCAACTGGACAATTGGGTTGCGTGATCAGGCCGCTTGGGAAGTAGCCACCGCTGGCTCAGGCGGTTTCCTCAGCTCCAGCACCTTGCCCCCATCCAGCCCCACCACCCTCTGCGCCCCCGCAATCGTCTCAGGCCGGTGCGCCACGATGATGCGGGTGAGTGGCATGGCCGCCAGTGCTTCAGTGACACGCCGCTCATTGGCAATGTCCAGATGGCTGGTGGCCTCGTCCAGCGCCAGCACACGCGGCTGCTTGTAGAGCGCGCGGGCCAGCAGCACGCGCAGCTTTTGCCCGCCCGAGAGGCTAGAGCCCATGTCCCCCACCAGCGTCTGGTAGCCCATGGGCATTTTGGCTATGTCGTCATGCACCGCTGCCAGGGCGGCGCAGGCGTGTATGCGGGCTTGGTCTACCCGCAGGTCAAAGAAGCTGATGTTGTCGGCAATGCTGCCCGCCAGCAGCACGTCCTCCTGCATCACCGTGCCGATGACCCGGCGGTAGTTTTGCAGGCCCAGGTGTTTGACCGGCACGCTGCCATACAACACCTCGCCCTCTTGCGGGTGCAGCAAACCCAGCAAGACTTTCAGCAGCGTCGTCTTGCCGCAGCCGCTAGGCCCCACCAGCGCCACGCTTTGGCCTGCGTCCAGCACCAGGTTCATGTCCTTCAACACCCAGGGTTCGCCCTCGCCGTAGCGAAAGCTCACATTGCGTAGCTCGATACTGGGCTGCAAATGGGCCAGATCGTTGGGTGGCACTGTATCCACTTCGGGCTCGGCCAGCACGATGTCGGCCAGCCGCTCCGAGTGCAGGCTGAGCATCTTGATCTCGACCGCGTAGTTGATGAGGGCCGACACCCGGCCGGTGAACTGGCCCTTGTAGGCGATGTAGGCAAACAACATGCCGATGGTAAACGGGGCGGCCATGGCAGCAGACGCGCCACCAACGCCGGACTTCATCACCAACCCCGCACCTAGCCAAAACACCAACAGGTTCTCCACCCCAAACACAAAGGTATTGGCCACACCGAACGCAATGTTCATCTTGGCCGTGCGCACATCGCGGTTTTGCACCTCCACGATCAAGTTCTGCCAGCGGGCCCGGCGTTCTTGTTCGCGGCCAAAGAGTTTGAGCGGGGTGATGGCGCGCAGGGTTTCCAGAAAGTGCGTGTTCTCACGCGCGCTGACAATCAGCCGCTCGGACGCAGCCTGGCGGAACGGGTTGTAAGCCGCCCAGCGCATCAGTCCATAGGTTGCAGTCGCCCCCACGGTGACAGCCGCCAGCTTGGGTGAATACAGCAGCATCATGCCCAGAGCGGCCATGCCCATGATGCCGTCCAGCACCGCTTCAATCACGCTGGTGGTCAGCGTCTTTTGGATGGCGCCCACCGCGCCAAAGCGGCTGACCACATCGCCCAAGTGCCGCTTCTCAAAATACTCCACCGGCAGCCTGACCAAGTGCGCAAAAACATTGCTGGCCCATTGCAGGCTCAGGGACTGGCCCAACACCATAAGCATCCAACTGCGTGCCAGACCGACCAAGGTCTGAATCACCAAGAGCAGCGCGAATCCGACGATCAATACCTGCAGTAAGTCCATGTCGTGCGTGGCGATTGCATCGTCCACCACTAGCTGGTTAAGCAGGGGCGATGCAATCGCAAATAGTTGCAACACCACGGCCACCGTAAAAATCTGCAACAACGAACGTTTGAGGCCTAGCACCTTGCCCGTGAGCGCGGACAATGCAACCCGCTTGCGTTCATCCGCAGGTCTGAAGTCAGCATTGGGGGTAAGTTCTAGCGCTACACCAGTGAAGTGGCGGGATACTTCGGTCAGCGACAATTTGCGCTCGCCGACTGCGGGGTCCAGGACGTTGATATTGCCGCGCCCTACCCCTTTGAGGACGACGAAGTGATTCAGGTCCCAATGCAGGATGCAGGGGCGTTGAAGTTGTGCCAGCTCATCCAACTCCAAACGCAGCGGGCGGCTGCTGAAGTTGAGTTGACCGGCGTGGGTAATGAGCTGCTGAAGGGTGGCACCCTTGAGCGAGACTGAGAAGCGACGACGGACTTCGGACAAGTCAAGTTGCAGGGCGTGGGCATTCGCGATCATGACGAGGCATGCTAGGCCGCATTCGCTGGATTCGGACTGAAGCGTCGGAGTCACGCGCATGGGTTGCGAAAGAAGCGCCCACCATCTGTGCGGCCCACTCGCTTGAAAATACGCTTTCCGTTCTTGATGCGAAAGTACGTCAACGTTTCATAGGCCGCGAATTGTCTGTCGCGCAGATCCGCCAATACGTATTGGAGCGAACCACGCAGAACCAGGAAGTCGATAATCCAAAGACTAATGCCCTCGTTCCACTCAGTTGGGTGCAAATTGATATTCTTGTCGCGAATAAACCTTCTTTCTACGTCCGGTGCCAACGTTGCCCAGACGACATATCCCATGCATTCGCCATAGTTATTGAAGTAAATTTTTACTTGACCGAGATGCATTGCCGGATAAAGCATGTCTATTAGTGCCCCACTCGACATTTGTGCGTGCAGCAAGCTGCTGCGTGCGAGACCGCAAACAAACCCAACTGTTGTGGCACGCCTTTCGGGACCCTCTCCAGGCGCTGGTTTACCTCCTATGGCACTTATGCTGTATTGCATGGTTTGCAAAATCCTTTTGACTGCATGAGATCACCCGATTTGGAAACGGCGTTTAGTGGTGTTTTTGTCAGAGTTGTCAATCTATCGCGTGCATATTGGGAAACCCAGGCAGAGGAAAGTGATTCATGAACAAAAACGGGTAGTGCTGACCCCATCCTTTTCAAAGCGATCATCTGGTTTGCAGCCCCTTCTTCAACGAGATCTGGATGGCTTTCAGCTAAAAAATAGGTTCCGCGCCGTATAGTGGTGTCGATGAAATTTCCAACTCCTTCTGGATTCGCGTCAAACGCAGCCAACTGATCCTTTAGAGTCTCCAAGGTTAGAAATGAGAGGTCCGCATTCAGCCGAATCGCCTGTAGAGCGATGAATACATCAGCGGTTTGGCGCGTTTCTGGGCAAAGGTATGACGTTGTCCACTCGCGTAAATCACTGTAACTGTCGACAAAGTCCCGTCGCAATTGTGGAGCGCTAAGCAGTTCAGAAACGGCACAATCCAATGCTTCAATTTTCGTGCAAGTTGCAGCTACGGCGAGAATCTGACTTAAGTCATATCTGCCGCTTTGTCTTGGTGCTGGATTGTTCCCGACGGTAACTGAGCGAGCAGGCCAACTGATGAACGCCTCCCCTCCGCCGCATGTGTAAATGTCGCGCAAACTCTTGTAGAGGCGCTTTCGATTGGTTGCTGGATATGCCATGACAACGTCCGCTGGGACCCCGGTCATTTTGAGTAATTCGACCTCATGACAATTGCTTAACTCTGACATGAAGACTGCCACGAGTTCGGCCTCGGAAATTAGGGATTCCTTGCCGTCGACCTGTAAGTACTTCTGAACTTGAAATCTCAATAATTGTATGGTTTGCAATAGTGCTGCGTGTTCTGACCAAGGATCGACCCATGTCGCTCCTCTGGCTCTTCGGCGATATGCACCAACAAAACTCGTAACCCCAAAGTCCATAAATCGACCATCAAGGGCGATGTTGGAGCAACTCAGTGCCCCATGAAAAATGCGCCTAGCAAAACTGGTAGCC
The DNA here is from genome assembly GCA_020048895.1 of Rhodoferax sp. Taxonomy (GTDB): domain Bacteria; phylum Pseudomonadota; class Gammaproteobacteria; order Burkholderiales; family Burkholderiaceae_C; genus Allorhodoferax. The sequence goes on along the minus strand of JAIFLV010000129.1, from coordinate 6,186 downwards.
AATTGGGCCGCAAACCTTTTCACCATAATTTCCAACCCAAGGTTTATTTTCTCAACGCCACTGGCTTCAACTATTGATGGGCCGAAAGCATTTTCCAATCCGACGTGCAGCATATTGATTGCAATCCGACTGCGATTTGCATCTTGGCATAGAGCATCTGACGGCAAACGCGATTCCACGGGTTCGACGTAGCGTAGGTTGCGAAGGTAGTGTGCAGGTCTCAACGCGAATTCACGCATCAGGAGCGCACGTTGCCTTGGGATCAACTTTCCATTCGCATGGCGTTCTTGAAAGTTACCACCAGTGAGGGTAATGGCCAGTGATGGCACTGCGCCGTATGGCAGGAACGAATCGAAAACCTGACTCCAGATCGCTTCCCGTGCTGCTTCGTCAAGGGAAGCCACACCACTAGTGTGAAAGAGCTCATCCTTTGATGACACAAGTGGCGTTACACCGACCCCCTTTATTTGAACGTTGCCGAATGTTGCACATCGACCACTGCCCCCAGCGTATCCCAATCCATGCCCGCCGTAGCGGTCTGCAAATTGGATACGCTTTTCTGTGCCATATAGCTCTAGCGCTTCGTACGCCTGACGAACACAAAACGCATTGTCCTGCGCCAATTGTTTTGTAAATCTACCTTCATTTATCCAGGCAATTTTCGGTGTTCGAACGCGGTAAGCCGAAACCTGAACTACGGAGGTGCAATGGAGTAAATTGATTGTGTCGTCAGATTCTGGTATCGACAAGCGACTGACTGTGGTCTTCGAAGGCTTTCTCGGTAAAGATAGCGGTTGCTGCATAGTACTTTTATCATCAATGGGCTATAGCGTCGGCCATTTTTTTCTAAACCAAACTTTTACAAGCCCAAGTACTACAACAGTAATCCCGGTCGAAAGTCCGCGAGCCAACTTTTCCAATAGATCAAACTCGCGAGGAATGGCTACCGCCGTAAACCCAGCAAAAACCACGCAAACAGCGAAATATCCAACATATTTGTAATTGCTCGAGTGAAGCTTCGGAACTACAACAACGACACCCAGCGAAGTAGTGATTGCAAGTACCGCGTAAAAACTGGCATCTGACATATTTACTTCTTTCCTCTGACTACCTGCGTCAAAAATGTTTTGTGAGTTTGATTGACCCGGGCTAGCGAAAGCGCCCAAGGTCAGGGAAATACACCCAGTCGCTGATGGGCCAGGACAATCGACCTCAACTACCTCGCGTAGTCCTCTTGGTAAAGCTGTATGTCACCAACCGTAACCGACATGGTAAAAAGTCCAGCCGTCGCTGCAACGGAAATCGAATACGCCCCAAACATTGCAGCCGTCCCTGCGCCGATCCCTGGCGTTGCTGCAATGTCACCGAAGAACCCGGCTACTGCACCAAGCAACCCTGCCGCAACTATGGTTCCAGCACTTGCATTGTTCTGGTACGCACCGACCGCAGCTCCAATTGCACCGAGTGCAGCCCCAATTGCACCGACGCCGCCGTCAACTTGGTCAGCTTCGTCAATAGTTAATACTCTCATGATTTTTCCATTCCTTCCAAACAGCCGAAAACGCGCCCGGCCATTGCGCTTCCAACACCGTCTGTTTCTCAAACGCCTTCGCGCTTGGCTCCCAGATCAGTGTTAAGAACTTTGACCTGCTGCCGCGCCGCCAGCACTGGCTCCAGCACCCACTCCCAAACTTTCCTGCGTTCCTGTAGCACATCCGCCTCCAACGTCAGCCCAGGTTTCAGCGCAATGTCCACCCCATAAGCGCGAATCGACTGGTCAACCAGTTGCACATTGATGCGGTACAGCGCCTCATTGCTGCCCGCCTGGCTGACCAGCTGTTGGGCCAGGTTGGGTGGCAGCTCGCTGGGGGCAAAGGGGGTGCTGGAGACACGGGTAATGCGCCCCTCGTACAGGCCAAACTTTTGGTACGGGTAGGCTGCGTAGCGCAGGTAGACTGTTTGCCCTGGGCGCACAAAGCCTGCGGTGTGGCTGGGGGCGTAGAGGTGGGCTTGCAATTTGTCTTGCGCTGCACTACCGGGCGTGGCCTGCGGCAGCAGGGTGAGCAGGGTTTGCCCGGCTTGCACGGATTGGCCGGCTTGCAGGCCAAGTGCGGTGACCGTGCCCGCATGCGGTGCGGTGATGACCATGCTTTTGCGTGAGGTGTTTTCGGTGGCTTCCTGCTCCAGGCTGGCGCGGCTGCGGTCGAGTTGGTTGACGTCGGCTTGCAATTGCGCGGCCAAGGCGTCGCGCTCGGCCTTGACCGCTTGCAGGTCGCGTTGCAGGCTCATGCGGCTGCGCTGTGCGCTTTGCAGGCGGGCTTCGATGTCTATGCGTTCTTCTTGCCGGGTTTGCACCTGGGCGGCGGACACAAAGCCGTCTTTGGCCAACTGCTGGTTGCGCTCCAGAGTGGTCTGGGCAAGTTGCACGCGGCGCTCTTGCAGGCTGACCTCTTCGCCCACCTGGCGCAGCTCGGTTTGCACGCTGCGCAGGCGGTCGCTCAACACTTGTTCGCGCTGGCGCACTTGCAGCTCACGCAGGGTGCGTTCGGTGGCAATGGTTTGCTGGCGGGCTTCGATTTGGCTGGCGACGCGGGCTGTGGTGTCGTCTGCCACACCATTGCGCAGACTGCTGCGCTCGGCGTTGAGCACCAGCAGCACGTCGCCAGCTTGGACCGTCTGCCCTTCGGTGACTGGCAGTTGCGCTACGGTGCCCGCTTGCGGTGCGCTGATGTTGAGCGTGCCCAGCGTGGGCACCAATAGGCCCGACAGGTGCGCCTTGCGGTTGACTTCGCCCCAGGTGGCAAAGGCTGCCAGCAGCAGGGCGATGCCCAGCGCAGAGCCGGTGACTACCGAGAACGACAGCGGCCTGTGCAAACGTACGCTGCCCAGCCACTGGGCGCTTTGGGCCTGGACTACTTCAGAGCGGAACAATGCGGTTTGCGGGGGATAACTCATGCCTGCATTGTTGGCAGGTTCACCGGCTTTGAACACCCTACAGATGTAGCCCTACATTTGTAGGATCACCTATTTGAGGGGGGTCGGTTGTGGTCCGTGTGGGGGATTCACTTATTCTGCACAATTGTTTTGCGGATATGCAAAGCAGTCAGCGCTGTTCGCCCCTTGATGCCGTGTCGCAGCGCCACGCCGCTGATGTGGTCTCGCACAGTGTGCGGGCTGATGCCGAGGTCTTTACCAATTTCTTTGTTGGTCAATCCGCGCTGGAGCAAATTCAATATTTGCGATTCGCGTTCGCTGAGTTTCATGCCGCATCCCCTATATCATTATTTTTGAATTCCGGCAGACTGTAGCATTGGCGACAGGCAGAAATTGCGGGGGTAAACCCTTCCAACTGCAACGCGAGAATGCTTTGAACCACCATTGCTACGCACCATTCCAGACGTGTTGAACCCATTAAGTAGCTCATGCAGCTCTCGGGTTCTCGTCGTTACTTGCCCCTGCTGGCCATCACCACAACCGCCGCAGAAATTGCCAAAGGAATCGGCCTGTCCGCCACCGGGTCCAACTCCAAAACGGTGCTGAGCAGTTTGGAACGCCTCTCCAAAGCAAAAATGACCCGCACCGTGCGCAACGCAGCCGACACCAGTGCCAACGGCATCGGCGAGACCATGCTCATTGGGGGCCCCTCAATGGGACGGACGCTCCCACCTTAGCGGCATCGTATGTGCCAAAGTGGAGGTGTTTTTCAACCCACTTGAACAGACAGGAGCGTCCGACATGAAGATTACTACAGTAGGCATCGACCTGGCAAAAAACGTGTTCGTGCGACCTGAAAGTCGATTGTGTCTCTGTTTTACAGGAGGTAATCCTGGATGAAACCGGTTGTTCCATCAACCGTTCCCTACCCAGACATGCGAGGCTGGCAACGGCTTGGTGTGAAGCTCTGGGGACAACGTAGCCACCGGGAGACCGGTGCATGCGGTCGCGAGGCCAAATGTAATCTGCCAGCACAAAGGCGGTGAGGAGCAAGGGATGATCGGCTACGACCAACGTATGTGAACTTCGAATTAACGTTGAACAAGCCAAATGTGCTGACAGGCTTGAACCAAAACGGTGAGCGGTCAGGTGTGGTCTTTGAAGACTGGGCCACCATGGATGTTGAACCGCCGGCGGAGCTGAAGGGTCCGACCCGATCTGAGATACAAGTGGAACAGGGTAAGCCCGTAGTGCCGCCGCGCAAGTGGCAGGCTGACCGAGAGGAAGGTTGTTGGTGCTGCGGGTAGAGGAAAGCAGAAAAAGCGAATGCCGCACTGTAATGGAGCGGATACGGGTTGCAACATCACCTGACGCGAAAGCGGGCCAACTTCTGCGGGGTCATTTATGGCGAGAGAACTTGATCAATCGATGAACGCAGGAAAGCAGATGGCGCAAGATGCAGTCACCTCGAAAGAGATGGCGGCGTCTTGTGGTGCGCCTGCGCACGCCCACACACATTGGCTTCTGGCTGACTGGGAGCAAATGACGCGGGAAGTGAATCGACTCCAAGTGCGTATCGCTAAGGCAACTCAGGCTGGCAAGTGGGGCAAGGTCAAGGTCTTGCAACGCCTGCTGAGCCGCTCGCATAGCGGCAAGATGCTCGCCGTGAAACGAGTGACGGAAAATCGTGGCAAATTGACGCCGGGGGTGGATGGTAAGGTTTGGTCAACTCCGGCAGCCAAATGGAAAGGAATGCTGACGCTGGTGCATCACGGATACCCGTCCTGGGTCAAATTTGAATCGGCAGGGTGGGTCAATATTCAATCGGCGCCGACACGCTGGGGGGTTCTGTCGCGATAAGCGCCCACGCATGAAAATGTCGGTAAGCAAGACATGGCCGAAACCGAGATGGTCCCCGAACTGCGCAAAGTGCTCAAGCGATTGCACTATCCGCTGGAAGTAATGCTGGTGTGCGTGCGTTGGGATGCAGCTTACCCATTGAGCTTTCGCCATTTGGAAGAAATGATGCAGGAGCGCGGAGTCTTTGTTGACCATTCCACCGTGCATCGCTGGGCCTTGAAAATTCTGCCAGTCATGGCGCTCATTTTTCGCCGCCGATAACGCTCGCTCGGGACCAGCTGGCGGATGGATGAGAGTGTGTCACGAACACAAGCGAAAGCTTGTGGTGCTGTACTGAAGATGGGAGTAGGCCTCCCGAAGTCGGCTTGCAGGAGCAGGCTTCAAACCGCCCGGTGCTGCTGCGTTCAAAAGGCGTGGTGGTGAGCGACCGTGGAAAAGTCGTCCTAAAAGGATGGCAGGTAAGTGTTGAGAAGATGAGCGAAAGCAAACCGTTCGATGATGCGTCGTTAATCCGTAAAGTGCTGTCAAAACTGGGGTCATCTCGTCGCTCCAGGATCAGTCAGGGCGGGACCTGTTTACGGCCCTGATGGCAGTCGGCGTAGAGGCGGCATGAGCTCAACACAGGCTTTGGTATGGAACGTGAGAACCTTGTTGCGGATGGGAAGGGAAATGACAAGTGGCTGAAACCATGAGGAAGAATACCGATGCCGTAACAAGGGGCGGAGTTGCCCGTAGTAGTGTTGAAACTTTTGTAATGAGAGTGGAGCGAAGGGGCAGCGTTATCCAGTTGACGACTGTCACCAACCCGCGTGTCGGGGAGGAGTGACATGACATCAACAAAACCTTATGGCATTGCAAAGCGAACGATCTGGGAGGCGTACCAACTAGTCAAGGCTAACAGGGGTGCTGCTGGCATCGATGGGGAGACCATTTCGATGTTTGAGCAGGACCTGCCGAAGAATCTGTACAAGTTGTGGAACCGGATGTCGTCGGGATCGTACTTCCCACCACCAGTCAAACAAGTGGAGATTCCTAAAGCAACGGGAGGTACTCGAAAGTTGGGGGTGCCAACAGTGGCAGATCGCGTTGGGCAGACTGCTTTCAAACTTCTCATTGAACCGATCCTCGATCCGTTGTTCCATGCGGATTCGTATGGATACCGGCCCGGGAAGTCGGCCAAGCAGGCGGTGGCCATCACCAGAAAGAGGTGCTGGCAATACGACTGGGTTGTGGAGTTTGATATCAAAGCGGCCTTCGATCAAATTGATCATGGCCTCTTGCTCAAGGCGATACGCAAGCACATCAAGGAAGACTGGATCGTGATGTACATCGAGCGGTGGCTAACTGCACCGTTTGAGACTGCACAGGGTACCCGCTTGCCGCGAACTCGCG
>JAIFLV010000021.1 GCA_020048895.1 Rhodoferax sp. | reverse complement strand
AAAACGCGATCAACTTCAGCATAAAAATCACTGACCAACTGGTAAGCGGTGTCAAACTCATACAACACACCCTCACCCTGAGCGTGTCGATGGCGATGGTCGTACGGAAACCTTTTACCAGCATGCTTGAACCGCGAGCCTGCTGGTCTCACACTATGGGCATTGTCGAAACCAATAAACCGAGTGTTGTCCGGCGCATGAAGTGTCAAGCTGTACCTGATGCCATGCGGTCGCTCAGCCGTCACATCCACACCCGAAACTTCCATCTTTACCCAGTAGCCTGCATCATTTTGAACTTCAACATTGCCATCCAAGCCAAGCAAATATTCCAAACCAATGGCCGGTGAACGTTGTGAACCCATGCCAAAGCTTATCATGAACTGATAAGCGTTTCAATGACACATTGGGGTAAATGTGCAAACCCTTGGTTCATTGAGGCGCTAGGCGTTTGGTGACCCAAAAGCATCCCTCATTTGCCGTGCCCGCTTGGCCTGATCGGTATGCAGATAAACCGATGTGGTGGATACCGATGCATGGCGCAAATTGTCGCGGACGGTAGTCAGTTCGGCACATCGAGCCAAAGCATGCGTGGCGTGGGTGTGCCTCATCCAGTGAGGACTTGCCCGGCGCAGTTTCTCAGCAGTCTTCGGCGACTCAGACTCAATGGCATCCGATGTTGTCATGAAGAATCGTTTGGTGACGTTCCACAACCTGGTCGAAGTAATGCGATCCTGACCATTGCCGGCATGCAGATCGGCAATGAGCGGGGTGGACGGCTTACACATTGCGGGCGTCGTTGGTACACCTCGCTGCATCAAGTAGTGGTCCAGTGCCACCCTAGCCAGCGGGGGCAACGCCACCTTCCCGCTTTGCTGCCTTTGCCGACCAGCTTGAGCCAATGGTCTCCTTGAGCATCCGTTTCGATCTGCCCAAGGTTGGCACCCACGAACTCACTGGATCTCAAACCCGTGGCATACGCGAAGTTCAGAACAAAGCGCAACCGCTGAGCTGCCGCAAGCTTCCATCCATATGACCACTCCAGCCCCCATTGGCAACGGCCCGGATGATTGCCCATTCACCCTCAGAGAACACGCGCTCTTCATCCATGGGCGTGCTTCGGCTGCTACCGCGCACCTTGATGCCGGAAAACAGGTTGGCCACCACATAGCGCTGCTCAATCAGCCAGCGGAACTTGGCACCAATGACGCTCAAGGCATACGCCGTGGAACGGGGTGACAACCCGGCCACGAATGGCTTCCATTCCGCAGAAAACCGTGTCTGTGGTGGTCCAACCCAGCGGCTGCTTGGTGTGGGCTTGCGCAGGAATCCCCGGTAGGCAGTCGCATCCTCGGTTGTGAGCGACGACAGTGCCCGGCCTCGCGCAACAACGGCCCACAGAATCAGACGTTCGGCTTCCTTGCGATAAGCACGTTTTGTCGCACTGGATTCGTGCAATGCCAGCCAGACCAGTACCGCCTCGTAGTCATTGTCGGCACTGAGCGTGCAGCCCGACGGCGGCACACGGAAAGTGCCGTGCGTGCCGTTGAGTTCTTCCGGCACTTGGAGGCGCTCCCACGGAACAACCGACTGTACCGTTTCGCTGACCATCAGTTCCCGTGCCCGTTCGGTCAATTGCGGGTGGACCGCAAAGAAGGCTTCGATTTGGCGTGCCCCTTGTGCTCCCAGCCCAGGGACCACCGTCCACCAGCGCCGACGCCGGGGGACACGCACCGCCAACCCCCCCGCGTCTTGATGCCTTGGACGTACAGGGCATTGGCCGCACGAACTGAGAGCCACAGGCTCACGTCATCGGTAATCTTGGGAACTGGTTGAGTTGCCACGCGTAGTGTCTTGATGACATGGGCAACGGTCTTCGCATGCCAGGCGCGCTCATTCTCTGGATGATCAAGCAGTGCCACCAAATCAGGTCGGTGTCGCTGGCGGGCAATGCTGATCAGTTTGCGGCGAATATTCCCGATCATTCCCCGCGTCGATACACCAGAGACCATTTTCGACTCCAAATAGCAGCCCACGGAATCACGCGACGACAAGCCGGCGTACCAGCCACGTAAGGCGGCCAGTTCGGCTTCACCTGGGAAGCCGTCCGGGCGGTTATCGTTTCCCAATCTTGGCGTCCGTGAGATCGGCGGATTTTTCATGGATGCAAGTTGAGCACAATGAAATTGCTACTGTGATGAGGGACTTGCAGAATTCGACAAATCAGTTGAATTCTGCAAGTCCCTCAAGTACAAGAATCTATGGTTAGTAGTCGAGGTCTTGGCCGTTTTCATTTCATTGCATAGAGTTTCACTTGCTTGACGGTCTCGGCCGAGCACTTCAATTTACTTCAATACGATGGGTGAAATTTCAAGGTAACCGCCCTCCCCTACCCAACCTTCGGCACTGGGATTAACCAACGTCTGCGTAGAATTTCAATTCGCTTCCTCAAAGCGTTGTCATTGTCATAACCTGAGGCCTTGCCCAAGCTCAGAACAATCCAGCCTGCTCAATACGTTCTACCTTAGGGAGGGAGTCAGCAGTACTCCAATCCGTGCCTCGTGTTCGCCTCCAATAGAAGCGTGCCAACTCGCCCATGATGAGCGCAGATTCCCACTTCCCGTCGTCCAATCGTTTCATCACTGCCTGTGACATACGACGTGCGATAAAGTCCTGTCTAAGTTCGGAAAGCAATTGCGCCATTTCGAACGCAGAAAGGGATTCAAGCTCCTTCCGAACGATGGATAGCTTTTCACTTTCGCGTTCGCGCAAATTGGCTTGCAACTTAATCCCAGGATCTTCATTGCTCGTACCTGACCGTTCAGCCAAGTCTGGCAGTTGCGGTTCTGGTACCGACCTATCGACCGCTCGACCGCTTAGAAGTGACTTAAGGTAAGCATGTCTTGACAAAATAGGACTGCCGGGTAACGACAGTCGCAACTCCAACCGCTCGACCGCCGTTGCGAAAGCGAGTTCTCCGTGACGTATGAAGAGATCTTCGGCAATTTCGGAGTCAATCCCCAATTGGATACAACGGGCAACTTTACTCATGTCGATCGCTTTGACAATCTTGCTTGTCGCCTCAGGCTTATGGTGAACTTCGAACTGAAGGTACTCGATTGAACGCCCTACTTTGAACTCATGGACACTCACTATCAATTCACTTACTTCATTCACCTCTTCAATCGCAGGCTTGATGGTGTCGCGATTGAAGAAACGGAACTCTGTCTTGATTTCTTGTGGCACTGGTTTGCCAGTCAGCACCGGCAACCACCAGTGCCAGTGCTGCTTGCTAGTTCGGTGTGAGGGATTGTCTTTGTACCGCGCACAAATTTCATACAGTGCCAATCCGGCATGAGAACGAAATTGCGCGATGGTAGACCTTCGAATTTGCGCATAGCGCAAAGGGTAGAGCATTTCCTGGCGCAAGGCTGGCGGATATGCCCAATAGAGCCAGTTCTCGCCATTCTTCTTTTTAAGGCTCACCTGAGACAATAAGCCGCACGCGCCCCACTCTTCCGTTTCGCCTGGAGAGGGTGACTGCCACTCAACCACGTGTGTGACCATCGACAACAAATGTTTCTTTAAATCCTTTACTGTTCCCATCGAACCGTCGTAGCCACGAATCACTGAATTCAGTGGGGCACCAAAAAGACCTGACGCGCCGTCTTCAGCGCCCTGCTCTCTGGCAACAAACATCATCAGCGTATACGCCTGTCTCCCAACCCGCGTGATGGTCCCACTTTTGGGCACCATCGCCAGGGCCGAAACGGGCTTATCTATCTTGTCCGGTCCGAGAATCTCGTTGCTGCTCATTCCTCAATTATCTGTGAGATCAGCATTCTCACGCAAATGTTTGGCGATCTACTTAAATGGCAACATCGACCAGCGATTGGTCCATAGTTCTTCTCACATTTGGCTGGCCACTCAAGCGCTCTTCCCTTGGTTTTCCTCACATTTAGCAATTCCTCATACATGCGGCATGTTGCAAAAACCTGAAACTGGCCGTTACGGTCCAATATAGTGGCCGTGGTTTACTTCGTTTGCCGGTCGATGGAGTCCGCCTATAGCGTGAGCATGTTCGCTCACATATCTCATGCTTTCTCTCACAGTTCCGCTGTTTCTCCTCACATAACCCGGGATTCTTCTCACCTGTATTGAGATAAGTCCTTGAATTCAAACAGGAAAAGCAAACTAAAGGTATTGAAGGTATTAAAGCATTCTAAAAAGAGAAGAGCGCCTATCTGGGGATAACTGACAAGGGCGAGGCGCTGCACTTCCAAATCTGTATCAAAAGACGCACAATATGCGTGAGACGCTAATTTTTGCGTCTAATAGGAATTTTCACATGTCAGTCAAGAAAAAACCGGATTCACGTGTATCGCTTGCAGACTTAATCTCCGCGTCAAACCGGGTTGGTGCAGTCATTGAAAGTGTACGCGGAACTATGCTCGCGCCCGATGCTAGGAAACGCCCTCCGACGTTCAGTACTAATCAAGTCGCTGCGATATGTGGCCTGGAAAAAGCCCAGATGGATTATCGAGTAAAGAAGGGTGATTTGCCAGTTGGTGAAATGGAAGGTGGGCATCGCCGAAAGTTCAGTTTGGAAGCGACACGTCTGTGGGCGCAAACTGTTCGCAGCAAATTTATGCGACCAAGAGAAGCAGAGGCCATCACGATTTCGGTAGCTAACTTTAAAGGTGGCGTAACGAAGACTACGACGGCTGTGACGTTGGCTCAAGGTTTGAGTCTTCGCGGGCACAAGGTTCTGGTTATTGATACAGATCCGCAAGGGTCGATGACAACTCTTTTCGGCTTGTTGCCAGACGTAGATGTGGCCGACGAGCAAACGATTTTGGGACTTTGTTTTGGATCTGAAGTCTCAATTGATTATGCGATCATTCCTACTTATTGGTCAGGCATCGACATAGTGCCGGCTAATTTGGCGTTGTACTCGGCGGAGTTCGCCCTCCCCTCTCGCCAGAAATCAGAAGGATCTTTTGAGTTTTGGAATGTGCTTAACAATGGCATTGACGCAGCTAGGACCAAGTACGATGTGATAATCCTGGACACCTCCCCTTCCCTGTCCTACCTGACAATTAATGCCTTGCTAGCGTCCGATGGTCTCATCATGCCTTTGCCGCCGAGTACCTTAGACTTTACGTCCAGTGGCCAGTTCTGGAATCTGTTTAATGATCTAACCGCTAATCTAGTGACGAATCGCGGGAAGACGAAGACTTTTGATTTTGTTGATGTCCTTCTTGCCCGGGTGGACGCCAACGATGCATCGTCAAGCGTGGTCCGGGAATGGATAACGGCTGCATATGCAGGCATGGTTTTGCCAGTGGAAATCCCAAAGACGGCATTGACTGCAAGTGCCAGTGCTGAGTTTGGAACCGTTTATGACACTGATCCGGCAACTATCAATTCTCGTACATATCGGCGGGCATATGACGCATATGAGCGTGTCGTCGAGTTGGTAGAGGAGCAGATTATGTTCGCGTGGAAACGTCAGACAGGAGACCAGAATGGCGCTTAAGGACAAAGCAGCAAAGATTGATTTGAGCCACATTGGCCTGACTGTCGGCAACCGTGGCCTTGGTGCCAAAACGGCTATCGGGATGCATGCGGATGCCTTGTTTCGCGACGAAAAAGTCGCTGCCGAGAACGTGGACCTGAAGCAAAGATTGGCCGACTTTGACGGTGCTGTTGCCACCCGTAAGCTCGACCCCAATAAGATAAAGGCGAGCAAGTGGGCAAATCGCAATGAGCTGTCCTATAGCTCAGCAGAGTTTGATTCATTGAGAAATGAAATCGAAAGCGCCGGGGGCAATATTCAAGCGATCAAAGTTCGCCCCTCCAAAGTGGTTCTTGGTGAATACGAACTAGTGTTTGGGCATCGTCGCCACAGGGCTTGCTTAGAGCTTGGACTGCAAGTGTTGGCGGTGATTGATGACATGGAAGATTCTGAGCTGTTTTGCCAGATGGACCGAGAGAACCGTGCGCGGGCGGCACTAAGTCCTTGGGAGTCCGGCGTTACGTACGCCAAGGCCTTGGACGAAGGACTTTTCCCTTCCGCTCGTAAACTTGCCGAAGCGGCATCGATAGACCTGAGCCAGTTGGGGAAAGCTTTAGCGCTTGCCAGGCTTCCTTCTGATGTGATCGCGGCGTTCCCAAGTCCTTTGGAACTGCAATATCGCTGGGCAACTTTGCTGACGAATGCGATGCAAAAGGATCCGGACCTTATTCTCGCGCGCGCCAAAGCACTGCGCGAATCACCGAAGAATTTGGGGTCTGCAGAGGTATTGAGGCTGCTCTTGGAGGGGGGTGGAACGGTTCCACCCCCCCCACTCAAGAGGGTCCTAGTGAAGGGTAGGGAAGGGCAGACGGGGGAAATTAAGTTTGATGCTAAGAAAGGTTCTGCGCAAATCAATCTAGCGAATATCGATCCAAGGCGATTCAGTGAGTTGGAAAAGGGGATTAAAGCGCTGATCTCTTAGAGTGTGAGCTGATGGCTAAAGGGGGGGTGGAACGGTTCCACCCCCCCCTTTTTTTCTTTTGCGTCCTCATCGTTGCTCCCGGAAAGTACCCAAAGCCTCCTACACAGCCTCTGGATCGCAGCAGCGTTTCAAAATATCTCGCGCTTATAGCGGGTCACATCCCTCGCCATAGCCTTCAGAATCTCAGCGCGCTCCACTACGTAATCCGCGATTGAAGCTACAACATTGCGCTCCTCTCCAACGTAGATATCTTCCTGAGTCTGTAGTGGCGCCTGTTCGATAGCACTATTGCAAAGGTTAACCAATTCCCTTGCAAAGAATGAACGGCTGATTGAGCACCGTTCACAGAAGTCGGCAAGAGCAAACGATTTGACTTGTGCAAGTTCAAACTCATCCCCAAACGCCATAGCCAGCGAGTGCTCTAGCTTTTCACGGTCATATTGCATGACACTCACCAAGTCGTAGAGTTCGGCCACATTCAGGCCTGCACGACCCACGTGAAAGGAAATGTTCTTTCCATGGGCGTTGCTGTTGCCAAAGAGCAGGGTGGTTGTGGCCCAGAGCACCAGGCGCTGCACCCCAACGGCGGGGGTTTCGAGGTGCGCCTTGACTGCAAAAATCTTCTGGAAACTGGCCCCGTCTCGAATATGAGCGACATCTTTGCCATTGCCCATGTTGCGCTCGTACTTTGCACCGACGGACAAGTCACTCGCTTGGCAGCCATCAATAGTGTGTTGGCGATGCATCAGATCCAGATTCATATTCCTACCATTGGATCTTCCATCCGGACTGAGGACGGCAACTTCCTGGGTCTGACGGCGAGCCTTGCGATCAAAGCGTCGAATGCTTAGGACAGGGGAGGGGACGCGCAGGAGTTCAACTTGGGCAACATGGCTCTGCTTGTAGCGTTGCTGGCTAATGCGCGCTGCTAAGGTCATGCAGAAGTGCTCATTGGCCACCATGCAGGGCAGGGCGGTATAGAGGGGCTCGGGCTTGAGAATGTGGGTAGATGACAGTGATCCATCGGCCAGAAAGAAGCGCCCCAAATGTTGGTGCACCAGAAGCTTGTCCTGAAACCCTGCCACTGACATGCGAACCTTGCTATCCCAAACGGTGAAGGGAATCTGGTTGCGCTGATCGATTCTTTCCTGAAGCTCAGGAAACGAGATTTCGCGTGCTGTCGGAATAAGCACTTTTGGGGTCTGCCCAGCGGGCAGGTAGGTCAGACCTCCGGTGGTCTCCTTGCCAAGATGGCGGACAAGTCCAAAGACATTGTTCTTTTGAATGTTGGTATAGACAGAAGCGACGTCCAGAGCGCGGCCTTCGGGGAGCAGGTTTTCCAGGAAGCGGCGGATGGTGTGGCTGTTTGCTGCACCGTCCAGTGGCAGGTGGGGCGACAGTGGATAGCCATCGGGCGATCTGACCCAGGACTTTGCGTACTGCAGGTTGTATTGTTCTGCGTCACCCTCCAGACCCAGCCTGGCCACCAATTGCTCTCCAGCGTAGATGTCAAGCGCATAGTCGACCTGCTGAAAATGGAACTGCTCGGTGGTCATGATTGCGGCTCCACATCATCGGATATTGCCTTCAATGCGGGAGTCAGTGCAACCGCATGGCGAGCGGGCATCACAATCATGTGAAGTCCTAAACCTTGCAGAATCAATAGGAGCTTGTCCAAGTTCACAGGCCTGCCGTTTTCGAGTCGGGAGAGCACATCGGAGGACACACCACATAAAGCCGCTGCGTCGTCGATGCGCAAATTGCTGTGGGCGCGCTGATTTCGCACGAGCTTTCCCAAGCCAGGAATATCGCGAACACTCCAAGAAGTGTCTGGATCGACGGTGGGTAGTTTTCTGACCATTATTTCGCTTTTCCGAAACTAAAGAGACATTAAGGAAATACTGAGATAGTTCCGCTTAGACGAAATAATAGATCACATTTTTTGAATACATAAATACTTTCGATATAGCAGAATAAATCAAACAAGATCGTGCGATTTTGGAAAGCGGTCATATTTACTGTTCAGTAAATACCAACGATGCCTCGACGAGTGGCTATGGGCAGTCAGTTTCTACCGTAGTAGTGTGTGCATTGGTTGATCCGTGTTGCCCACATCGCATTGCCGTGAATGGAGAGAGCAGGGAAGGGCGAATCAAGTGCTATGAGGGTGCTGACCGCGGTGGTGGGAAGGGGTAAGGGTGGATTGGTCGCTGTAAGGCACAGGCACCCCTATTCGGCTGGTTTTGCCGGCAACCCCAAGAGCCGCTTTTCCAGGCCTATTGGTGAAACCCAAGGATGAATATTATGTAACTGCGTCATGATTATCCTTATAATCGTGTCGCGATATTAATTATGGCAAAAGACCGGTTTTGGGAAGTTCGACTGCGTCATGATTATCCTTATAATCGTGTCGCGATATTAATTATGGCAAAAGACCGGTTTTGGGAAGTTCGACGTTTATTTGCATAAAAACGTTCCTAGGTTTTTCATAAAAGTGTTCCTGCGTGAACCAAGGCATCGGCCCTGTCATTGGAGAAACACAGCGTCAGCACGTTGTCTGCGCTGACTCCGATACCCCAGCTCGGCTCCAAGCTCGCTGTTGAGGTTCGAATGCCCATGCCTGCGAGGGACGGATGGTTTCGGCGTGCCACAGCATCTCGAACCGAACGCCAAAACCTCAGAAGCCCTGCGGCGCTGATCCAGCGAACAAGCCATAAGTGAGCGAAATCCAGGACTGGCGCAAGAGATGGGTTTGGCCCCGATTTGTTGCCCCAGGTTGGAATGGCTGGGTCAAGGGCTAGCCAATAGGGTCTACAAGCAAGTCTGGCTTTCGAATCGAAACCTTGGTCGCGCACGGCGCGCCTCCACAGGACAAGTGCCCAGGCCGTGCGCACGTTGGGTCCACAAATCTGGAGGAGGGCGCCAATGTCCGGAGCATCAATTGCGACGCTCAAGCGGGCCAACCAACGCCGTGCCTTTGCCGGGATCTGGCGTTTGATGTACCGATGGATGGCCTTGAAGTCGCACAAAAGCGTCTTGTAGTACAGGTTCAGATCGATGTTCTGGCGATTGGTCTCCCTGCCATCCTTGTCATGGACGCGCTTCGCTGACACCTTCATGGTCCCGAACTTGGCGATCTCCATGGTTTCAGGATCGAACGAAAAATCCTCGTTGGCGGCGACCCAACTGGGCACGGTACCAACCAGCCCCATGGCCGCTTTGAGGTGGACGATGCGTTCGGTGAAGTCTTGCAACGGTATTTCCCCAGCACGGACCCCTGATGTACCCATCCAATATCGCAACCCAATGTCCATAAGCCAATCGGCAATTTCACCGAGCGCGTCGTCTCGCTGTGCATTCGTCTTGGGCAATCGTGCCGTGGCATATTCCAGATCCTGCTGCTCCCGGCCGTAGCGGACGTAGGGTTGGAGAAGCTCGTTAAAAAGTTTGGGACTGGGAATGGTTTTGTCACCATTTCGTTGCCAGAACTCTGTGCGATGGACCGGACATTCACGCAAAGCCTTGAAGGAGAACAGGACGCAGTGGTACCCCTCGCCCAGACACTGCGGACAGACCGCAAAGTCACCGAAGTACCGCCCAACGTCCTTGGAAAACAGGCTGATGTGGCAGAAGCGAAGCGAGGCCACCGGTTCTCCCAACACCCTGGCAAAACGCAGCAGTCGAATGGGGCAGCGAATGCTGCCAGCCTGGTGGGCATCGAGCGATGGTGTGGTTCGGCCAGGTTCGCGCACTCCAAAGTCCTGCATAAAGGCGGCACGTGTTGGCTGGTTGAGAATCAGAAACCGTTGAACCGTCATCCACAGCGAAGAGTACGGTGGAGTTGAGCCCGGATGCCAGACCACGCGGGAGCGTTTGCTGTGGCGAGCCAGTCGTTCGATCACGTCAGTGGGCGTTGCCACAAGTCCAATTTATGGAGACTTGGCAGGTCGCTTGCGCTGTACGGACGCCGAGATCAGACGCATGTGGTCGGTGAATTGGGTCTGTGCCAGCGCGTCGATCCAGCTCGTTTCGGATGTAACGCCTTCCCATGCGTCGCCACGTGCTGCGCGCACCAGAGTGTCCTCGACGGCCCAGGCGATGTGCTGCATCGGAAACTCGGCATCACCTTGGTAGTTCGCAGGTAGTAGCGACTCCAGCACCCGCCACAAGACGCCAGCGCAGGGAGCCAGACGTGCACCTCGGGAATAGGCTTCGGGGATGAAATGCGCCAAGTACGAGGTACCGCTGTGGGGTGGCCACTCGGACGCCTGGTCGTACCCTTGGAGTACAAATTCCACCTCGTCCGCACTGCGAATCCCGGGAAAGGGCCAGTGCGACACCAGGAAGCGGGCTGCGACATGGGCATGGTCAGACTTGCCCAGCAGCTCATAGGTGTAGTCCATCTGGTGGGAGGCAATGGAGAAGACACTCAGTCGATAGCCCTCCCAGTCCAGCGCGTTTTGCAGACCCAACAGCCAGTTCCATTCACGAAACGTCATGGCCTGCGCCTCGTCGATCAACAGCGTCACAAAATTGCTGCCGCAACTTGCGGCCGAGGCAATCAGAAACTCGGTCAGCAGACGCCGCCGGTCACCGCGCGTGGCGCGGGTGGATGCGTAGCGAAATCCCGCAGCCAGGCCCAGAGACACCCAAAACTCCTTCTCGTTGAGGTGGCTGTCGGGCGGGCGGCTCCAGATGTGCAATGGAATGCGCTTGCCGAACCGGTCTTCCAGGACGTTTTTAAGATGCCATTTGACGCCGCGGGATTTGCCAAAACGGGAAGGTCCATGGATGTAGCCGCCAGGTTGGCGCTGATCGATCCAGTCACCGATGGTCTGGGCCATGGCGTGCACCGGGGGTGTGAAAACAGCGTATTCCTGTAGCAGCACAGGATGCCTTGGATCGATGTGGGTAGGCAGCTTGCTGCGCATGGTGCAACTTCCTCAGTTGGCTGCTTTGCGCAACGGCGGCAAGGTCGCTTTGGACGGTGATTGGGATCTGGGGGGTGTTGGGACTGGCATGGTCGCAACCGCAGTGGACTCGTCCGGCACGTCCGAAGCAGCACCGTCAGCGGTCGGTTCGGTCGTATCGAGCCTGGACTTGGCGGCTGCGACCTCGGTATCACTTGAGCGAAATTGCGTGTGCTCCACCAGGAGTCTTTTGAGTTCGAGATAGCTGGGGTGGATGGGAAGCTTACCCTTGGCGTTGGATTCGACGAAGTCCATAAACACCGTTATTGCGTCAGCACCATTAGCCAACGCAAAGCGCCGGTTGCGCACCATGGAATTGATGGCGCTGCGAATGCTCAGGCTGTGCGGGGTACGGTGCCAGGGTGGGTGGGCTCGCAGAACTCCCAATCGGTGACCATCCTTCGTGGTGGCCAGCGCAATGCGTGCGTCGTCTTGGAGGTGGTTGATGACCCAGATCTGTTGGCCCACCAGGTCATGGCGCTGGGAGAGTTCTTCGTTGGAATAGCTCGCACCCAGGAAATTCACATAGGGCCGGCGACCTTGCTGATACCCACCGCGCACGATGCAGAGCTTGCGAACGCTCAGCAGGCCCTGAACCGAGTTGGGGTCCGCTTGGCGCTTGGGCAGCTTGTCCATGGACGCATAGAAGTCCAGCATCTGCAGCGGAGAGCGGTACCCCAGGCTGCTGTGGGGCGTGGCGTTGTAATTGGCGATCAGGACGTCGAGAAGTTCGGCCGCATATTCGAGCTGGAACTCACTGATGACGGCCACCTTGCCTGGATCGCGTCCTCTTTTATCCTGGACTTTGGCGCCCGTGGTGTTGGACATCCGGTGCAGGCCGCGCGACCCCAGCGTCCTGAAAAACGTTTCGATAAATGGCCGGTCGTCCTTACTCCTGCGTTGGGCAAAGCCAGCGCTGGGATCGAGCAAGGTGGATCCGACCACATCCAGCAGCTTTGACTTGACTGTTTTGCAAGTCTCAGCCAATGCGCCGTCCACACTGGTTTGGTCCCAGCACAGGCCGACATAGCGCTCGTGGTGTCCGCTGGGCAGGGCCGCATCTTCGAAGTAGGCTTGCTCCCCAAAACTCAGGTCCTTGCGACTCCAGCGCACCAGCGCGCTCTTAATGGCGGCGATGGCATCTTCCTTATTGACCTCCACGCGCAGGCTGAGGTGGTAGCCAATCACGGCACGGGATGCGACATCGAGCAGCACGATGACCCACAGCCGGTGGATCAGACGTGGGTGCCAGCCGCCATCGAGTGTGGGAATCATGACGACAAATCGGGCGTCGAGTTTGTGGGCATCCATTTCGATGCGCTCAAACGGGGCGTGGACCGGGCGGTTGATGCCGTCGCCCGAGACCATCTTCTTCTCCACCTGTGGGCCACCCACAATGCGGGCAGCTTTTATTGGGTTGGCGTTCAGCACGGCGTCGGCGTATCTGCACAGGGTTGGGTACCCCATGGTCTTCATGGTGAACGGCCACTCGTTGCGGGTTTCAAGTCCAAGACTGCGCAACTCCTTGAGAAACCATGCCCACAGTGCATGCCGCGGTCGACGTATCTCTGCAAGCTTCAGATCCGAGAAGGACTTGAGGATTTGCTTGTCCAGCCGATTGGCGAAATCGGGCTCTTGCACGAGCAAGTTGGAGAGAGCGCCGGCCGCACCCCGGCCGCTTGCATCGGTGCGGATCTTGGTTTTTCTGTGGTACTTGACGATGTGAATTCCGGGCACTAGTGCCCTCCAACCGTAAACTCGCCCGTCCGGGTGAGGGTGCATGCACCGTTCACGAATCGCACGGTTGAGGAACCTCGGATGGACGCCTGTGGTCGACTGGATCGTCGCACTGGCCACCCCTTGCAAGTAAAGGCGAACCGCTTCTTGGCGTTTGAGAAACTGGTCCAGGTCAACCGGGGAGAGAGCGCCCACGTCAGGGCTGGGCCAGTTTTCGACAGAGAAGTCCTCTCGGTCGGTCACGCCTTTGAGGTTTCTGCCAATAAGCCCGTGATTTGGCATGAAAGGTCTCCCTCGTTGTCGAGCAGCCAACCATCGTGATTTCGTTCAACCCAGGCACGTTTTTATGGAAAACACCACCTCGGGAACGTTATTGTGAAAAATAACTTTCCACAATTTATAGCCCGGTTTTTTGAAAGTTCAAGAGGATCAAGGACTTGCAAAAGCAGCCTGGGAACACTCTTATGAAAATAGACGTTCGAGCTATGTTAGGTCCAATTTCCCAATGGAGCCGTCAGGAAACAGTGGCCTGATCAAGAAATTGGAGCTTTTAAAAGTCGTCGAACATATTTGACACAAATCGCATGACTGTGGCCAAATCGGAAACATGAACCTCGCAGACATTGGCCAACTCGTCCATGCGCGTCGTATCGCCTTAGGGCTGTCCCAAGCCCGACTAGCGACGATGAGCGGGTTGTCACGTGCCACCTCAATCAACTAGAAAACGGATCCCTTGTGGATCTGGGTGCAGCCAAATTGATTGCACTGCTGGACCTGGTCGGCATCAACTTGGATGCCGCAATGCGTACGGGTCCCAACCATGCAGTGCGGGCGGTCAGCCAGAGCGCGAGTGTCAGTTACAAGACACTGCTCGACCCCGACGTTCTGGCAGCAGCCATGGTGGACGGTGCACTGCCAGAACGCATCACTCCCCACATTGCCACCATGCTCGACGAGGCTCCCTTGTCTCTGATCGTGGCAGCCGTGGAAGAGGTAGCTTCAAGCAGCAGCAAGCCACCCAAGCTCCTGTGGAAGCATTTGCTGCATTGGGCGCACGACCTTCAATCACCACGTGCAGTGTGGTCCCAATGACAGAACGACCGATGACACCGGGAACGTTGCCGCCTGGCGTGTGGCAGGACTTGTTGGAACATGCCTTTTTACTTGTGGATGAGATTGCCGTCCACGGCATTCAGAATCCATTTTGGACGTTCGGTGGTGGCACCGTCCTGATGCTGCGGTATCGCCATCGCATCAGCAAAGATATCGACATCTTTGTGCCCGACCCACAGTACCTCGGGTATGTCTCGCCACGTTTGAGCGATGTGGTGCAATCTGTTTCAGACCAGTACGTGGAAGGCCCAGGCTATATCAAGCTGCTGCGACCAGAAGGAGAGATAGATTTTGTGGCGTCTCCTAACCTGACCAGTGATCCCTTTGACGTGTGGGAGTTACTCGGGCGCCAGATCAAGGTAGAGACATCGGCGGAAATCGTGGCCAAAAAGCTGTGGCACCGCGGAGACCGTGCAACTGCGCGCGATCTGTTCGATTTGGCACTGGTCATTGAGCGTGAACCGGTGGCGTTGTCAAATGCGGCTAAGTTCCTGACCCGTCACCGTGATGAGTTTTTACGGCAGATCGATCAACGCAAGGCCGTCTTGCAAGCTCAGTTCGAGGCGATCGACACCTTGGACTACCGGCCATCCTACGAGCAAGCCGTGAAATCTGTGGGTTTGCCACAAATGGTGGTCAAGACAGCGGCTTTGCTCCTGGGATGCTAAAGAACGCTTTTGTGCTCAAGCCATGAGGAACGAACGCCGGCGGCCATCATGCGCCTGCGATTGAAATCCGGCTTGTCGTGCTCCTTCACGTATCAAGCAGCCGCTTCAAAGTACAGCCTTCATGAACACAGGGCAATTTAGGCGGGACTGGGTGCGCTACCTACACCTTGCTGTGCTGGCACCCATTCTGTGGCTGCAAGGAAAGTACGTCCGTCGAGTCACTCCCAAGTTGCCGGAACCGGAGGGCCCACGCCACGGAATTACCGGACATGGACCAGCGTTGCGCCTTTTGATTGCAGGCGATTCGGCAGCCGCAGGTGTCGGAGTGTCTTTTCGGGAAGACGCCCTTTGTGGGCAATTGGTTCAGCGTTTGAGTCAGCGTTTCACGGTGCATTGGCAACTGAAGGCGGTTACCGGACTCGACTCTCCTGGACTCCAAGCGATGCTTGAATCTCTGGCAGCACGGCCACTGGATGTCGTGGTGTTGTCAGTTGGCGTCAACGATGTGACCAATCTGATGCCACCGGACAAATGGGTGGACTGGCAAGCTCGGTTGGCTGAACTTATCCGGATTCGACACCATCCCAAAATCATCATCCATAGCGCCGTGCCTCCCATGCATGGGTTTACCGCGCTGCCACAGCCACTGCGTTGGTTCATGGGCGATTGGGCACTTGAAATGAACCAGCGTTTGAAGAGATCCGTACATGGCGATGTGCGCAGGTTCTTTGAATGGCCGATCCACGATGATGCATCGACCGGTCTGGCAGCAGATGGCTTTCACCCCGGTGCAGTGGGCTATGCAGTGTGGGTACAAGGACTGAGCGAGTTGATTGCAGGAGTCGACTTTGAACCCTGAAGACCTGCAACTACTGGTGAGTCGGGAGATCCCATTTGGAAAGTACAAGGGGCGCTGCATTGCTAACCAATATGTTCAGTGCTATGCCGGTCTACACTTTGTGACAGAAGGGACATCTCAAGGAGTAAGCGATTGCGGCCTCCTCGAAGTCCATCGAGATATGCAAGCATGAGATGGCGGCGCGGCTTGCGATGCAGCCATCACTGAATAAGCCATGACGCAACTGCAACGAGTTTCAAGGACGTCCGTCGAGCACTTGCATGAGCGCGTCGTGATCAGAGGCCGCGGACTACGCAGGGTCCAGATAGATACTTGCCGAGAGGGACTACATTTGCAGTGCCGATCGCTAACCAATTGCGTGTACCTCGGTCTAAAGTCGATGACACATTGGTGGGATAAGACAAATTGGCTTCGACCAGGAGCAGGCTCTCTGGCAGTGCCCTGCGGAGTTGAGCGCGTCCACTAAACTGCTTGGCATGAAAGGCTGAGCCAATATGAGACCCTGGATGAAGCGCAGTGCCATCGTGTTGGTTTTGCTGAGTATTGCAGTGGGGGGAGTCGCGCTGTGGAAGCAGCGATCCGACGCACCTGAAAAGCCGAGATTTCGCACGGCTGCACTTGACGAAGGGCCAATTACGCAAGTTGTGCTGGCCACCGGTGCGCTGCAGCCGGTTATCACTGTCACGGTGGGAACACAAGTCAGCGGGACGGTGCTGGAGCGTAAAGCAGACTTTAACGACCGGGTCAAGAAGGGGCAAGTGCTGTTGCGGCTGGATCCGGCAAACCTTGATGCACGGGTACGCCAGGCGCGAGCACAACTCGCAGTTGCACAGGCCGCGCACGTGTTGGCATCGTCCAGCTTTGAGCGTAACCAGAAGCTGGTGGGGGCAGGTTTTGTGTCTTCACTAACTTTGGATCAGGGGCGACGTGAAGTTGACGCCGCAGTGGCCAATGTCGATCTTGCGCGCGCGCAAGTCGCGTCGGCCGAGACCGATCTGGCCAACAGCGTCATTCGCGCGCCCATTGATGGCATTGTGATCCGACGCAATATCGACATTGGACAAACGGTCGCAGCTAGTTTTCAAACACCTGAGCTGTACTTGTTGGCCAAAGACCTGCGCGAGATGGTCATCCAGACCAGCGTGAGTGAGGCCGATGTCGGTTTGATCAAGAGCGGGCAAAGCGTGCGGTTTGTGGTCGACGCCTACCCCGAGCGGGAATTTGAAGGTACGGTCGGACAGTTCCGTCTGAACGCTACCAATACCCAGGGTGTTGTGACGTATACGATCATCGTGAATGTGGCGAACCCCGAAGAACTGCTCAAGCCCGGCATGACCGCACAAGCCCGAATTGTGGTTGCCGCCAAGGATCGCGTGGTCCGCATACCGACAGCGGCGTTGCGCTTTCGACCCGACGAAGACAGTCTCAAGGGTAAAGAAGTCGCCAAGGTTGAATCTAGGGACGCGCCCAAATCAGAAGACAAGAGCGCGACCAAAGGTGCAACAGCCGACATTGCCAAAGTGGATGATGATGGTGTCCTCACCTCCATCAAGGCCGGAAAGAAGGTCTATCGCCTGTACACCGTTGGTGAAAGGCAGGTGCCAATCAAGCATGATGCGACCATTGGAATTTCCAACACCCGCTTTACCGAGCTCATCGCGAGTGACCTCAAAGTCGGCGATTTGGTCATTACGCGTAGCGCCGAGCCACCGGTCAAGAAATGATGCGTTGCCTATCCTGCAAGTCATGGCACTGATTGAACTGAATGCCATCCGCAAGAGCTACCGCTCTGGTGATGTGCAGACGCCGGTGCTGCACGGTATTGATTTGCTAGTTCAGCGTGGTGACCACGTCGCTTTGATGGGCCCCAGCGGCTCGGGCAAGAGCACCCTCATGAACCTGTTGGGCCTACTCGACAGAGCCGACGAAGGTCACTACCTTTTGGATGGCCGTGACGTCACCAGTCTGACTGCCGCAGAGCATGCCGGGGTGCGCAACCAGACCATCGGGTTTGTGTTCCAGAGTTTCAACTTGCTCAAGCGCATGAATGTGCTGGAAAACGTGGCACTGCCGCTGCTGTATGCCGGCCAGAGCCATAAGGCTGCGCGATTGCGTGCCCAGGAGGTATTGCAGCAGGTGGGCCTGGGAACATTGGGTCATCGCATGCCCAATCAGCTCTCGGGTGGGCAGCAGCAGCGAGTTGCGATTGCCCGTGCACTGGTCAATCGTCCGCCCTTGTTATTGGCCGATGAGCCCACAGGGAACCTGGATACCGCCACGGCCGAAGAAGTGCTGCAGGTCATTGACTCCTTGAATCGCGATCAGGGCCTGACGGTTGTGCTGGTGACGCACGAAACCGATGTAGCGCAACACGCGCGGCGGTTGGTGAAACTCAAGGACGGGCGCATCGTGTTTGACGGAATTCCAGAGGGATCTGTATGAATCTGAGCCAGATTCTGATGGAGTCGTTTCGGTCGCTAGCCGCAAACCGCCTGCGCACCGGACTGACCATGCTGGGCATTATCATTGGCATCGCGTCCGTCGTGTTGATGCTCAGCGTGGGCGATGCGGTTCGAACATTCATTGACAAGGAATTGGCTGTTTTGGGAAGCAACCAACTGATCGTGCAGCCCGGCACGCCTACGGACGGGGGCGCAAGACGGCGGACCAACGAAGCACCTACCCTGACCCAGGCCGATGCCGTCGCACTCAATACTCTGCCCAGTCTGCGTGGAGCAGCGCCCACCATCCAGGGGTTTTTCCAGATTCTCTATGGAGATGACAACAGCAGTTCTGTCGTACTGGGCGTCACCCCCACCATGTTTAACCTGCGCAACTGGAAGGTGGAGCAGGGTGTGCCACTGTCCGAGGAAGACGTGCGCTCGGCCAATCGCGTGATCGTGATCGGCTCCAAAATCGCTGCGGACTACTACTATTTGCGTGATCCATTGGGTCAGGTGTTGCGCGTGGATGGCCGGCCATTCACCGTGATAGGCGTCATGGGTGGGAGTGGGCGCACACTGGACGGCACGGACCTGGGCGAGTTGCTGGTGGTTCCTATCACCGCCATACCCGTACGCATGGCGCGTCCGGGAACCGTCCACTACATTACGGCGCAGGCTGTAAACGACGGGCTGATGGCCGATGCGCAGGCCGACGTAACAGAGCTGCTGCGTGACCGTCACCGTATTACCGGTGACAAAAAGGATGACTTCCAGGTGACCAATTTAGCCAGCATTGCGCAGACCGGCGAGGCCATCGGAGCAGGGTTGTCGATCGGGTTGGGTGTGGTGGGTGCGATTTCATTGATTGTGGGGGGCATCGGCATCATGAACATCATGCTGGTAAGCGTGAGCGAGCGGGTGCGCGAAATTGGTATCCGAATGGCTATTGGTGCCAAACCGCAGCATGTCTTGATCCAGTTTTTAAGCGAAGCGGTGGTGACGTGCATCGTTGGTGGACTAATTGGCGTTGCGATTGCCGCTCTGGGTGCATGGGGGGTCAACAGCACGGGTAAGTTTGAGATGGCGCTTGGAGTGAGCCATATCCTCACGGCCGTACTGTTTTCTACTGCAGTGGGCTTGTTCTTTGGCTACTATCCGGCCAGACGTGCCTCCAGGCTTTTGCCGATCGAGTGTCTCAGGCAGGATTGATTCTTGCGCGTCGATTTTGAAACTAGGGAGTGCAGATAAAATCAACTTTGATCTGCTCGATGACGCAGCGCACATTTTTTTGTTCGCGCAACGCCGAATTTTGCGATCTCTTTCGCAATCGCGACTTGT
>JAIFLV010000163.1 GCA_020048895.1 Rhodoferax sp. | reverse complement strand
CGCTGGGCCCTCAACATCTACTGGCGCGCCGACAAGCAGCCGGTGTGGACGGACCCTGCCCTGTTTACGGATGAGCGCGACCCCACCCACTACACCAGCGCCGACGCCAAACGCTTTACCGAAGCGCTGGCCAGTCGCCTGTCGCTGACAGGCCAATACATCCAAAGCGCCTACGAGGACAGCTGGTACTACCTGTGGCGCGAGCGCCGCCTGCCGGTCAATGTAGACCCGTTCAACTCCAAACTCGACGACGAAATGGAGCGTATGCGGCTGCGCCGCGTGTTTGAGCAGAAGCTCGACACGCCCGTAGGCTATGTGCTGCCGATCAAGACCAGCGACCCATGGGCGCAGCGCAGCGCCCGCTGGATCACCGGCCCCTGGTTCTTCCGCGACGAGCGCATGTACCTGATGCCCGGCGACTCCCCCATGGGCCTGCGCCTGCCACTGGACTCGCTGCCCTGGGTCAGCAAGAGCGACTTCCCCTACATGATCGAGCGCGACCCCACCGAAGACCGGGGTGACCTGCCCGCCCATGGCACGATGGCTGCACGCTACTCGCAAGACAAAAACTCGGGGGTGTCGGCGTCAGTAACAACAACCGTCCCAGTGATAGCCGGTGCCGGTACTCCTGCCGGAATGGCTTACCTGGCTGGCTCAGTCGGTGGCAGCGAGGCAGCGCGCAAATTCCAGACCACCCGTGCCTTGGGCGATGGTGAAGCCAACGCCAACGCCCGGTCTGCGCTGCAACCGGAACCCGCCGCCTATAGCCAGCAGGTGCCCGCCCGCCACCAATCGGCCCACTGGATCACCCGCACCGCCCTGTGCGTGGAAGTGCGCGACCCACGCCGCGCCAGCGGCCCCAAGGCTGAGGCCATCGGCGAAAAGTCCGGTGTGCTGTATGTGTTCATGCCGCCGCTGGAACGACTCGAGGACTACCTCGATCTTCTGGCTGCGATCGAGGCCACTGCCAAGGAGCAAGGCATCAAGCTGCTGATCGAAGGCTATCCGCCGCCGCGCGACCCGCGTCTCAAGTTGCTGCAAGTGACACCCGACCCCGGCGTCATCGAGGTCAACATCCATCCGGTGAACAACTGGAAAGAACTGGTCACCAACACCGAGTTTCTGTACAACGCGGCGTTCGAGTCACGCCTGTCGGCCGAGAAGTTCATGACCGACGGGCGCCACACCGGCACCGGCGGGGGCAACCACTTTGTCATGGGCGGCGCCACACCCGCTGACAGCCCGTTCCTGCGCAAGCCGGAGTTGCTGGCCAGCCTGCTGCTGTACTGGCACAACCACCCGTCTCTAAGCTACCTGTTCAGTGGCATGTTCGTCGGCCCCACCAGCCAGGCGCCACGCGTGGACGAAGCCCGCAACGACCAGTTGTACGAACTGGAAATCGCCATAGAGCAAATCTACAAAAACCGTGAGCTCTACGGCCAGACCATGCCGCCCTGGCTGGTCGACCGCACGCTGCGCAACATACTGATCGACGCCACGGGCAACACCCACCGCAGCGAGTTTTCCATCGACAAGATGTACTCGCCCGATTCGGCCACCGGTCGCCTGGGCCTGCTAGAGCTGCGTGCCTTTGAGATGCCACCGCACCCCCACATGAGCAGCGTGCAGCAGTTGCTGCTGCGCGCGCTG
The DNA here is from genome assembly GCA_020048895.1 of Rhodoferax sp. Classification (GTDB taxonomy): domain Bacteria; phylum Pseudomonadota; class Gammaproteobacteria; order Burkholderiales; family Burkholderiaceae_C; genus Allorhodoferax. The sequence goes on along the minus strand of JAIFLV010000163.1, from coordinate 9,157 downwards.
GTGGCGCGCTTCTGGAAGGCTGCGTACAAGGCACCGGTGACGCGCTGGGGCACCGAGCTGCACGACCGCTTCATGCTGCCCACCTTCATCAAGATGGACTTTGACGACGTGGTGGAAGACATGCGTTTGGCGGGATACCCGTTTGACCCCAGCTGGTTTGCTCCGCACATGGAGTTCCGCTTCCCGCTGGTGGGATCGGTGCAATCCGCGGGCATTGAGCTCACCTTGCGCTGTGCGCTGGAGCCTTGGCATGTGATGGGCGAAGAAGGCGCTCCCGGCGGTACCGCCCGTTATGTCGACTCTTCGCTGGAGCGCATGGAAGTGCATGTGAAAGGCCTCAATCAGAGCCGCTACGTGATCACCTGCAACGGACAGGCGCTGCCGCTGCAGAACACTGGAACCGTTGGCGAATATGTGGCGGGCGTGCGCTACAAGGCGTGGAACCCGCCGAGCAGCCTGCACCCCACGATCGGCGTGCACGCGCCATTGACCTTCGATATCGTCGACACCTGGATGAAGCGCTCCGTGGGCGGCTGCCAATACCACGTTGCCCACCCGGGGGGCCTGAGCTATGAAAACTTCCCGGTCAATTCGTTTGAGGCAGAGAGCCGCCGCCTGACCCGCTTTACTACCACCGGCCACACACCCGGCCCCATGCACATCCCTCCAGCCACCATCAACGTGCCCGGCAGCAAGGAGTTTCCGTTTACGCTGGATTTGCGCCGGGGGTGATTCGCTGAAGCGATAGGGTTAGTGGGGCCGCATCGCCGTTCGCGCAGCGGCAATGAACTTGTCTTCAACAAACGACCGATAATCCCGCCATGCAAGCTTCACTGGCCAACAAGCTTCCCTTCATTACCGCGCTGTGTGAGCAGTACGGCGTGGCGCACCTGGAACTGTTTGGATCAGCGACAGGCCATGATTTCAATTTCGAATCCAGTGACTATGACTTTCTGGTCGAACTCGACAAGCAGGCACCTGGCTCGCTCGCTCGCCGCTGGATTGATCTGGCTGAAGCGCTGGAAAAATTGCTTGGTCGACATGTTGATTTGGTGAACCCGCACTACATCCGAAATCCGTATTTTCTGCAGGCGGTGAACCAGAGCCGCACCTTAGTCTATGACCGACAGAGCGCCCAAGCTGTTGTTTGATGCACTTGGGGCCATCGCGTCCTCGCAAGAGTTCATAGCGGGCTGCTCGCTGGACCAATACATGGGCGACAAAATGCGCCGCTCTGCAGTAGAGCGACAACTGGAGATTCTCGGTGAAGCCTGTTCACGTCTCGCCCGCTTAGAGCCCACCTTGATTGAACTGGTCCCGAGCCTGAAACTGGCTATTGATCTGCGCAACCGCATCATCCACGGCTACGACGCGGTAGACGACGAGATCGTCTATCGGACCGTTTCGGAAGACCTTGTCGCGTTGAAAGCCCAATTGACTCAACTGCTGACTGCGCGGGGCTGAAAGGCCGAAAGCCGCCGCCTGACCCGCTTCACCACCACCGGCCACACACCCGGCACCATGCACATCCCACCGGCCACCATCAATGTGCCCGGCAGCAAGGAGTTTCCGTTTACGCTGGATTTGCGCCGGGGGTGAATCCGGCTTGACCCGGCTGCATATACAAAATGAGCAGCCAGCGCTTGCCTGATAAGCGCAGCCAGCTATTTATTTTGTAGCATTTCCGCTTTTTGTGGTGGCGCGCTGAAACTCAGGTCGGCGGCAGATGCGGACATTGCCCAGTGCCTACTGACGAGCACCCTGCACTTATCATGGCACCACAAGGTAGCGTTTGCGTGAAATTGAATCAGGAGAGTATGTGTTGAACAGCAGAGCTTACAAAGTCGTTGATGTATTTACATCGAATCCGCTGAAAGGAAACCCTGTCGCGGTGGTCCTGGATGCAGATGGCCTGGACAGTCTGACCATGCAAGACATTGCTCGTTGGACCAATCTGTCCGAGACAACTTATCTGTTGCCGCCCACCAACCCGGACGCCCATTACCGCCTGCGAATATTCACACCTCAAAGCGAACTTCCGTTCGCTGGTCACCCAACCCTCGGAAGCGCTTTCGCCGCACTTGAAGCTGGCATTGTCCAGCCAAGAAATGGCATACTGGTTCAGGAGTGTGGCGTAGGGTTGATTACGCTTCAAGTGCAGACAACAGGTTCAGCCCATCAAGTCAGCTTCGGTCTTCCGCCTGCCAAACTTGCTGCTCTGGCGTCGTCCGATGTGGCCGAGCTCGAGGCAATCCTGGGTCGGGCGGTCGTCAAGAGCGCGCCACCAGCGGTAGTCAACGTCGGTGCGGTCTGGGTCGTGGCCCAACTGCCCAGTGTTGAGACACTTCTTGCGCTCACACCGGACTACGTCCGCTCAGCACAATTTGAGCGCCGCCTGGGTGCCACAGGGCTATCGGTATTCGCCAGGTACGAAGGAGGCGAGAAGGCTATTGAAGTTCGCTCGTTTGCACCCTCATGCGGGGTCAACGAGGACCCCGTATGTGGCAGCGGGAACGGAAGTATTGCCGTGTTTCTTCGTGAGCGCAGCCTGCTTCCCGCCATTGGCGAAAGCTACAAGGCCGGACAGGGGCAATGCGTCGGGCGCGACGGAACCGTATCGGTTCGCGTGGACAGCAATGGCATAACGGTCGGTGGAAGGTGTGTGACTTGCGTGGATGGAACACTCAGCTTTTGAACAACATCAGCCCTTCTTCTCGCCCTCAAAGCATTCTCTACGTCGCGTTCCAACCCCTTGGCACCGTCCAGGGTCAGTGATTCCGAAATCAATGGCTTTCAGCAGCAGGCTCAAGACACACCCGCCAATCAGCGGCATCCGTTGCCAGCCGTATCCGCTGCGATGGCCTTCGACACGAGGCTGGCCATGGCAAGGCTAGTGCGCCGGGACTGATCGTTGTGCTTTGCAATGTACATGGCGCGCCCCTACACGCTGCCCAGCGCGTGTCGCAACAGCAGCGCAGCCAAAATCCACATGGTCAAGCCAATCAGACCGTCCAGTATTTGCCATGCCTTGGGGCGCGCAAACATGGGCGCCAGCCAGCGTGCACCAAAACCCAACATCCCAAACCAGGCGAAGCTTGCTAAACACGCTCCCGCGATAAACCAAGGGCGAAGCGCACTGGGTTGCTGAGCGCCAATGCTGCCGACCAGCAGCACGGTATCAAGATACACGTGGGGATTGAGCAGCGTAAACGCAGCCGCCTGCGCAAGGGCGTGCGAGAGGCTAAGGCTTGCACCAGCCCCTTCTGTCTGTAATTGGTTCGATTGACGCGCCCGCATAAGCGCCTGCCATCCGTAGGTCGCCAGGAACACTGCACCGACCAACGCCAGTGCCAGTGCAACCTGTGGATGTTCGCCCAGCGCTTGCGCCATTCCCAAAACGCCGGCCGCAATCAGCACTGCATCTGCCAATGCGCAAAACAGAACCACGCTACCCACGTGTTCACGACGCAGACCTTGGCGCAGGACAAAGGCGTTTTGCGCACCAATAGCCACGATCAGGCCAAAACTCAGCGCGAGGCCCGATACAAAGGCCGGGGCGATGGTGGAAACTTGTTCAAACAGGGTTGTCATGCAGCAAGCTTGCCAGCCTTTGCAGATGAAGCGCAACTACTCTCATGCAGGCCAGACCTCACACGACCCCGGCGAACTGTCACATGGCATCGGGCTGATTCTGAGGAAGCGCTTGTCTAAAAGCGGGCAATTCGGCGCAGTTCGCATCAATGCGGCAGATGGTGGGAAAGTCATCCAACGCGATCTCGAAACGCCTCGCATTGGCAACCTGCGGAACTAGACAGCAATCAGCCATGGAAGGTGCCTCTCCATGGCAAAAAGCGCCTGTTGCGTCACTGCTGCGCAGCATGGTTTCCAGCGCTGAAAAACCCAAAATAATCCAGTGCTGGTACCAGCGGCTCTTTGCTGCTTCGTCCACCTTCAACTCGCGCTCCAGGTATTGCAGGACGCGCAGATTGTTCAACGGATGAATGTCACAGGCAATGCTCATGGATACAGCACGCACCCGCGCACGCCCGCCGGCGTCATCTGGCAGCAATGCAGGCGTTGGGTATGCCTCTTCCAGATACTCCAGGATGGCAAGTGACTGGCCGAGCGTCAGGCTGCCATCCACCAGCGTCGGGATCAGTTGCGTTGGGTTCAGCTGCGTATAGCCCGGTGCATGCTGCTCGCCACCGCCGCGCAACAAGTGCACCGGGACAGCGTCATACGGCAGGCCTTTCAGGTTGAGTGCGATGCGCACCCGGTAGGCCGCGGAACTGCGAAAAAAGGTGTACAGCTGAATCATGGTGCTACCTCCAACAGATCGAATGGGTCGTGAATCCAGTGTCTTGATTTCAAGCGCGCGCGGCCAGCACCGTGCCGCGGCACTCACCAAATCCGATGCGCCGAAATCCCGCTCGCTGGCAGTAGCCGCGAAGGATCACGGTGTCTCCATCCTCCAGAAAGGTTCGGGTTTCTCCATTGGACAAGGCCAGAGCGCGCTTGCCCCCCTGGCTCAGTTCCAACAGCGAACCGCCTTGCTCTGGCAATGGGCCGGAGAGGGTGCCGGTGCCGAAAAGGTCACCACAACGCAAATTGCAGCCATTGACGGTGTGGTGTGCCACGAGTTGCGCCATCGTCCAGTAGGCGTCGCGGTAGTTGGCCGTGTTCAAGAGTTCGCCCACATGCCCCGCATCGCGCATGCTGGCGGTTTGCAGCCACACCTCCAGCGCGATGTCGAAAGCGCCCTGCTCCCGGTTGGACTGCGAGTCCAGGTAGGGCAAGGGCTGCGGGTCCCCCGCCGGTCGCGTGAAGGCCGCGCGAAACGGCGCAAGCGCATCCAACGTCACCATCCAGGGCGACACAGTGCTGGCGAAATTTTTTGACAGGAAGGGCCCCAGTGGCTGGTATTCCCAGCCCTGAATGTCGCGCGCGCTCCAGTCGTTGAACAGCGTCAAGCCAAAGACATGTTCTTCGGCGTCACACATCGCAATCGGCTCGCCAGCGACGTTCGGGCGGGCAATGACGGCGCCCAGCTCCAACTCAAAATCCAGCCGCGCGCTGGGCCGCAGAGTAGGTTCCTCAGCATCGGCCGCCTTGGTTTGGCCCTTGGGGCGCACAAAGGTGTGCCCCAGCCCGGGTTCGCTGACTGCAATGGAGGAGGACCGACCGTGGTACCCGATGGGCACCCACTTATAGTTGGGCAGCAAGGGGTTGTCCGGGCGGAACTGATTGCCCACCGTGGTGGCGTGGTGGATGCTGGTGTAGAAGTCCGTGTAGTCGCCAATGTCGCATGGCAAGCCCATTTCCACGTCGGCCTGCACTACCAGCGCAGTGCGAAACCGGGACTCGTCCGGGCTGCCGATCTGCAATCCTTTTGATAGCGCCTTACGCAGGTCCAGCCTACGCTGGCGGCCCAAAAGCATCAAAGAATGGATGTCACAGGAGTCAGTTAACCCAGCCTGGTACAGGTCCAGCACCCGGTCTCCAATGGCCACCCCGACGCGCCAGCCAGACTCGGAGCCCCTGCGGAAACGGCCAAAAGGCAGGTTTTGAATGGGGAAGTCGGAGGCTGGATCATTGGCGGAATCGATCCAGCTGTGCAGGGCTGCGTCATGCGTGCCATCCAGAGCGACACTCATTGCGTGAACTCGCGTTCGTGGAGAAACGCAGCGTGTTTGGGCGCGCGCTTGGTCTTGCTCCATTCTTCCAGCATGTCCCACTTGACGGCATCGAGCCGCTGCAGCATGGCTTCTTCCTGCGGGTCCGGGTAAGCCAGTTCGACACGGTGCCCGTTGGGGTCGAAGAAATAGATCGAGTGGAATGCGCCGTGGTCGGTCACACCCAGCACATCGACCCCGTGCGCCTGCAGGTGCTCACGAAACTCGAGCAACGTGGCGCGGTCTTTCACCTTGAAAGCGATGTGTTGCACCCATTCGGGCGTGTTGGGGTCGCGCCCCATGGGCGGCTGTGTGGGCAACTCAAAGAACGCCAGCACATTGCCGTCTCCAGCATCAAGAAACACATGCATATACGGGTCTGGTGCCTTGGTGGAGGGCACCAGGTCCTCGGCAATGGCCAGCACAAAGTCCATTTTGAGCATGGTCTGGTACCACAGCACGGTTTCCTTGGCGTCCTTGCAGCGGTAGGCCACGTGATGGATGCGATCAACCTTCATCGTGCGCTCTCCACCGCGATGGCACCGCGGCGCACCTGGTCACGCTCCAGCGATTCAAACAACGCCTTGAAGTTGCCCTCACCAAAGCCGTCGTCGAGTTTGCGCTGGATGAACTCGAAGAACACCGGCCCGAGCAGCGTCTGGGAGAAGATCTGCAGCAGCAGCCGGGGTTTGCCGCCCGCAGTGGTGCCGTCGAGCAGAATGCCACGGGTCTGCAGTTCCGCAGTGGGCTCACCATGGCCCGGCAACCGCTCCTGCAGCATCTCGTAATACACCGCATTGGGCGCGGTCATCAACGGTACGCCCGCCATTTGCAAGCTGTCCACACTGGCAATCAGGTCGTCACACAGCAGCGCAATGTGCTGGATGCCCTCGCCATTGAACTGCATCAAGAACTCTTCAATCTGGCCATTGCCTTTGCCAGACTCCTCATTGAGCGGTATGCGGATCTTGCCGTCGGGCGCGGTCATGGCGCGCGAAGTCAACCCGGTGTACGCACCCTTGATGTCAAAGTAGCGAATCTCGCGGAAGTTGAATATCTTCTCGTAAAAGCCGCCCCAGAAACCCATGCGCCCGCGGTACACGTTGTGCGTCAGGTGGTCGATGATGGAGAACCCGTGTCCGACTGGTCGCCGGTCCACGCCCTCAATGAACTTGAAATCGATGTCGTAAATCGACTGGCCGTCCTCAAAGCGGTCAATCAAGTACAGCGGTGCGCCACCGATGCCCTTGATGGCCGGCAAGTTCAGTTCCATCGGCCCGGTGGGCATTTCCATGGGTTGCGCACCGAGCTCCAGTGCACGTGCATAGGCCAGATGCGAGTCCCGCACCCGAAAGGCCATGCCACACGCACACGGGCCGTGCTCGGCGGCAAAGTAGCCTGCCGGGCTCTTGGATTCGCGGTTGACAATGAAGTTGATCTGGCCCTGCCGGTACAACACAACGTCCTTGGAGCGGTGCCGGGCCACGAGCGTGAACCCCAGTTTCTCAAACAGGGGCTCCAGGGTGTTGGGGGTGGGAGAAGCGAATTCGACGAACTCAAAGCCCATCAAACCCATGGGGTTTTCAAACAAATCAGACATACAAATACTCCTAAAAGTGAAGCGGCTTACGCAGGACAGACAAGCGGTACAGGCTGATTCGGTGGTGCGCAAGGTCGCCCGCGCACACTGCGGGCGAGGTGGTCGCCCATGATCAACGGAGTGCGTGCCATTGCTTGTTTCAGGTTCAGGATGAAGTCTTTGCGCCCGGATCATAGCAATCGATTTGAGAAACGCGCTAAGCTATTACCCGCCTGCTCCGCCCTGCCCCCCCAACCTAGTCGCGTGAACGCACACCCCTTGCCCCCTTTTGCCGCAGACCTGACGCACGGTGCCAGCCCGACGGTGCTGGAACCCAAGCCACTGTCGATCCTGATTGTTGAGGACGAGCCGGGTGACCACGCGTTGGTGGTGACCTATTTGCGCCACAAAACCTTTCGTAATGACGCGGGCACCCCCCATCTGGTGTGGGCCAAGACCCTGGGCGAAGCCCTGGCCGCGGCGCGAGGGACGCTTTTTGATATGGTGCTGCTGGACCTGTCGTTGCCGGACTCGGCAGGCGTCAAGACCGTGTCGACCATGACTGCTGCACAGCCGGGCACGCCGGTAGTGGTGCTGACCGGCAACGACGACGACGAACTGGCCATGGCGGCGCTGGCTGCCGGTGCGCAAGACTATCTGGTGAAGGGTGAATTCGACCATCGAGCGCTTGGCCGCGCGTTACGCTACGCCATGGCGCGCGGAGCCCAGGAGCGCCGCTTGCAGTTGTTTGAAGTCGCCCTCAATTCCGCAGCCAACGGAATCGTCATCACCGACATCGACGGGCACATCGAATGGGCCAATGAAGCGTTTGTCCAGATCACCGGCTTCTCCATCCCTGAGGTCATTGGCAAGAACCCCCGGCAGTTGGTCAAGTCGGGCGCGCAAGACCATGCTTTCTACCAGCACATGTGGAACACCATTGTGTCGGGTCAAACCTGGCGCGGCGAACTTGTGAATCGTCGCAAGGACGGCGGCCTGTACCACGAATTGCTTGCCATCTCGCCAGTGCTGACAGCCGATGGAGCGATCAAGCATTTTGTTGCCATCAAGCAGGACATCACCGAGCGCAAGCACAACGAGCAGCGGCTCGAACTGGCGCTGGTCGGCGCCGACCTGGGTTTGTGGGATTTGCAATTGCCCGGCAATGATCTTCACATCAGCGCCCGCGTCTGCTCCATGCTGGGCTATGCGGAAGGGGAAATGGGCACGAAAGCGCAGGACTTTGAATTGCTGGTGCATCCCGACGATGCCCCGGTTCGCCGCGCCGCCATGAACGCCCACATCAGCGGCGACGCGCGGGAATACCACGCCGAACACCGCCTGCGGCATAAAGACGGACACTGGGTTTGGGTGCGCTCGCGCCGCAGAATCGTGGCACGCGATGAAAACTCAGCCCCTTTGCGCGCGGTTGGAACGATGCGCGACATCAGCCAGGAGAAGCACCTCAAGCTCGAAGGCGCCGACTTGCTGCAACGCATCGAGTCACTGATCCATGGTTTTGGCAAATCGCCCGATACACCGCGACAACCGGCATCGGTGGCGAAGTGTGCCGTGATCGGCTCACGCGAACAGCAGGTCATCCAGTTGATTGCCGCCGGTTGCACATCGGCAGAAATCGGCCAGCGCCTCGGCATTTCCGCGACCACCGCGGCGACCCATCGGCGCAATCTCATGCGCAAACTCGATCTGCACAGCACGGCCGAATTGACGCGCTATGCCATCGCGCAAAAACTCATCGCTGGCTGACGTTGGCAGTAGATACCGTACTTTAGTACCCAACTGCAGGTATCAACTACCCTGTTTGCAGGATTGATTTGCGCCTGCAGTACACCTATATTGGTACGCAGACGCCTCGACCCGAGTGCGTTCTTCGTTGGACCAGGAC
>JAIFLV010000105.1 GCA_020048895.1 Rhodoferax sp. | reverse complement strand
TTGAATGACTCCCAGGTCAGGATCGTGTCGTAGGCAACTGTGCTGACTTTGGTTGGCTGGGGCGTCGTAGGTTCTTCGGGATCGTCAAAAAGGCCGGGTTCAGACGAGCGCTTCTTCGCCAAGGAAACGGGGTCTGAGCCGTCTGCGCTGCGCTGCGCGGATCCGACCCCAATTCCCGACCCGGTTTCGCCTAAGGCTCTGGCAAGTCCCTTGAACCCATACTTTTCATAAAAAGTGGCCAGCGCGCCCGTATCCTGTGCGTAGACAGCTATTGAATTCATAGCGGGAAGACTGGGAATCCGGTCCGAAAGATCGCAGTCGGTCTTGATCGTCAGCAACGTTCGACCGGTGGGCAGCCAGTCCAGCGCCTTGCGCAGGTTCTCGCCGACCACGCCCTTGATGTTGGCGGCGTTGTCGACCACACCTTGCAGCGAACCAAATTCCTGGAGCCACTTCACAGCGGTCTTGGGGCCGACCTTTTCCACGCCCGGCACGTTGTCCACGGTGTCACCGACCAGGGTCTGGTAGTCCAGCATCAGCCGCGCCGGCACACCAAACTCCGCCTCGACGCCGGCCATATCGCGGCGCTTGCCGTTCATGGTATCGATGATGGTGATGTGTTCATTGACCAGCTGCGCCAGGTCCTTGTCGCCACTGCTGATGGTCACCTCCATGCCCTGCCCGGCAGCCAGCACCGCCAGGGTGCCAATCACATCGTCTGCCTCCACACCTGGCACATCCAACACCTTCCAGCCCAACAGACCCACTACCTCATGGATAGGAGCAATCTGGGCCCGCAGATCGTCTGGCATGGGCGCACGCTGCGCCTTGTACTGGGGGTAAATGGCATCACGAAAGGTGGGGCCCTTGGCATCGAACACGCAGGCGACGAAGTCGGCAGGCACCTCCTTGCGCAGGCTTTGCATCATGTTGATCATGCCGCGGATGGCCCCGGTGGGCGTGCTGGTGGGGTCGCCCGGCACGGCACGCAGGTCAGGCATGGCGTGAAACGCCCGGTACAGGTAGCTGGATCCATCGATCAGCAGGGTTTTTCTGGATTCGGTCATGCTGGCATTGTGCCTGCGAAGGGCTATGCAGAGCGTCCTTAAGGGGCTGGGCTCTACAATCCGTGCCACCCCACCCTCCCGACCCACTGACGCACCAGCACGTTCTTCCATGGCGGTTTACACAGAAGTCTCTTTTGACGAGGCGAGCGCTTTCCTGCACGGCCTTGAACTCGGCACCCTCCAGACCATGGCGGGTTGTTCGGGGGGCATTGAGAACACCAACTATTTCGTCACCACCGACCAGGCCAAGTACGTCCTCACCCTGTTTGAGCGACTCACGGCCGAGCAGTTGCCCTTCTACTTGCGGCTGATGAAGCACCTGGCCTTGCACGGCATTCCGGTGCCTGACCCCGCGGCGAACCGGGATGGCGATGTGGTCCACGCTCTTAACGGCAAGCCTGCGGCCGTGGTCAATCGCCTGCGTGGAAAAAGCGAGCTCAGCCCCACAGCTGCCCATTGTGCTGCGGTGGGCGCAACACTGGCGCGCATGCATCTGGCAGGGCAAGAATTTTCCATGCAGCAACCCAATCTGCGCAGCCTGGACTGGTGGAACCAGACGGTGCCGGTGGTGCAACCCTACATTTCCAATGCGCAGTCAGACCAGTTGCAGGCCGAACTGGCGTACCAGAACCACGTCGCGACCCTGCCTGCCTACGGCGCGCTGCCGCGAGGCCCTATCCACGCCGACCTGTTTCGTGACAACGTGATGTTCGAATCGACAACCCACGGGGAAGACGCACCGCAACTCACCGGTTTTTTTGATTTCTATTTCGCTGGCGTCGACACCTGGCTATTTGATCTTGCCGTCTGCATGAACGACTGGTGCATTGATCTGGCCACTGGCGCCACCGATGTGCCACGCACCACTGCCATGCTGGCAGCCTACGAATCGGTACGCAAACTGACAGCGCAGGAGCGCCAGTTGCTGCCGGCCATGGCCCGCGCTGGCGCATTGCGTTTTTGGTTGTCCCGGTTATGGGACTTTCACTTGCCACGAGAAGCCGCCGTGCTCACCGCGCACGACCCTAGCCACTTTGAGCGGGTGCTGCTGCAACGCACCTTTCACCCCCTGACCCTTGCGAGCCTGACTGCATGAAACTTCACATTGTTCCAGCCCGTACCGGCACCCTGTGGGTGAAGCTGGGGATTCAGACATTCTTCAAGCAGCCCATGGCATTTGCCGGACTGTTCTTCATCTTCATGGCGGCGATGATGGTGCTGAGTCTGATTCCGGTGCTCGGCAATTTGCTCGGGCTGGCTTTGCTGCCGGGCGCGAATCTGGGTCTGATGGCTGCCACGCGCGAAGCATCAGGCGGAAAGTTTCCCATGCCGACGGTGCTGCTGAGTGCATTTCGCGCAGGCAAGACCCAACTGCGGGCCATGCTGGTCCTGGGCGGCTTGTATGCGGCGGGTTTTCTTCTGGTTTTGGGTATCTCGGCGTTAGCCGACGGTGGCAAGTTTGCAAAGATGTATCTGGTTGGCGGAGCAATGACCCCCGAAGTGCTGCAAGCGGGTGACTTTCAGCTCGCCACCCTGGTGGCCATGGCTCTCTACTTGCCCTTGTCACTGCTCTTCTGGCATGCGCCGGCGCTGGTGCACTGGCACCGCGTTGCGCCACTGAAAAGCGTGTTCTTTAGTCTGGTGGCTTGCCTGCGCAATTTTGGGGCAATGACACTGTTTGGCGTGGCGTGGATGGGTGTGTTCCTGACAGCCGCCATTCTTGTGGCCACCGTGGCGGGCCTGCTAGGCGGCCCGGACGTTGTCGGTGCCGTGATGTTCCCTGCTGCCATGCTGATGGCCTCGATGTTTTTCACGTCGCTCTATTTCACGTTTCGTGACAGTTTTGACAACACCCCGGAAGGCCAACCATGACCCAACACCTGCTGCGCGGGCGCACCGACAGGGAAGTCACCTGGTTTCAGCGACGTGACTTTCTTCAGGCCGCAGCAGCGTGGACCGCCCTTGGCGGGTTTGCCAGCGCTCACGCGCAGTCGCGCAGCAATGTGGTTGAGCTGCAAGGCGACGCGTTGGTGAATGGGTCCCGGTTGGACCGCGAGCAACCATTGCAGGCCGGCGACCAGATTGTTACTGGCCCGGGCAGCCAACTCGTGTTTGTGGTGGGCAACGCATCTTTTCTGGTGCGGCAAAGTTCGAATGTGAAGATCGAAGGGTCCGCCGCGTCCACCGCGATAGGCGTGTTGCGCCTGATTACCGGAGCAGTCGCCAGCGTCTGGGGTACCGGTACGCGGCGAAAAATCATCACGCCCACCCTCACCGCCGGCATTCGCGGCACCGGCGTGTACACGGAGATCCTTCCGGAGTTCGAAGGCCGCACTTACTTCTGCAATTGCTATGGCACGATCGACTTGGCCGCCGGGAACGCCACGGTTGAGAGCAAGGCTGAGTACCACCAGGCATTCTGGGCAGAACCTCCAGCCAAAGCCGGTGCATCACTGACGCCTGCGAAAAAGCTCAACCACACCGACGAAGAAATGGAAATGCTGGCCAAGCTCATCGGCCAACGCACCGCCTGGGAGATCTCGGGGCGCAAGGGCAACCCGGACAATCCCAACTACGACTATTAAAGCGGGGTGAGCTTCGCCACGCTGAGCGCCAGCCACTTGACGCCGTGGCGGGGGAAGTTAATCTGGGCACGGGCATCGGTACCGCTGCCCTCCAAGGTCAACACCGTGCCTTCACCAAACTTGGGGTGAAACACTTTTTGCTGCACTTTGAGGCCATGGGACGGCTCTTCTTTGCGCGCAATTTCATTGCCAAAAGTGCCTGTAGCGCCCGTGGAATAAGCGTAAGAAGCTCCTGATTTAGTAGCAAGATCAGTACCCCAACTGCGTGGTGCCGGGATCGGGTTGTGTTTGGGGGTGAGCCACTTGAGCGCTTCCTCCGGTAATTCTTCAAAAAACCGGCTCTTCAGGTTGTAGCGCGTCTGGCCGTGCAGCATGCGTGTCTGCGAGTGGCTCAGGTACAGGCGTTTGCGGGCGCGGGTGATGGCGACGTACATCAGGCGGCGCTCTTCTTCGAGGCCATCGCGGTCGCTCAGCGAGTTCTCGTGTGGGAACAAGCCCTCTTCCATGCCGGTGATGAAAACGCAGTCAAACTCCAGCCCTTTGGCTGAGTGCACGGTCATGAGCTGGATGGCGTCCTGGCCGGCTTGCGCCATGTTGTCGCCCGCTTCCAGCGCCGCGTGGGTGAGAAATGCCGCCAGCGGCGACAGCGTTTCGCCGGTTTCAGCATCGGGTGCCGGTGGCACATCGTCCTGCGCCAGCGGCAGGCCTTGCGCATCGCGACCAAAGCCCTCCAGCACGACAAAGCTCTCGGCGGCGTTGACCAGTTCCTCCAGATTCTCTACCCGGTCCGCACCCTCGCGCTCGGCGCGGTAGTGTTCCATCAGGTCGCTTTGGTCGAGCATCAGCTCCACGATGGACCGCAAGTTCAGACCTTGGGTTTGCTCTCGCAGCACATCAATCTTGGCAACAAAGCCGGAGATCAACGCGCCAGCCCGGCCGCTAAGGCTGCTCACCGCGTCGTGCAGCGAGCAGCCGCTGGCGCGCGCCGAGTCCTGCAACTGCTCCATGCTGCGTGCGCCTATGCCACGCGCCGGGAAATTGACCACCCGCATGAAGCTGGTGTCGTCTTTGGGGTTCTCCAAGAGACGCAAGTAGGCCAAAGCGTGCTTGATCTCGGCACGCTCAAAAAAGCGCAGACCGCCGTACACCCGGTAGGGGATGGCAGCATTGAACAGCGCGGTCTCTATCACCCGGCTCTGTGCATTGGAGCGGTACAGGACGGCAATTTCTTTTCGCTCCACGTCTTCACGGATGAGTTGCTTCATCTCGTCGACCATCCACTGCGCCTCGGCAAAGTCGCTCGGGGCTTCGTAGACGCGTACGGGCTCACCCGGGCCTTGCTCGGTGCGCAGGTTTTTCCCAAGGCGTCGGCTGTTGTGGCTGATCAGCGCATTGGCAGAGTCCAGAATATTGCTGAAGCTGCGGTAGTTCTGCTCCAGTTTGATCTGGTGCTGCACCTGGAACTCGCGTACAAAGTCGGCCATATTGCCCACCCGGGCTCCGCGAAAGGCGTAAATGCTCTGATCGTCATCGCCCACAGCCAGCACCGTGCCACCAGCACCATCCGGGCTTAGATCAGCACCCTGCCCCGCCAGCATCTTGATCCAGGCGTACTGCAGTTTGTTGGTATCCTGAAACTCATCAATCAGGATATGGCGAAAACGGCGCTGGTAGTGTTCGCGGATGGGGTCGTTGTCGCGCAGCAGTTCGTATGAGCGCAGCATCAGTTCGCCAAAGTCCACCACGCCTTCGCGCTGGCACTGCTCCTCGTACAACTGGTAGATATCCACCTTGCGCCGCGTTTCATCGTCCCGCACTTCCACCATGTTGGGGCGCAGGCCTTCTTCCTTGTTGCCGGAAATAAACCACTGCAATTGCTTGGGCGGAAAGCGCTCGTCGTCCAGGTTAAGTTGTTTGCACAAGCGCTTGATGGCGCTGAGCTGATCCTGGGTGTCGAGAATCTGGAACGACTGGGGCAGGTTGGCCATTTTGAAATGGGAGCGCAGAAAGCGGTTGCACAGGCCGTGGAAAGTGCCAATCCACATGCCGTGCACGTTGAGCGGCAACATGGCCCCCAGCCGCGTCATCATCTCCTTGGCCGCCTTGTTGGTAAACGTCACCGCCAAAATGCCACCGGGCGACACATAACCGTTTTGCAGCAGCCAGGCAATGCGGGTGGTGAGCACGCGTGTCTTGCCCGAGCCAGCACCCGCCAGAATCAGGGCATGTTCGGCGGGCAAAGTTACCGCAGCACGTTGCTCGGGGTTCAGGGTGGCGAGTAGTGGGGAGTCTATTGCGTTTTCGATGGCGTGGCTTGAGTGCATGGCTGATTGTAGAAACACCCTGAACTACCTGTTTCGCCCACTTGTTTGCTGAACCCGCGATGGGCTTGGGCTGTGTACTTGCGCTACGTGTCCCCCGCCCGCTACGCGGGCTCCTCCTTGACCTCCGCGCAAGCACACAGCCCAAGCCCACCGCTGCGAACCAGGCTATTGCATTCGACCATTGCCTGCGAGGGTCTCGAGGAACAGGGTGGCTGTGCGTTTTGCGGAGGTCAAGGAGGAGCCCGCAAAGCGGGCGGGGGACACGCAGCAAAACGTACAGCCGCCCTGATCCGTCCCCCGACAAATCAATCGAATGCTTCAACCTGCTAACTAACGTGAGTACAATCAAGCACCGGGCCCAAGCAATTGGCACCCGGTATTTTTTTGCCGGTTCCAATCCAAGCGCCTCGCGATGTTTTTCTTGAATCTTCATGAATTTTCTAGACAGGAGCTTGGACCATGGAAATATTTGACTACGACAACATCCTCTTGCTGCCCCGCAAGTGCCGTGTGGAAAGCCGCTCGGAGTGCGACGCCGGCATTGAACTCGGTGGCCGAAAATTTCGCCTGCCCGTGGTGCCGGCCAACATGAAAACCGTGGTGGACGAGAAGATTTGTGTCTGGCTCGCACAGAACGGCTACTTCTATGTAATGCACCGCTTTGACCTGGACAACGTGCAGTTCGTCAAGGACATGAACACCAAGGGGCTTTATGCGTCCATTTCACTGGGCGTGAAAAAGCCCGATTACGAGACGGTGGATCGGTTGCACGCATTGGGTCTGATCCCTGAGTACGTGACCATTGACATTGCGCACGGACACGCCGACAGCGTCAAGGAGATGATTGGCTATCTCAAAGGCAAGATGCCATCGACTTTCATCATTGCCGGCAACGTCGCCACGCCTGAGGCTGTGATTGATCTGGAAAACTGGGGCGCAGACGCCACCAAAGTGGGTATTGGCCCAGGCAAGGTGTGCATTACCAAACTCAAAACGGGCTTTGGCACTGGCGGCTGGCAGTTAAGTGCCGTAAAGTGGTGCGCGCGCGTGGCGACCAAGCCCATCATTGCCGATGGTGGCATCCGTGACCATGGCGACATTGCCAAGAGCGTGCGCTTTGGCGCCACCATGGTCATGATTGGTTCGTTGTTTGCCGGGCATGAAGAATCGCCAGGCCAAACCGTGGAGGTAGACGGCAAGCTCTACAAGGAGTATTACGGCTCGGCCAGCGACTTCAACAAGGGCGAGTACAAGCACGTGGAAGGCAAGCGCATTCTGGAGCCGGTCAAGGGTAAGTTGGCCAATACCCTCATTGAGATGGAACAGGATGTACAAAGCTCCATCAGCTACTCCGGCGGCAAGAAGCTGATGGACATCCGCAAAGCAAATTACGTCACACTGGGTGGCGACAACGCAGGCGAACACTTGCTCATGTGAGATGACGACGATTGCGTTGCTGGGTATAGGTCTCATGGGTTTTCCCATGGGACAGCGCTTGTGCGCGGCCGGTCATGTGGTTCGCGCCTGGAATCGAACGCCAGACCAAGCCCAGCGGTTGAAGGCGTTCGGAGCCACCGTATGTGCACAGCCGTCAACAGCGGTTCTGGGCGCGGAAGTCGTTATCACCATGCTGGCAAGTGGCGATGCCGTGGAGCAAGTGCTATTTGAGCAAGGTACAGCGCAAGCGATCGAGCCAGGCAGTCTGGTGATTGACATGTCATCCATAGCACCAGCGCAAGCACGGGACCATGCGAAGCGGCTGGCAGCGTTGGGTGTTGATTACCTGGATGCGCCAGTCTCCGGGGGAACCTTGGGCGCTGAGGCCGGCAAACTAGCCATCATGGTCGGAGGTGATGCCGCGGCACTGGAACGCGCAGCACACCTTTTGAAGGTATTTGGCAAAGCCACCCATGTCGGTCCATCCGGTGCCGGGCAATTGACCAAACTAGCCAACCAGATGATCGTAGGTATCACCATTGGCGCGGTCGCAGAAGCACTGCTGCTGTGCGAAAAGGGCGGCGCCGACATGACGCGGGTCAAGGAGGCCATCTCTGGTGGCTTCGCCGACAGCCGCATTTTGCAGGTCCATGGCCAGCGTATGGTGGAACGCGACTTTGCCCCCCGGGCGCGGATGACGGTGCAGCTCAAGGACCTGCGAAATGCCCTGGCCACGGCGCATGAAATCGGCTTTGATGCCCCTATCACCGCGCTGTTTGAGCAGTTGTATGCACAGGGCATCGAGCACGGTTTGGCGGACCTGGACCACTCGGGACTGTTTGTGGAACTGGCACGTCGCAATGGTCTGGGATAACGGCACATCGACCTTTCTTGTCTAGCGCACAGGTGTTTCACCGGCTGAACTAGGGTGTTGGCCTGATTTCGCTTGAGGTCATTCATCCCTAAAGTGGGACCTATCAATCTCTGGAGCCCTGCAAAGCGATTTCGGCAGTAGCAGGCCCGTTGAATTGGGGAAATACCATGCAGCAACTGGTTGCACCATTTCAGGAATCGCTGGAGTCGCTCGATCGCATCAAGGCCAACGCACTCTTTCAGGAGGCATTGACCACCATGACGCCGATTGAGGCGGTCGAACAATTGGTCGTGCCTGCTTTGGAACGCATAGGTGCTGCCTGGCACAGCGGCCAATTGGCGTTGTCGCAGGTCTACATGAGCGGGCGTTTTTGCGAGGCGCTGGTAGAGAGCGTACTGCCGCCCAGCGACCCGGACCGCAAGCACCAGCCGCGCTCGGCGATCGTAGTGCTCAGCGACTACCACGACCTCGGCAAACGGATTGTGTACTCGGTCATGCGCGCCAGCGGATTTGAGCTATTTGACTACGGACGCCTTGACGTGGATGAGTTGGTCGACAGAGCGATCGCAGACAAGCTTCGGGTATTGATGATTTCGGTTCTCATCCTGCCTTCCGCCCTGAAGGTAAAACAGGTGTGTAGCCGCATCAAGGGACGCGGAGCGAACATCAAAGTGGTCGTGGGTGGCGCGCCATTTCTCTTTGACAGCCAACTGTGGCAAGAGGTCGGTGCGGACGCCATGGGCAACAGCGCAGCCGAAGCAGTGGAAATTGTCGAGCGCCTGATGGGAGAAATGCAATGAACGCAAGTCCCATGACTTCCATGCAACGCACGCTGACAACGCTGGGACAACAGGAGCCCGATCGGGTGCCGCTTTTTCTGCTGACAACCATGCACGGCGCGAAGGAAATGCAACTGTCCATCAAGGACTACTTCTCGCGCTCCGAGCATGTTGCACAAGGCCAATTGCGGCTGCACGAAAAGTACCACAGTGATTGTCTTTATCCCTTTTTCTATGCTGCGATTGAAACCGAAGCTTGGGGTGGTGAAACCATTTTTCTGCCCGACGGCCCGCCCCTGTGCGGGGCACCGGTCATCCACAGTGCACAGGACATCGACCAACTGATGACACCAGCGATCGAAGAGGCCGCTGGCCTGAACAAGGTGCTGGCGACGATCACCGCGCTCAAGAACGAGGTTGGTGACTCGGTACCGATCATCGGAGTGGCCATCTCTCCGTTTTCCCTTCCGGTGATGCAGATGGGGTTTCATGCGTACATCGAGTTGTTACACGAAGACCCGCAACGCTTCGCGCGGTTGATGGAACTGAACGAGGCATTTACCGTGGCCTGGGCCAACGCACAACTCGCCGCGGGGGCCACGGCCATTTGCTACTTTGATCCGGTTTCCTCCCCGACGAACATTCCGCGCGAGTTGTATTTGCGCACTGGCCAGCAAGTTGCCAAACGCACCATTGCACAAATCAAGGGCCCCACCGCCACGCACATGGCGTCCGGGCGCGGTATGTCCATCCTGCCGGATATTGCCGACACTGGAACCGCGGTGGTTGGTGTCAGTGCAATGGAAGATCTGGCTGAACTCAAGCGTGCCACCGGGCAGCGCGTGTCGCTATTGGGTAACCTCAACGGCATCGAGATGCGCCGCTGGACACCCGAACGGGCTGAGCACGAAGTAAAACGCGCCATTGCCAAGGCCGGACGCGGCGGCGGGTTCATCCTGGCCGACAACCACGGTGAAATTCCCTGGCAAGTGCCCGAAGAGGTGTTGTTGGCGATTGCGGACGCCGCGGAAAGATGGGGGCGTTACCCTCTCACCTGGGTGGACGAATGGACAGAGTCATCGTCGCCCTAGCACACCAACAGCATGACACCGCGCCTGTGCATTTTCAGTTGTGACAGTTTTCACTTGGAAGTGGCGGCGTGCGTCCGGGCCGAAGGCTGGGTGGATGTCGTGTCGGCCGAGTTTCCGGCGCGCTGTGGGCGCCCTCCCATCACTTGGGACGAACTACAGAACGCTTTGCCGCACGACTGCACCCAGGTGATTTTGTTTGGCAGGGCATGCCTGGGCGCGCTCGGGCCAGCGCCAGCAGCATTTCCAAAAGTGCAACGACTCATCAAGGAGCAGTGTTTCCACCTGATTGCCAGCACCACCTTGGTGGACACGGCCGTCGCAGAAGGAAGCTACCTCATGTCGCCTGGCTGGCTGCGCAATTGGCGTAGCCATGTGGAAGACCAGGGCTTTACACCGGAGACCGCCGGGGATTTCTATCGGGATTTCGCAAAGCAACTGGTATTGCTCGACACGGGCGTCTTGCCCGAGATCGCCACCTTCGCCGACGAATTTTCATGCGCGACGGGTTTGCCGCTACAGCGCTTGGCGGTTGGGCTCGATCACACGCGGTTGCTGCTCGGCAACGCTGTGCTGGAGTGGCGGCTTGCACAGTTGCAGGCAGACATCCAGCAACGCGAACGCTCGCATGGCGCAGAGCTCGCTGACCATGTCTGCGCGATGGATCTGCTGGGGCGGTTGACACAGCTGCGACAGGAAACTGAAGTCATCGCCGCGATCGAGGACTTGTTTCGTATGCTCTTTGCACCACGCCTAGTGCAATACCAACGCTTTGAAACTGCGCAGCGCTGTGCGGTCCAATCTGCACCGTCATGGCTCGCGTCGCTGGCACTTTCTCCACAGACCCCCTATGCATGGGCGACCGACGGCGACGGATTCGCGCTTTTGTTAGCCCATGATGGGCAGGAGATGGGCCGAATCATGGTCGATGGCCTGGCATTTGAGCAATACCGCGAGCGCTATCTGAACATGGCCCTGGCAATGAGCGGGGTGTGCGCGCTCGCTTTGGAGAGCGCCCGCACACGCAAACGCCTGATGGAGGCAGAAAAGATGGCTTCACTGGGTGTGATGGTGGCCGGTATCGCACATGAAATCAACACGCCTGTCGGCGTTGGCGTCCTGGCCGCATCGACGCTCCAGCGCGGTACGCTGAAGCTCGCCGAGAGCTTTGCCGAACGACGCATGACACAATCTTCCTTGCAAGCCTACCTGAACGACGCGCAGTCGCAGAACGGGCTCATTTTGTCAAACCTGCAGCGGGTCGGCACCTTGATAGACGCCTTTCGCCAGGTGGCGGTCAACGGACTGCCCCAGACAACTTCCGCAGTACGTTTGGCGCGTTGCATCCGGGATGTGGTGGCCAGTCTGGGTGATCGCATCAATGGGCAGCGGTTCCCGGTGCACATCGACTGCGACGAGATGCTGGCAATTGACAGTTACCCAGGCGACTGGGCCAGCATTTTTACCAACCTGATCAGCAACTCCATACAGCACGGGTTCAAGGGCGTTGAGAAGGGTCAGATAGACATCGCCGTCATTCATGACAGCAACAAACTGCTGATCTCCTACACCGATGACGGCGTTGGCCTCTCGCCCGAAGCACGCAAGCGCATCTTCGATCCCTTTTTCACCACAGATTTGCAGAATGGCATGGGCTTGGGAATGCACCTCGTGTACAACCTTGTGACGCAGCGAATGGGTGGTTCCATCACCTGCTCTGAGCCTATTGCAAAAGGCGCCTTCTTCCAGATTGAAGTTCCTACCCCCTCAAGAGTCAACCACTCATGAGCAACGCCGACGAATTTTCAGATTTGTTCGCGGCTGAGGCGCCGGATTCGGCTACTGCTGTCCAAAGTGCAGAGCAGCCGTGGAAGGTGTTGCTGGTCGATGACGAAGAAGACATTCACGCCGTGCTGCACATGGCATTAAAAGATGTGCAGGTCGAGGGAAGAAGCCTGCAGCTTTTCGATGCGAGATCAGCTGAAGAAGCCAAGGCGCTGCTGAAAGTTCATACAGACATCTCCCTCATCTTGTTGGATGTGGTGATGGAGACGGAGTTGGCCGGCCTGTCGCTGGTGCAACATATTCGCCGGGACATCTGCAACCGTGTGGTGCAAATAGTGCTGGTGACCGGGCAACCCGGCTACGCGCCACAGCGAGAGGTGGTGAGTGACTACGAAATCGATGGCTACCGGCTCAAGTCGGAGTTAACCGCTGACAAGATATTTGTATCGGTGTATGCCGCGTTGCGCACCTACCGCGCCCTGCGTGATTCGGAACTGCAACGCCGTGAGCTCGAATCCCTCGCGGTGGATCTGCGTGAACGCGACGGTCAACTGCGCCTGGCAGCCAGCGTGTATGCCAACAGTTATGAAGGCATCATGATTGCGGATGCCAACGCCCAGATCATCGATGTGAATCCCGCATTCACGCGCATTACCGGCTACGGCCACAACGAGATCGTGGGAAAAAATCCACGCGTCCTTGCCTCGGGCCGGCACGATCCGGCTTTCTACCGCAGGATGTGGGCGTCGATCAAGGACCACGATTTCTGGCAAGGCGAGGTTTGCAACAGACGCAAGTCTGGTGACTTGTATACCGAAATACTGTCCCTGTCCGTGATCCGTGATGAGGCAGGCCTGCTACAGCACTACATCGGCGTTTTTTCAGACATCAGTCTGCTCAAGGCACACGAGGAAGAACTTCACCGAATTGCACATTACGATCAGTTGACCGGGATTCCTAACCGGCGCCTGCTCTCTGACCGTTTGGCGCAGGCGCTGGCGCGCAGTCGCCGCACGCAGCGGTCGGTCGCCGTTTGTTACCTAGACCTCGATGGATTCAAGGCCGTCAATGACCGGTTTGGTCATGCGGGTGGCGACAAATTGC
The DNA here is from genome assembly GCA_020048895.1 of Rhodoferax sp. Lineage (GTDB taxonomy): Bacteria > Pseudomonadota > Gammaproteobacteria > Burkholderiales > Burkholderiaceae_C > Allorhodoferax. The sequence goes on along the minus strand of JAIFLV010000105.1, from coordinate 17,275 downwards.
TGGTCACAATCACCGAGCGACTTCGCGGCGTTTTACGCACCGACGACACGCTGGCCCGGTTGGGTGGCGACGAGTTCATTTTGTTGCTCACGGAGTTGGGGCAACCGCAGGAGTGCCGACTCGCACTCGACCGCGTGCTCGCCATCGTGAAGGAGCCGCTGGAAATTGAAGGCACGCTTGTTGCCGTTTCGGCCAGCATCGGGGTTAGCTTGTACCCCGACGACGACGTGGATGCCGACACCCTTCTGCGCCACGCGGATCAGGCCATGTACATGGCCAAAGAGGGAGGCAAGAACTCTTACCACTTCTTTGATCCTGTGCACGACCACCAAATTCAAACACACCGACTGAATCTGCAACGCTTGCGTGAAGCCCTGGCGCGCGGCGAGTTCGTCCTGTACTACCAGCCCAAAGCTGACCTGGCGTCCGGGGAAATCATTGGTGCCGAAGCGCTGATTCGGTGGGAACATCCCGACAGAGGTTTATTGGCGCCGTCTGTGTTCTTGAACCACATGGATGGCACCGATTTGGAGACCGCCGTGGGCGAGTGGGTCATTGACTCAGTTCTTAAACAAATTGCCAGGTGGAACGGCCAGGGGCTGTCATTGACCGTCAGTGCAAACATCAGCGCAGACCATTTGCTCTGCCACAACTTTGCCGATCGCCTGCAACAGCTTTTGCGTTCTCACCCGGACGTTGCTCCGTCCAGCCTGGAACTGGAAATTCTCGAAACGGCGGCCCTGGCTGATATGAAAAAGGCGGTTCGCACCATTACCGAGTGCCGCAAACTTGGCGTGCAATTCGCCCTGGACGACTTTGGTACCGGCTACTCGTCCCTGACCTACTTCTTGAATCTGCCAGTCCAGATGCTCAAGATTGACCAAAGTTTTGTGCGTGTGATGCTCGAGGATCCGGGCGGGTTGGGGATTGTAGAAAGCGTGGTGCTTCTCGCACAGGCGTTCAACCGACCGGTGATTGCAGAAGGCGTTGAGACGCTGGAGCACGGGTCCATGTTGATGCGCCTTGGTTGTCGGCTTGCGCAAGGTTATGGAATTTCCAGGCCAATGCCCGCACACGAATTCCCCCAATGGATGCGCGATTGGCAGGAGCGAGGCGCCTGGAAAACCATTCAGCCGCAAACGGTGGAACAGGATGCCACGCTGCTAGTCGCAGCACAAAGCCACCGCATATGGGTCGAACAGGTTCAGTGGACTGTGGAACATCCAAACAATGCCAGCGCATTCATTGCCGACGACAGTAGTTGCTCTTTTCGACGATGGTTTGACGGCAGCGGTATGGCCCGTTATGGCAAATTGGGCGCATACAAATGCATAGGTGAACTACATGACGCTGGCCATGCACTGGCCCAGAATGCACTTGATCTTGCACGTGCAGACGATTCGACTGCAGCCCAAAGTGCGCTGCAAGATCTCGTCAATTGCAGAGACCAGTTGCTGAGTCTTCTCGCGTCCCTGAATCAGACTCGTGCTGGGCAATCGTCGCCCAACCCAGCGCCATCAGCAAGGTCAGACTTTTCTTCGGAGGTAGCAGCTCAATGATCGATACACCTACCCTACAACAACCTCGTGCGTTGTTGGCTTGCGCTACCACCTCAGTGTGTTCAGCGAGCGATTCGGATAACTTCACCAACCTGTTTGCCCAGGAGTCGACCGCATCGCAGAGTCCTACGGCAGCGATCGAACACCGTTGGAAAGTGCTGCTTGTCGACGATGAAGATGACATGCACACAGTCTTGCACATGGCTTTGAAGGACATGGAAGTTGAGGGTTTCCCACTGGAACTTTACGATGCCAGATCGGCCGATGAAGCCAAGAAAGTTCTGGCTGAGCATCCGGACATTTCGCTGATCCTGCTGGACGTCGTGATGGAAACAGAGATGGCTGGGCTCTCGCTGGTGACACACGTGCGTCAGGAGATTTGCAACCGAATGGTTCAGATTGTTTTGGTGACCGGACAACCGGGTTATGCCCAAGAACATGAAGTCCGTGCCGACTATGACATCAACGGCTATCGACTCAAATCCGAACTCACCGCGTACAACATCTATACCTCCGTAAGCTTGGCATTGCGCGCCTACCAGACACTGCGCAGCGTGAAGGACCAGCGCTGCGAACCGGTTGAACAGGTGAATATCTGCCTCGACGATGCCATCGAAGCCCACCGCCAATGGAGGGAAAAATTGAAGGTTGCTGCAGCAACCGGGGAACCGCTGGATGCTGCATCCCTTCGCAGAAACGACTGCTGTGACCTGGGCAAGTGGATACACGCCAAAGGCCGTCAGTTGTATGGGAGCAAACCGGAATTCGTCAAGTTAATGGCCAGACACAATGACTTTCATCTGGTGGCCAGCATGGTGGCGAATTCGATCAACGATCGTGAGTACACCGACCTCCAGAAAGTCCTCAATGGAAATTCACAGTTTGCCCAAGCATCGATTGATGTCGAGACAGCCGTGATGACGCTGAAGTTTTCCCTGTCCAATTGACAAAGAAAAGCCAACCCAATCGGTCCCCATTGGATTGGCGCTTGAACATTCGGGCCGTCTAACGTGCTGGCTTCGCCGGACGTTTGACCGTATCGCGTGGCACAAAGACTTTGCCGCCGTTACCGGGTTTGGCGAAAGCCGCAGGTTTTCCGAAAGCAGGTTTTCGGTCGTTGAAACCGCCCTTGCGTTCGTAACTGAAACCTTCTCGTGCTGCGCCACTAAAGTCCCTGGAGTTGCCTGCGAATTCGCGTGGACCATTGGAGGGACGGCCGCCAAAGCCGCCGCGGTTGTCTCCAAATCCACCTTCGCGCGGTCCGCCAAAGGAGCGTTCACGCGGACGACGGTCCGCCACATGGTTGCCACGGCCGCCAAAGCTGGCACCGGTGCCCGGCCGCGCCTCGGGGAAGCGCTGTTGAGGCTCCAAACCAGGAATGGTTTCTGACTGGAAGTGCTGGCGGGTATAGGCCTCGATGTCAAAGATCTTGCGACGATCGCGGATTTCGGCAAATGTCACCGCCAGCCCATCGCGCCCGGCGCGTCCGGTACGGCCAATGCGGTGCGTGTAGTCTTCCGCCTTCATCGGCAAACCATAATTGAAGACGTGGGTGATGGTCGGTACATCAATGCCGCGGGCTGCCACATCGGTCGCCACCAAAATCTGAACCTGTCCCTGCCGCAATGCCATCAGACGACGGTTGCGCAGACCCTGGCTGAGTGCGCCGTGCAGCGCAACAGCATCAAAACCCGCCTGCTGCAAGTCACCCGCCAGACCATCGCATTCAATCTGGGTGCTGGCGAACACGATCGCCTGGTTGATCGTTGTGTCGCGCAGCCAATGATCCAGCAGCTTGCGCTTGTGATGCGCGTTATCTGCCCAGAACAGAACCTGCTTGATGTTGACATGTTTTTCCTGAGGGTTGTCAATCGTCACGCGTTGGGGTTCGCGCATCACGCGGGCTGCCAGTTGCTGGATGCGTGGCGCAAAAGTCGCGCTAAACATCATGGTCTGCTTGCGGTCAATCGTGAGCTGGTTGATTTCTGCCAGATCATCCGAGAAACCCAGATCGAGCATGCGGTCGGCTTCGTCGACTACCAGGAATTGCACCTGGTCGAGCTTGATCTGCATACTGCGCTGCAGATCAAGCAAACGCCCTGGAGTGGCAACGACCAGGTTCGCATTTTGCAGTTTGGCTATTTGAAGCTGATAGGGCATGCCGCCCACGATGTTGGCAATGCGCAAGCCACGGCAGTGCTGCACCAGATCAATTGCGTCATGCGCCACCTGTTGTGCCAGTTCGCGCGTGGGACATACGACCAACGCACCAGGCGCCGGCGCCTTGAAGTTACGCGGATTGGTGGGGTCCTTGCGTTTGGCCCGCTTCGGTGGAGCTTCACCCTTTGCAGCGGCCTCAGCCACTGCGCGCTCGTACTCTGCGCGCTCCTGCGCCTCGGCCGCAGCCTGCTGCTTTAGCAATGTATGCAGCACAGGCAACAGAAACGCTGCCGTCTTGCCACTACCCGTTTGGCTGGACACCATCAGGTCGATGTAACGTGCAGCCTTCTCGGCGGTCGCTTCGGCTGGCAAAGCGAGCGGAATTGTCTTCTTTTGAACGATGGTTGGCTGGGTGTAGCCAAGATCCTTCACCGCATGAATCAATTCGGGTGCCAGGCCCATCTCGATGAATCCGTTCGGAATCTCGGGCAATTCAGGCGCTTCGACTATCGCAACCTCATTGGTTATCGCAGACGAAGTTGCTGCACTTTCAGGGTTTGAAAAAGTTTCGGCAGGCGCGAAATCGCCCGTCGCATTCATAGCGTCAGTCATGGTTTACTCTCACGCGAGCGCCGCAGTGTGTGCGACTGCTCCGTTAATGGTTAAAAAACATCAACCATCAAACGGAACCTGCTCCGGCCCCTGGTGGGCTCAGCGCTTGGGGTTCATATTGGCGAACCCGGTGAATGAAGGGAGATGTACAAAAACGCCACTGCTTGTAGCGAAGCCTGCGATTATCGCATAGATCCGGGTAAACACTTAATTCTATTGACAGAGCCTCCATTACTCCAGTCGCAGGAAGTGGTCACGATAGTGTTCGAGTTCATCAATGGACTCATGCACATCCGCCAACGCTGTGTGGTTCTGCTTCTTCTTGAATGAGGCATGAACCGAAGGTTTCCAGCGCCTGGAGAGTTCCTTCAAGGTGCTCACATCGAGATTGCGATAGTGAAAAAATGCCTCCAGTTTGGGCATGTATTTCACAAGAAACCGCCGGTCCTGGGCAATCGAGTTGCCACACATGGGTGTGCCATTGGAAGGAACAAACTGGCGCAAGAATGACAGCAAAACTTCTTCAGCCTCGAGTTCACTGGTAGTCGAAGCCCTGACCTTCTCGATCAAGCCACTTTTGCCGTGCGTACCCTTGTTCCACGCATCCATGCGGTCAAGTTGCGCATCGGACTGGTGAATCACCAACACGGGGCCTTCGGTCCGGTGCTCGAGTTGGGGACCCGTCACAACCACTGCGATTTCGATTATCTTATCCACTTCCGGATTCAGTCCGGTCATTTCACAGTCCAGCCAGACAAGGTTCAGGTCGGATTTGTTGAGTGAGGTATTGGCATCAGGCATCAGGGGATTGTCGCCGATGGCCTAAACTCAGCCGCCATGAAAGACCAATTTTTCAATCTGCCAGACAGTACTTCCGTGTCACTCGCTTTTGCCACAGTTTTGGCTGTCACTGTGCTGCTGAAATTCTGGCTCGCCACGCGGCAGATCAAGCATGTCGCGCATCACCGGAACCAGGTTCCCACTGCCTTCTCTGGAAAGATTTCGTTGGATGCCCACAAAAAGGCCGCAGACTATACGGTCACCAAGGCACGCTTTGGCATGCTGGAGCTTGCCTGGGGTGCGGCGGTCACGCTGGGCTGGACACTGCTTGGTGGTCTGTCAGCTCTGAATCAAGAGGTCGTGCTTGTCCTGGGCACTGGACTGTGGCAACAGGTAGCGCTGCTTCTCTTATTCGTTCTCATCAATGGCTTGATTGATTTGCCATTCTCGCTGTACCAGACTTTTGTCATCGAGCAACGCTTTGGATTCAACAAGACCACACCCAAACTTTGGATGCTCGACCTCGTGAAGTCCACCGTCATGGGGGCATTGATAGGCCTGCCGCTTGCATCATTGGTGCTGTGGATGATGGGCGCAACCGGCGACCTCTGGTGGCTATGGACCTGGTGTGTCTGGAGTGGCTTCAATCTGCTAATGCTTCTGGTTTATCCGACATGGATTGCTCCGGTATTCAACAAATTTCAGCCGTTGGAAGATCCGACACTGAAGGCACGTGTGGAACTGCTCATGGCACGCTGTGGCTTTCAAAGCAAGGGCTTCTTCGTCATGGATGGCAGCAAGCGCAGTGCCCACGCGAACGCCTATTTCACCGGTTTTGGGAAATCGAAACGCGTCGTTTTTTACGATACCCTGCTTGCCCAATTAAGTCCGGCGGAAGTCGATGCAGTGCTGGCGCACGAATTGGGACATTTCAAACTGCGCCATATTGCCAAACGTCTGGTGTCCATGTTTGCCATGAGCTTTGGCGGCTTCTTTGTACTGGGTTGGCTCAGCCAGCAGGTTGTCTTCTATACCGGCTTGGGAGTCGTACCCAATGTGGTTGGTGCCAACGATGCTTTGGCGTTGCTGCTCTTCATGATGGTGATTCCGCTGGCAGGGACTCTCCTGGGGCCGCTGTTCGCGCAACTTTCGCGCAAACATGAGTTTGAGGCCGACGCCTACGCCGCAACGCAAACCAGCGGGGCCGAGCTTTCCAGTGCACTGCTCAAATTGTATGAAGACAATGCTTCCACGTTGACTCCCGATCCGCTGTATGTGCGTGTCTACTACTCGCACCCCCCTGCCACCGAGCGCATTGGTCGCCTGATGGCTGCCGGGAGTTAACTTTGTCCGCCCCCACACTACAGGCTGGATTGGTTGTTGCCGGGCACGGGCGGCATGTCTGGGTTGAAACGAACGACGGCAGGCGCATCCTCTGCCACCCAAGAGGCAAGAAAAATCAGACCGTTGTGGGCGACCTGGTTCAATGGCAAGCATCACAGGATGAGGGCACGATTGAAGCGGTCGAGCCTCGCCAAAACCTGTTCTACCGTCAGGACGAACTGCGCACCAAGTCGTTTGCCGCCAATCTGGATCAGGTGCTGATACTGCTGGCTGCGGAACCCGAGTTTTCGGAAAGTCAACTCGTGCGAGCACTCATTGCCGCCGAGGCGCAACACATTACGCCCATCATCGCACTCAACAAACGTGATCTGGTGGAGCCATTCGACCGCGCATGGCAACGCTTGCAGGCGTACGCAGCGATGGGCTATTCCTTGGTACCGCTGGCGCTCAAGCCACGTTCTGATCTGGGCGGCGATGACTCACACCCCCTGGACGCAGTTCTTGCTGGAAAGACGACGCTCGTGCTGGGGCCATCAGGCGCCGGGAAAAGTACCCTGATCAACCGATTGATCCCCAATGCGCAAGTACTCACCAACGCCATTTCGACCGCGCTCAACTCGGGCAAACACACCACGACCAGCACCACGTGGTACTGGGTCGATCCGGACAAAACAACGGCAGTCATTGATTCCCCAGGATTCCAGGAGTTTGGACTTCACCATATTGAACCCATGCAACTGGCAGGCTTGATGCCTGACTTTGCAGCGGTTGCCACGGCATGCAAGTTCTACAACTGCTCGCATCTGCACGAACCGGGTTGCGGCGTGATTTCAACGGTCAAAAACAGCTCTGGCGCCCATCGAATAAGCGCAATACGCTACAAAATATATAGCGAACTTTTTGCAGAACTTTCTCAGCAGCCACACTACTGATTTCAAGTCGAGCGGCCTGAAATCAGCCTAACAGCCGCGCCATGGACAAGAGCGCCAACACCACCATCCACATCACAACGGTGCGCCAAAGCAGTCCCACCACTGCGCGCAGATGGGCAGGTTGCGGAGTTTGTCCAGAGCCGGAATTGCCCTGAGCGCCTAACTTGACGTTTACCGCGCCGGCAGTGGATGCCAACACGACGCCGTCGTTGTCGCGCGCCGCGTGAGATTCCTGATTACGCCAGTTTTCCACGGCATCTTCGAAGCTTCCAACAAAGGCAAAACCGAGCGCTGTCACACGGGCAGGCACCCAATCCATCCACACCCACGCCAGCGCAGCATGTTGTTGCAGAGGTTCACTCACCGGTGCGCTGGTGGGCTTGAGCGGACGTTTGACGTAGCGGGCAACAAATTCGCCCATGCGGTAAACAACTGCGCCAGCGGGCCCGAGACCGAGTGCCGCGACCACCGAATACCAGGCAAAAACGCCAAAAACATGGCGGTGTGCGCAAATGACGGAATACTCGATGACATGGCGGACAATTTCACTGCGCGGCAGTTCACTGGCATCGATACGCATCCATAGCGCCAACCGCTCCCGTGCAAGCACTTCATCACCCGCGCTCAGTGCGTCCCGAATCTCGGTGAAATGATGGCTGAATTGGCGAAAACCCAGAGTGCAATACAGTACTGCGATGTTCCAGACAACCGCTGCGGTCCAACCTAGTGCCCACACCAACGTCCAATGGATACCCGCAACCATCACTGCAGGAACCAACACAGCAACGCCCCAGGCAAGCCATCCATGAACCGACTGCCCAGCGTCCAGATTGCGATTGACCCACCGTACCCAGGAGCGCACTCCATTGTGAATCGGGTTATGCTGCCCCAGCGGTCGTGCCTGTTCCAACAACAGCGCAAACAATATCGAGAGAAAGCTCATGATTCAATCATAGCGACTCCAACAAGATTCCCGGCACGGTCGGGGAATCTTGTTGGAGTCGCTTAGGCGACCAGAAACCGGTAGAGGTTGCGCAACATGCCCGCGGTCGCACCCCAGACAAAACGCTCCGCTTCGCCATCCTGGTAGGGGATTGAAAGCCACTCACGTGTTTTGCCCTCCCATTGCACCGCGTGTCTGCGGTGATTGGCGGGGTCCATCAGAAAGTCCAGGGGGATCTCAAACACATCTTCAACTTCAAACGGATTTCGGTTGAGGCTAAATCCATCTTGTACAAGCGCAACAACGGGGGTCACCCAATACGCGCTACCTGTGGTGTAGACCGGCAAATTGCCCAGTACCTGCACTTGCCTTTTTTCCAAGCCGATTTCCTCCTGGGCCTCTCGCAGTGCGGTCGCTACAGCGTCCCGATCTTCCGGATCGGCCTTGCCGCCAGGAAAGGCAATTTGTCCAGAATGGCTAGAGAGGTGCTGGGTACGTTGGGTCAAAAGCACCGTCAGGCGATCCCGCACAACCAGTGCGATGAGCACAGAAGCGTGCACCGGAGCTCGTTCTGTAAAGCGGGGTTCTGCCACCATTTCCGGCGTCCACAGGGGGGGCGATGCAAAACGAGCTGCCAATGCGTCCGGGTGCAAACGCCACCCATCCACCTTGGGTAGGTGACCATCGACCCCCACTACAGGAACCTGGCGCGGGTCAAAGGAAGGAACTTTGGTCATGAAACGCCTTGACAACAAAAAGCCGCCTCGAGCTTGCGCTGGGGCGGCTTTTCGAAAAAACAGCGTGCTTTACGCGGTCGCAGTTTTCTTGGCAGGCAACTTTTCCTTGATACGTGCCGACTTGCCGCTGCGATCACGCAGGTAATACAACTTGGCGCGGCGCACATCACCGCGACGCTTCACTTCAATGCCGGCGATCAACGGACTGTAGGTCTGAAACGTACGCTCAACGCCCTCACCGCTGGAGATCTTTCGCACGATAAAGCCGCTGTTGAGGCCGCGATTGCGTTTTGCAATCACAACGCCTTCATAGGCCTGCACACGCTTGCGGCTACCCTCAACCACATTAACGCTCACGATAACGGTGTCACCGGGGGCAAATTCGGGGATTTTCTTTCCCAGGCGAGCAATTTCTTCTTGCTCAAGAGTTTGGATCAGGTTCATGGTTTCCTCAGTGATCATGCATGCGCTGGCACCGACATTGGCCGCCGTGCAGAGGATCGGTTAGCCCGCCATTATAACAAGCTTAAGCCTTCAAGGTCCGCATGCGTTCTTCGGTCGGATGAAAACCAGCCGTACCGTCTGCGGCATCGAGCAAGTCCGGGCGATTCTGCCCCGTGACACGCAAACTTTGGTCCTTGCGCCAGAGGTCTATCGATGCATGATTGCCCGACAACAGTACTTCGGGTACTTTATGGCCACGCCACTCCTCGGGTCGCGTGTAATGTGGACAGTCGAGCAGCCCGTCGATCGATGGATTGAAGCTGTCGAAACGATGGCTGTCGGCGTCTGTCAAAACGCCTGGTTGCAGTCTGGCCACGGCATCCAGCAAAGCAATGGCAGCGACTTCCGCGCCCGACAGTACAAAATCGCCCAGGCTGACCTGCCGGTCCACAAAATGGTCGATGAAACGCTGGTCCAGGCCCTCATAACGGCCACAAACCAAAATCGCGCCGACACTGTCTGACCAACCCTGCACCATGGCGTGATCCATTCGCTGACCAATAGGGGAAAACAATACGACCGGAGCCGCGTCATCGCGCTCGGCTCGAATTGCTTCGATTGCCTTTGCCAACGGTTCAGCCATCATCACCATTCCCGGTCCGCCGCCAAAAGGCCTGTCGTCAACACGCCGGTAATTGCCCACCGCAAAGTCACGCGGATTGGTAAAACGCACGTCTACCAATTTCGACTCAAAGGCGCGACGCGTCACGCCCACGCTCAGAAAGGGCGCAAACAACTCCGGAAACAAGGTCACTACATCGAAGCGCATGCAGCAGAGCGGCTCAATAGTCCAACTGCCAGTCGACCAGAATTCTGCGCGCCACCAAATCCACGTCGTCCACGTAGGCTGCGACAAAGGGAATCAACCGTTCTTGCGATTTTCCATCTTGCACGTATTCCAGCACCAGAACCGTTTGCGGGCCAGTTGATAGCAACTCGCGCACGGAACCGAGAACGACTTCCTCGCGATTCACTACGGTTAACCCGATCAGGTCAACCCAGTAGTACTCATTAGCGGCAGCCGTTGGAAAACTGGCACGTGAAACAAATATCCGAGAACCTCGAAGCGCCTCCGCTCCCGATCGGTCGGTGACATCGTGCGCACTTGCGACAACACCTCCAGAATGGTCTTTGGCCTCCTTGATGGCCAATCGCATTGACCCCGTGAACGCGGGTACCCCCCGCTCACTAGGCAACAGAAACCAACGTTTGGATGAAAAAAGCGCCTCGGGGTGGGCGCTGTAGGGCAACACTTTAAACCAACCCTTGACACCCCATGCATCCGCGATCCGTCCGACCTCCACGGCATCTTCCGGAAGGTCAGCAGGTTCAAGACCGCTGGGAAAGGGCATGGGTAGCACAGCAGCATGGCCCAGAGTGAGCCGCGCCGCACGGCTCCGTATCAGGCAGCTTTCTTGGCGGCCTGCTGAATCAGACGCAGCACGGTGGGGGATGCTTGCGCACCCACGCCTTGCCAGTAGGTCAGACGGTCCTGAGCAATCCGGATGCTCTCTTCATTGGCAGTTGCAATCGGATTGTAAAAACCGATGCGCTCAATGAAACGACCATCACGACGGGTACGCTTGTCAGCGACCACGATATTGAAGAACGGGCGAGCTTTAGCACCGCCACGGGCGAGTCGAATAACGACCATGATTTATCCTTTGGGTGGTAGAAAAGAATTTCAACCAAGAAATTCAGAGTTTGAGACACGCAACTGACCACCCGGCCAGTGACACTCTGAACAGCCTGCCATTATAACGTCTTGAAATGCAATGACCACTATTCGTAAAAGCCTGCCAATGGATCTGAACGCCATTACTGCCATTTACCGCAACCATGTCTTACATGGCACCGGCACCTTTGAGGTTGACCCTCCGTCTGTGCAAGACATGGCTGCAAGGCGGGACGACGTGCTCGCCAAGGGATTGCCTTATCTGGTGCTGGAAGAAAACGCGCAAGTATTGGGGTTTGCGTATTGCAACTGGTTCAAGCCCCGACCCGCCTACCGCTACTCCGCGGAAGACTCCATTTACCTTGCAGACGAGGCTCAGGGAAAGGGCTATGGCCGACTGCTATTGACCGAACTGATGGTGCAGGCAGAGCGCGCCGGGGTGCGCAAACTGATTGCCGTCATTGGTGACTCTGGCAACCATGGCTCCATTGGACTTCACCGAAGTTGCGGCTTCAAACACGTAGGCACGCTTACCAATTGCGGCTGGAAGTTTGAGCGATGGCTGGACGTGGTCATGATGGACCGGCCAATCGGCACGGGTGCGACCACTGCGCCGTAGCCCGGATTCATCCAAAAATCTAAAAAATCTGCAGACTGAGCCAGTAGGCGCTGGCAGCTACAAAGGCACTCGCCGGAATGGTGAATATCCACGCCCACACAATATTGCCCGCAACCCCCCACCGCACCGCACTGGTTCTCTGCGTTGAACCGACGCCAACGATGGCACCCGTAATGGTATGGGTGGTGGATACCGGCACGCCCATCGCGGTTGCCATGAACAGTGTCAAGGCTCCCCCCGTCTCTGCACAAAACCCGCCAACGGGTTTGAGCTTGGTAATGCGCTGCCCCATCGTCTTCACAATGCGCCATCCTCCAAACAGTGTCCCTGCACCTATAGATGTGTAGCAGGAAATGATGACCCAGTTGGGCGGCGACTTGTCAGTGCCTGCGGCATAACCCGTGGCAATCAGCAGCATCCAGATGATGCCGATCGTTTTTTGTGCGTCGTTTCCGCCATGCCCCAAACTGTAGGCGCCAGCCGACACCAGTTGCAGTCGCCGAAACCACTTATCAACCCGTGATGGGCGGGTTCGTCGAAAGATCCAAGCTACCGCAACCATCATCAATGAGCCCAGAACGAACCCGAGAAAAGGCGAAATGAAGATGAAAGCCACGGTCTTGAGAATGCCTGCAGAGATCAAAGTGCTCGCCCCGGACTTCGCCAGAACGGCCCCGACAATTCCGCCAATGAGCGCATGTGACGAACTGCTAGGAATTCCGTAGTACCAGGTAACTACGTTCCAGGTAATCGCACCCACCAGCGCACCGAAGACAACGTGTGTGTCAACCACACCAGGCTGTACGATGCCCTTACCCACCGTCGCGGCAACGCTCAGCTGGAAGATGAAGATCGCAATCACATTGAAAAAAGCAGCGAACAAAATTGCCTGCCCTGGCTTCAGGACGCCAGTGGAGACTACCGTTGCGATGGAATTCGCCGCATCATGAAACCCGTTCATAAAATCGAACACCAACGCCAACATCACCAGCAAAACCACAACCCACAGAGTCGTTTGTACGGTATCCATGTTTAACGCCTGAAGTCGCTCAGGAGTTCTCGAGGACAATGCCCTCAATCACATTGGCCACGTCTTCACACTTGTCGGTAATGGTTTCGAGCAATTCGTAAATGGCCTTGAGCTTGATGACTTCGCGCACGTCGGGCTCTTCCCGAAACAGCTTACTCATGGCGGTGCGCATCACGCGATCGGCGTCGGATTCGAGTCTGTCAATCTCATCACAGGTTTTCAGGGCTGCCTCTGCCGTGGACGGTTCGGCAATGTTTCCCAATAATTGAACCGCGTCACGCAGACGCTCGCAGCAGCGCACACTGAGGTCGGTGAGCCGGACAATTTCGTCCGTCATGTGGTGGACGTCATACAGGGCCATGGTCTCGGCCGAATCCTGAATCAGGTCAGCAACATCGTCCATCGTATTGATCAGCGAGTGAATCTGCTCACGGTCGATGGGTGTAATGAAGGTAATGTGAATGGCTTTGTTGCAATCGTGCGTCACACGGTCGGCGGCACGCTCGGCATCATCCACTTCCCGGTTGTATTTGGCCCGCAGGTCCAGGTCAGCGTAGTTGGCCACTAGCTTGGAGAACGCCTGCGCCGCTTCAACGATGCGGTCTGCATGCTGGTTGAACATTTCGAAAAAATTGCCTTCACGTGGCAACAACTTTCCAAACAGCATGACCGACTCCTATCCACCAAATATGTCAAAAATATGACCGAATTGCGACTGCGCGCAGTTTAACCGCGTGCACTGGTCGCAAAACGACCCGAGTCATGCGCTTCTGAAAATAAAGTAGACCGCACCAATGAGACACAAACCAGCCCATACATAGTCCAACTTCAGGGGTTGGTTCAAATAGATCACAGCAAATGGCACGAACACCGCGAGGGTAATCACCTCCTGCACAATCTTGAGTTGCGCCACGCTGAAACCGGCCTGCTGAAAGCCAATGCGATTGGCGGGCACCTGCAGCAGATATTCGAATAGTGCAATGCCCCAACTCACCAGCGCAGCGACGTACCAGGGCGCGGTCGCCAAGTTTTTCAAATGGCCGTACCAAGCGAAGATCATGAAGACATTGCTGGCGATCAGCAGTAGTACTGCTTGCAGGGACAAGGGAATGGTCGTCAGGAATTGCATTTGAGAATTATCGAGGTCCAGAGGCAGCTTCACTTTTGGATCCGGCAGGTTGGGTTCACTCTTCCATAGGTGTCCCCCGGATATCTGGTGCTGTTTGTCCAGGTGGCCTGTCCCGTTGGCCAGCGCCCCAAGCCTATGCCTCCGGGCCACCGGGAAAAATGACCCTGCCGTCAAGCGCATTTTGGTGAGGGTAGAGCAACGAGTTCTGCCAAAGAAGCGATACTGGCCCTGGGATGGGTGTGTTACTTATCCATAACCCCAAAACGTCATTTTTTTCACTTGGAACGCACTACCGTCGAGCCTGTCATCGCTCCCCAGTCCAGGCGAACCAGATTGACACCGGAGCCCCCAATGTTTTTTGTCTACGGAACCGCCGGTCGAACCTTTAGCGGAACTTTAGAGAGTTTCATGCCCTTGTCCGGCGTCGTGAAGGCGCGCAACGCCCGCAAGAGTGGCAACGGGCTTCTGGAGGCGGACGGATCCATTCATGAAACTACCCGCGAAAGCGAAACCCCGCGCATTGAGCACGACAGGTTTGCCCAAGCTGCCAAGGCCTACGACAAAACGCATCGACGGGAGAATAAGCGAACACCGGTATGCCACGCCTACCAGGTCATGAGCCATGACGTCTTGACCCTTCGTCCCACCGACACGGTAGGCGCAGCCTGGCAGCAACTGGCAGAACGGAAGGTGCACCAGGCCCCGGTGCTGGGCCCAACAAAAGAAGTGGTGGGGTTGGTAACTGACCGTGACCTGCTCATGGTCGCCAATTTGGAAGGCAATCTGCTCACTGGTCTGCTCAATCGACCTATCAGTGCATTGATGGTGACCCCAGTGGCTTGCTCGGCACCAGTCACCGATGTGCGGCGCATCGCACGTGTGATGCTCGCCACTGGCCTCAGTGCAGTGCCTATTGTTGACGATGGAGGCCAACTGCTCGGCATTGTTTCCAGAGGCGACATATTGCGCGCCATCGTCAACGACCCACCATTGAGCCTATGGATCTGACGGATAGCAAATTCAACCACATGCGGGCAAGTATGACGCGGTTTGTGCCATCTCGACCTGCGAATGGTTCAACTCCTGGCTGCCCGAACGCCCAGGACACCCGCGCGAGGTGTTATCGCTCGCCACCGACATCACCGAGCGCAAAAAGGCCGAACAGGCCCTGGCCGAGCAGGAGCAGCTCTGGCGCACCATCATCAACACCTCGCCGGACGGCATTCTGATCATCTCTCTGGACAGGAAGCATGGGTGAGGTGAGGTCTGCTGTGGTGATCTCTGTCGAGCAAGGTGGAGTGCGATGATTGCGCAGTGATTTACCACATCGCGCTTGCGACCACAATCAGGTCAAGGCATGCTGCGAAAATGCCTCCAATGGCCACCACAAACCCCAACCTCTCCTCCTTCATCTGGTCCGTTGCTGACCTGCTGCGCGGCGATTACAAACAGTCCGAATACGGCAAAGTCATCTTGCCCTTCACCGTGCTGCGCCGTCTGGACTGCGTGCTGGAAGCCACCAAGGCCGCCGTGCTGACTGAGAAAGCCGTGCGTGAAAAAGCTGGCCTGAACCCCGAGCCATTCCTTCTGCGCAAGTCCGGCCAGTTCTTCTATAACACCTCGCCGCTGGACCTGAAAAAGCTCATGGGCGACCAGGACCACATCGGCGAAAACCTGCGGGCCTACCTGCAAGCCTTCAGCCCGGCGGTGCGCGAGATCTTTGAGAGCTTCGAGTTTCACGTGCAGATCGACAAACTCGCCAAATCTGGCCTGCTGTACATGGTGACCGAAAAGTTTGCTGGCATCGACCTGCACCCCGACAAAGTCAGCAACGCCGATATGGGAGCGGTGTTTGAAGAGCTGATCCGCAAGTTTGCCGAGCTGTCCAACGAAACCGCCGGTGAACACTTCACCCCGCGCGAGGTCATCCGCCTCATGGTCAACCTGCTGTTCATTGAAGACGATGCCATGCTGACCCTGCCTGGCGTGGTACGCAGCATGTATGACCCGGCCATTGGCACGGGCGGCATGCCCAGCGTGGCCGGTGAACATCTGGCCAGCCTCAACCCCGATGCCCGGCTGGTCATGTACGGCCAGGAGCTCAACCCGGAGTCCTATGCCATCTGCAAGGCCGACATGCTGATCAAGGGGCAAGACATTGCCAATATCGTTTTTGGCAACACCCTGTCTGCCGACGGCCTGCGTGATTTGCTGTTTGACTACGCGCTGAGCAACCCGCCATTTGGGGTGGAATGGAAAAAGATCGAAGCCCTGATCCGCAAGGAGCACGAGCAGATGGGCTACAACGGCCGCTTCGGCCCCGGCCTGCCGCGCGTCAGCGACGGCTCGCTGCTGTTTTTGCTGCACCTCATCAAGAAAATGCGCCCCGCTGTGGACGGTGGCAGCCGCTTTGGCATCGTTTTGAACGGCTCACCGCTCTTTACCGGCGGCGCTGGCAGTGGCGAGAGCGAGATTCGCCGCTACGTGCTCGAAAACGACTTGGTAGAGGCCATCATCGCGCTGCCCACCGACATGTTTTACAACACCGGCATCAGCACCTATATCTGGATTGTGAGCAACCGCAAGCCAGCAGCGCGCAAAGGCAAAGTGCAGCTCATTGATGCCAGCGGCTTCTGGCAGAAAATGCGAAAAAGCCTGGGGTCAAAACGCAAAGAGCTATCGCAAGCGCACATCGACGACATCACCCGCCTGTTTGGCAACTTTGAGGAGCTGACCCGAGACGGCGTACCCATCAGCCGCATTTTTGCCAACGAGGCCTTTGGTTACCACACCATCACCGTGGAGCGGCCCGAGCGCGATGCGGCTGGCAAGGTGGTGCTGGGCACCAAAGGCAAGGGCAAAGGCAAACCGCTTGCAGGTGCCAGCCTGCGCGACACCGAAAACGTGCCTTTGAGTGACGAGATCGCCGCCTATTTCAAGCGCGAAGTGCTGCCCCACGCCCCCGATGCCTGGATCGACACCGACAAGACCAAAGTGGGCTACGAGATACCGTTCAACCGGCACTTCTACGTCTTCAAACCACCGCGCCCGCTGGACGAGATTGACGCGGAGCTGAAGGGCGTGACTGACAACATCCTGCGCATGATTGGCGGGCTGACGGCATGAGCACAACAACCCAGCTTTACAGCTACCCAGCAAACCGTTAAACTTGCTTGCATGAAAACCACCCTCGACTTGCCCGACGACTTGGTGCGCGAAATGAAGCTGCGCGCTGTGATGCAAGGCCGTAC
>JAIFLV010000176.1 GCA_020048895.1 Rhodoferax sp. | reverse complement strand
CGTACTTCCTAAGCCGGTGCGTGTCACATCGCCAAATTCAACCTGCGCTAGCGTGGGTCCGCTTGTCCAAACTAGCGTGGTGCGTAACACCCGTCATACGATTGCTTGAAATACTTGCTCGATACAGGACATAAACCCAGCAACATCACCGGCAGCAATCGGCAGTCGAATTCGATGATTGCTGCACCGGCCACCAGGAGAGTATCCCTATTCATTTTGAGGAAGATATGTCCAGGCAGACCAACTCGAATGTTGACATGTCACAATTTGCACGAGGCTGAGGTGGGCCTTCTCATAAAGACAGAGCCAAGAACTGGTCAGTCGTTGGATTTAGCATATTTCCATAATCCGCCTGAAATGGGTTACCTATGAATACGACTAACGACCGTACCGTTAGCGAGTTACAGATGCGTGCCCTCATCCAGGCAATTCCAGATCTGGTCTGGCTCAAGGATACAAAGGGCGTATACCTTCTGTGTAACTCGCGATTTGAGGATTTTTTTGGCGCCCGAGAGGGCGCCATAGTTGGCAAAACCGATTACGATTTTGTTGACAAAGATATGGCCGATTTCTTTCGAAGGAACGATCAGATCGCGATGGACTGTGGTGGTCCCAGTAGCAACGAAGAATGGATTACCTTCGCTTCTGACGGTCACCGCGAGTTAACGCTGACAACCAAGACGCCAGTTTGCGATTCAATGGGAAAGGTCATCGGCGTTCTCGGAATTGGCCACAACATTACCGAACGCCATCGCAATGAACTTGCCATGGCTGAGAGCGAAGCGCGTTTTCGCACCGTGTTTGAGTTGTCCCAGGATGCAATTGTTATTCATCAAAACGGGAAGTTACTCCATATCAATCCGGCTACCGTTCAGTTGTTTGGCGCAAAAAACGCCCAAGAATTGCTGGACAAACCTATTCTCGAACTTATCCATCCAGACTATCAAAAAATCGTGTTGGATCGGATCAAAGCTGCAAATAGCCAGGGTATCGGCGGGCCAAGGATTGAAGAGAAATACATCAAGCTTGACGGAACAGTCATCGACGTCGAAGCACAAGGCCAACCGATTGGCCTATCCGGTCAACCAACTGTGATGGTCACGCTGCGTGACATCACTGAGCGCAAACACGCCGAAGAAGTGTTAAAACGAAACGAAGCATACACGCGCAGTATCCTCGATTCAATTTCCGATCAGATTGCCGTGATTGACCAGAACGGGGTGATCACAGCGGTCAATGCGGTTTGGAGTAGTTTTTCCCTGGAGAATAGCCCCCTTCACGGAAGGCCAGCGGATCACACGGGCGTCGGTGCCAACTATTTGGAGACATGTCGGGCCAGCGCAGCAAGTGGATTAAGCAGTGCCGAATCGGCCGCAGATGGAATTCAGGCTGTTTTAGACGGGCGACTCACCACCTTCAGTTTGGAATTCCCCTGTCACTCACCCGAGAAACAACGCTGGTTCAGGATGCGGGTCACGCCTTTGAGCAGCGAAAGCGGTGTGGCAGTGATCGCGCATACCGACATCACAGAGCAAGTGCTGGCAAAAAACGCACTGGTCGAGAGCCGACGTTTGTTGCAGGAGAAGGAAGAGCGTCTGGCGCTGGCAGTCCTGCACAACGGGATCGGCATTTGGGACTGGAACCTCCAGACCCTCGAAATGGTCTGGGACGATTCGATGTTCGCCCTTTACCGCATGCGTCGGGAAGACTTCTCTGGTGCAGTTGATGCCTGGGAAAAATCGTTGCACCCCGATGATCGTACACATGCGGAGCGTGTAGTGCAGAAAGCGCTGGCAGGTGTAGAGCCCTTCGATTCCGAATTTCGTATCTGCTGGCCGAACGAGGAGATCCGTTACATCAAGGCCGTCGCAAAGGTGTTTCGGGACGAAGCTGGCAAGCCGTTACGGATGCTTGGCACCAACATCGACATTACCGAACGCAAACGAGTGGAAATGGAATTGCGAGCCAGCGAGGAACGCCTGTCGTTTGTAGTGCGTGGCACCAACGACGGGACCTGGGATTGGAACTTGGTTTGCAACGAACTCTATTATTCGCCGCGTTGGTGGAACATGATTGGCTATACCGAGGGCGAACTGACCAATGACGCCGATCTTTGGCGCAGGCTTCTCCACCCCGACGATCTGGAACGCGTCAATCGGATTTTCGGAGCGGCATTGGAAGGCAGTGCGGACACATACGACGTTGAATTCAGATTGCTGCACAAGGATGGCCACTACCTGCCGGTCCTATCGCGGGGCTTCATCTTGCGCGACGAAACCGGCAAAGCGCTACGAGTTTGTGGTGCCAATACGGATATCGCTGAACGCAAGCAGGCCGCGGCAGCATTGCAGATGAGCGAAGCCCGTTTTCGCAACTTGCTGCAGGATGTTCCCTCGGTGGCGGTTCAGGGCTACGGCGAAGATGGCACTACGCATTACTGGAATCAGGCGTCAGAGCGGTTGTATGGCTTCAGTGCGGCAGAGGCAGTGGGTCGCAGCCTGCTCGATACTATTATTCCCACGGAAATGCACGACGGCGTAAGCCAGGCCATGCGCGGTATGTTTGAAAGCGGGATACCGATTCCGGCGGGAGAACTGTCACTGCGCCGCAAAGATGGCTCACGGGTCGATGTATTTTCTAGTCATGCCTATGTGCAGGTTCCCGGGCAGCCACCCGAGATGTTTTGTGTCGATATTGACCTCACCGAACGCAAACGTATTGAATTTGAACTGATGGAGAGTGAGAAGAAATTCAGACTGATTGCCGAGAACACCTCAGACTGCATCACCATATTTGATAGGAACCGCACAATTCAGTATGTGTCTCCTTCTGTGGTGACACAACTGGGCTATTCCGAGTCAGAGGAATTGGGTCGGTCTGACGCAGATGTATATGAAATGCTCCATCCCGATGGACGGGATGCGTTGTTCCAGAAGTTCGACGAAGCGATTCGGAACAAGGCCCTGACATTGATGTGTTCGTACCGTATCAAGCACAAGGCAGGGCACTATATTTGGCGGGAAGACAGCATCAACTTCCGCTACACCAGTTCAGGCGAGTATGACGGCGCTTATGTGGTGTCAAGGAACATTACCGAGCGTAAGCGCATGGAGGAGGAGGCGCGACACCTGGCCTATTTTGACTCCTTGACCCAACTCCCCAACCGACGCATGCTCAGTGATCGGCTTGGTCAAGCCATCGCCGCGAGCAAGCGAAATAGTCTTTACGCTTCGGTGTTGATTCTGGACCTCGATAATTTCAAATCACTTAATGACCAACATGGTCATCTTGTGGGTGATCTATTGCTGGTCGAGGTCGCCCATCGCCTCACCGCTTGCGTGCGAGAAGTGGATACCGTGGCCCGTTTTGGTGGTGACGAGTTCGTCGTGGTGCTCCACGATCTGGGTGAAGACGAAGCGGAGTCCCAGAAAGGGGCGCAGGCGGTTGCCGAAAAGATTCGACTGGCATTGGAAGTACCCTACTTATTGCGCTTCAAAAAAGGCGACCAGACCCCGAAAACGATCGAGCACCCTTGCTCTGCCAGCATTGGCGTGGCCTTGTTCCTGAACCATGAGGCTGACCCAAGTGATCTCCTGAAATGGGCTGATGCCGCAATGTATCAAGCCAAAGCGGCGGGGCGCAACACCATTCGGTTTTACGGTGCGCCCGATTGAATGCGAAAAGTGATTTCTTTCGAGTTGAACTTTAAAGTTTAGGCTGGTCCACCACCTAGAAACTACTCGCCAGGCCATGAAGCGCTGCAGTCGTGGCGCACGGTTGGACGATATACCGTGTTTATATGTGGTAGCAGTGCGGCGGCGAAAACTAGATGTTGGAATCGGTTTTTTGATTGGATTTTTGTCATTCTCTTTATCCTTATTGATGGCCAACATGAATAACCGCATCGTGTGGGTTCTACTCACCAATGAAATCGCTTTATCCGGCCCAGCCGGGGCAGAGTCTAGCTAGATGACTTCGCACAATACGTCGTCAACAGATAGCCGAGCCTCACTTTGGCAGGTACATGCATCGCATAGTCCTGCCATGCGCCGCGTCGCTGGCATGCTTCTGATTCTCGCGTTCTTTCAGTTCATCGCCTGGGTGATTCCGGCGACACCGGGGTCAAAGGGCATTGACTACTATTTGCCACTGCACGTGCTGATGGAGACAGTCTCCATCGTCATCGCCATGATGGTGTTCGCTGTAGGGTGGAACTCGCACTCCGGCAAGACAGCAGGCAATCTTGTGCTGCTGGCCTGTTTGTTCTTTGCTATCGGCTGGCTCGACTTCTCGCACACGGTGTCCTATGGCGGAATGCCAGACTTCTTGTCGCCCAACGGCCCGGACAAGCAGCTCAACTTCTGGATAGTTGCCCGATTGATGGCAGCTTTTGCGCTGCTGTTGGTGACACTGCACCCCTGGGATCGGTTGATTTCCAAATCCAGGAAGAATGTCCTATTCATCACCCTGATGGTTGGTGTATTGGTGCTCAACTGGGTTGTCATCAACTACCAGGACGAGCTTCCAGACCTCTTCATCCCTGGTCAGGGCCTTACGCCACTGAAAAAGAATCTGGAATACCTGTGCATTGTCATCAGTCTGGTCGCGATGCTGTTGCTTTGGGTCAAGATGCGCCACCCGTTGGCGTTCAATGCGCCACTCTTGTTTGCCGCTGCAGGGGTGATGGCAATGAGCGAGTTTTACTTCACTCTCTATACCACCATGACCGGTGCCTACAACGTGCTCGGCCACGTGTACAAGGTCATCAGCTACTTGATCATTTACCGCGCTGTGGTGGTGGAATCTATAGAGCGACCCTATCTGCAATTGACTCAGGCACGCAAGAATCTGGCCCTAGCAGTGGAGGCGTCTAGTACGGGCATGATCATGGTTGACGAGAAAGGCATCATCACGCTGACTAACGCCAAAACCGATGCCATGTTTGGTTACGACCGAGGTGCATTAGTTGGCAGTTCAGTTCAGGAATTGGTTCCAGTAGCGCGACGCACGCAGCATGCCCAATTGCTGCAAGACTACATGCACCGGCCGCTGGAATTTAATATGGACGAGGGACGCGTACTCTTCGGGCGTCACAAACTCGGCCATGATTTCCGGGTCGAGATTGGGCTCACCCCAATTGCCGATGATGATGGACGCTATGTGATCGCTTCCGTTGTTGATATCTCCAATCGCGTAGAGAACGAGCATCGGATCAATCAGCTCGTCAACTTTGACACGCTCACCGGTCTGCCGAACCGTAATCTGCTGTTCGACCGCGTGAACCAGGCGATCCACGCGCGATGGGCGCTACGTCTGGTTCAGCGGCATCATCAAGACCAGCGAGTTTTTGGGCGAAGTGATCCGCTACCAGGTGGATGTGGGTGACCTGTGCATTAACGTCAATCAGCCCCACTTTGCAGGCTCTACGGTGACACCTTCGGCAACCCAGGTGCTTGTGGGGTTTGACCCGATTCGCGCGCGGGTGTTTTCTGGTGCCATGGACAGCACATCGGCCCTGGCGCACGACTAGCACCATGGACATTCTCAAGCTCCGGTCGTTCGTGATGGTTGCCAAGTTGGGGCACTTGACGCGTGCGGCTGATCGCCTGTGCCTGACCCAGCCAGCGGTCACAGCCCATATCAAAGCAATTGAGCAGGAAATCGGCATCGCACTGTTTGATCGCACGCCCGGGAAAATTTCCCTGACCAAGCCCGGCGAGATATTGCTTTGTGAAGCCGAGCGCATTCTGACGGTATTCGAAGGATTTGCCAGCAAAGCCAAGCAAATCAAGGGAGAGGTGACCGGCAACATCCTGATTGCCACCATCGACGATTCGGACTTCATCAAGCTTGGCGGCCTGCTTTTTGGTCTGCGCTCGGCCCTGCCTCTACTGCAAACCAAAACCCGCCTGGTGCTGGCAGATGAGGTGATCGACGGCATTGCCAATGGGGTGTTTGATGCCGGGTTCTACATCGGCGCCATCGATCATCCGGATTTTGGTGTGCAGGTCTTGCGTAGCGTGACCTATTGCACCGTGGGACCGGCGGCGTTTGGCAAGCGGTTGACCGATGCCGACTGGCGCGTGGTGGCTGGTTTGCCGTGGATTGCCGCGCTGGAGCGCTCACATGTTGCACGCTTGCAGCACCGGCTTTTTGACCGACAAGGTGTCACGCCGAATGAGGTGACCGAATGCGACCAACTACCAGCCATGCTTGACCTGATTCGATCCGGTCTTGGCATGGGTTTGCTGCGTGAAGATCTGGCACTGAGTGCTGCAGAAAACCAGCAGGTCGCCATTTGGCCACACGGCCGAATCGATACGCAGTTGTCATTTGTCTTCAAATTGGCAGCCGAGCACGACCCCGCCATGGTGGGCATGTTGTCGGTGTTGCGCGACCATTGGCAGATAAAGGGCCAGGGCTTTAAGGGCTGACTGTTCTTGGCGGCTTCGACGAAGTTACCAACTATTCAAACTGCCAGCACGTAACCCACGCCTTGTACCGTCACAATCAGGCGCGGGGCGGTGGGAGTGACCTCGATCTTTCGCCTCAAACGCCCGATCAACACATCGATGGTCCGGTCGCTCGAATCTCGATCGCGACCGCTGACATGGTCAATCAGGCTGTCCCGGCTCAATACCCGCCCGGGGTTGTTGCTCAACGTGGCCAGTAATTCGAACTCAAAGCGTGTCAATCGAACGTCTTCCCCGGCTGGTGATGTCAAGGTTCTCCTCGGAATGGAGAGCGTCCAACCGGCAAAACGCTTTACTGGCTCATCCTTCTTTACAAGGCGTGCTGATAAGGTGCGGCGCAACAGGTTCTTGGCCCTGGCAAAAAGTTCTCGGGTGTTGAAAGGTTTGGTCACATAGTCGTCCGCACCGAGTTCCAGGGCCACAATGCGATCGACGTCTTCGGACTTGCCGGTAACCATGATCACCCCGACCTCTGACTGCCGTCGAATCTCGCGCAGCAGCGAAAAACCATCTTCATCGGGCAGATTGATGTCCAGCAGGATCAGGTCCACATCACCTTTGGCAAACAGATCACGCATGCTTTCGCCATTGGGTGCCATGCTCACCTTGTAACCCTCTTTGCTGATGTAGGCCGCCAGCGTGGCGCTGGCGACAGGATCGTCTTCAACGATCAAGATGTGACTATGGGCAAGCATGGGTGAGCAAGACTGCGTGGTTTGATGGCGAAGGGCGCATCATAGCCCGGCGTTTACCTTTTGTTTACAACTTGAGCTGTCGCGTTCAACTCTTGCCCTTACCCCGTTCACATCGCCTGCTTACGCTTAGGACCCGTGGCGCACTTAGCTGCGTCATGTCCACTTTGTTCCAAGCAGGAGATTTTGATGATGAAAAACATGTGGTCCTGGGTGAAGTCGATCCGCCCCAGGTACGCACTGGTGCTGTTACTGGCTGCCGGTGGGCTTGGCGGGATTGTGTTCTGGGGCGGTTTCCACACGGTACTGGAATTGACCAACACCGAGGCCTTCTGTATTTCATGCCATCAGATGCGTGACACGGTTTACAAAGAATACACCACTACCGTTCATTACAGGAATGCCTCTGGCGTGCGGGCCACCTGCCCTGATTGCCATGTGCCCAAAGCGTGGGGGCCGAAGATCGTTCGCAAGATCACAGCCACCACCGAGCTGTATCACGCGTTGATCGGCACCATCGACACCCCCGAGAAATTTGAATCACACCGCCTGACCATGGCCCGTCGCGTGTGGGCCGACATGGAATCGACCAATTCCCGTGAATGCCGAAACTGCCATTCTAATGACGCTTTTGACTTCGACAAGATGAAGAAGCCGGAGGATGCAGAACGCATGAAAAAAGGCATGGCGGCGGGCGAGACATGTATTTCATGTCACAAGGGTATCGCCCACAAAATGCCGGACCTGAGCCAGGGCTACAAGTCCATGCTCAAGGATATTGATACGACAGCCGCAGCCAGGAAGGTCAGCAAGGGCGACACGGTGTATTCCTTCCGCACCGGCCCTCTGTTCCTGGATGCCACCAAGGCGGGGCCTGACGCCGGTGGCGACGGCAAGCTGCTGGCCGCCTCGCAGGCCACTGTGGTGGATCAAAAAGGTGACTGGGTGCTGCTCAAAATTGATGGTTGGCAGCAGCAAGGTGCAGAGCGGGTGATCTATGCCCTCAAAGGCCAGCGGATCCTGACGGCGGCACTGGGTGAAGGCCTGATCGAAAAAGTTCGCAGCGAGGCACCAGCCGAAGACCCTGACACAGGGCTGGTCTGGTCAAAGGTATCGCTTGAGGCCTGGGTGAGCAAGGCAAGCCTGAGTGTTGATCAGGCCGCATTGTGGGCCTATGGCGCAGAGTTGTACCGCAGCACTTGTGGCACCTGCCACAACCTGCCGCCCACCGATCACGCGCTGGCCAATCAGGTGACTGGCACGCTCAACGCTATGAAGCGCTTTATCTCGATTGACGATGAGGAATACCGCTTCCTGCAGAAATACCTGCAGTTCAACGCCAAGGACACCGGGGGAAAGCATCATGGTTGAAGTCACTTCCACCCAAATTGCGACCAACCGGGCCGCGCTGTACCGCTGGTTTGCACTGGCGTTCTTCGCGCCACCCACAGAAAGCGATGTATTGGATATGTGCCATGGGAAGACGCAACAGTTGCTGACCGCGCTGGCAGCCGCTCCTGGTGCAAGCCTGGGTGTCCAGGCCATGGGTGAGGTGCTGACCTCCAGCGCACCTGCCAAGGTGGCATCCGAACTCGGTGCCGCCCATGCGAAGCTGTTCTACGGTGCGGGGGGGTATGACACCGCACCGCCTTACCGCTCGTTCTACGTCAGTGACCATGCCGTGTTGTGCCAGCAGGCAACCGCAGAAATGGAACGTGTGCTGCGCCAACACCGGTTGCGGCTGCAAGAGACCGTGCGTGAGCCCTCGGATCATCTTTCCATCCAGTTGGAAGTGATGGCGCAACTGGCCCTTCGGTACGCCGAAGCCGCACAGAGCGGCAGTGACACACTGGCCAACCTGAATGCCGAGCAGGCCAACTTTCTGGACACACAACTGCTCAGCTGGTTGCCAGCGTTCAGTCGGCGTGTGATTCAAGTGGACGAACTGGGCTTTCATGCCGGTCTGGCAAGTGCGCTGCAGGCCGTGCTGGAACAGGACCACGCCTACCTGCTTGAAGTCTGATCAGTCAGCACGCAGCCATGTTCACACCTTGTTAACACGCTGTTGGTGCTGCGATTACGCGCAGCCGCAACCTTGTTCACTTCAGAACCCTAAACTAATTGCAGCAGGCCGCCGCCCCTGTTGTTGTTTGAGCACCCTGCAGGCGGTACCCAGGAAAACCAAGCTGAAAAGGAATACAAAATGTCAGACTCAACACTCACCAAAACCCCTTCGGGTTTCTCGCGTCGCAGCTTTCTGGAGACCACAGGTGCCGCCGGTGCCGTGGGCATGATGGGAACATCGCTCCTGTCATTTGGTGCCGCTGCGGCAGTGCCAGCCTCTGGCACCGTTTTGACGGGATCGCACTGGGGTGCCTTCCGGGCCAAAGTCGAGGGCGGCCGGGTTGTGGGCTACACCCCTTGGGAAAAAGATCTGTTCCCAAGCCCGCAGCTCAAAGGCGTGATTGATTCGATTTACTCTGCCACGCGCATCAAATACCCAATGGTGCGGCGTGCGTTCCTCGAAAAAGGCCCCGGCGCTGATCCGGCCAGCCGTGGAAAGGGTGACTTCGTCCGTGTCACCTGGGACCAGGCACTTGACCTCGTCACCAAAGAACTGACCCGCGTTGAAAAAACCCACGGACCAGCGGCCACGTTTGCCGGTTCCTATGGCTGGAAGAGCCCGGGCAAGCTGCACAACTGCCGAACATTGCTAAGCCGCCTGATGAACCTTAAGGGTGGCTTCGTGAACCACACCGGAGACTACTCTACCGGTGCTTCCCAAGTCATCATGCCTCATGTGGTTGGTACCCTTGAGGTGTATGAGCAACAAACTGTCTGGCCGGTGGTGGTTAAAAAATCAGAACTGGTAGTGTTCTGGGGTGCCAACCCCATGCTGACCAACCAGATTGCCTGGACAGTTGCCGATCACGATGGGTATGCGGGGCTGAAAGCGCTCAAGGCGGCAGGCAAAAAAGTCATTTGCATTGACCCTGAAAAGACTGAAACCTGCACCTACCTGAACGCCGAGTGGCTGGCGCCCAAGCCCCAGACCGATGTGGCCATGATGCTGGGTATTGCCCACACCTTGGTCACCGAAAAGCTGCACGACACCAAGTTTCTAGCCAACTACACCACGGGTTTTGACAAATTTCTGCCCTACTTGATGGGTGAGACCGATAAAACGCCCAAAACCGCCGAATGGGCCGCTGTGATCTGCGGCATTCCTGCGGCAACCCTGAAAGAACTGGCCCGCAAGTTCGCCAATAATCGCACCATGCTGGCCAGCGGCTGGTCGATTCAACGTCAACACCACGGTGAACAAGCGCACTGGATGTTGGTCACACTGGCTTCGATGCTGGGTCAGATTGGCTTGCCCGGTGGTGGCTTTGGCCTGAGCTATCACTATGCTAATGGTGGCGCTCCCAGTGCCGACAGCCCTGTCATGCCTGGTATTACTGATGGTGGCAAAGCCGTGGCCGGTGCCGCGTGGCTGTCGACGGCGGGTGCTGCATCGATCCCGGTGGCGCGTGTTGTTGATATGTTGCTCAACCCCGGAAAGCCTTTTGACTTCAATGGCAAACGCGCAAATTATCCGGATGTCAAGATGGCCTATTGGGTCGGGGGCAACCCCTTTGCACACCATCAAGACCGCAATCGCATGGTTCAGGCATTCCAGAAACTGGAGACTTTCATCGTGCAGGACTTCCAATGGACCGCCACCGCACGCCATGCAGACATCGTGTTACCGGTAACCACATCGTACGAACGCAATGACATCGAGCATGTGGGTGACTACTCGTCGCGTGCCATATTAG
>JAIFLV010000037.1 GCA_020048895.1 Rhodoferax sp. | reverse complement strand
TGGCATTTTTTGACAAGGCCATTACCGGACAATTGGTGAGTCGGGTCACCAACGACACCGAGCAGGTGAAAAACCTGTATGTGCAAGTGCTGTTTGTGATGCTCGATAGCAGCATTGTCGTGGTGGGTGCCTTTGTTGCCATGGCCTGGCTGGACTGGCGACTCATGCTGATTGTGCTAACTCTCGTGCCCGCGGTCGTGGTGATCGTCTGGTTCTACCAGCGGTGGAGTGCGCCCGCGGTATCGCGGGCTCGTCAGAAACGCAGCGACATCAACGCGCAGATGTCGGAATCCATCGCGGGAATGGCGGTTTTGCAGGCCAACAATGCACAAACGCGCTTCCAGGCAAAATTTGATCAGACCAATGCCGAGCACCTGTCAGCGCGCGTGGCCGAAATGCGGGTCAATGCGTGGTTGCTACGCCCGATGCTGGATCTGATCAACGTGATGCTGCTGGCCGCAGTCATTTACAGCTTCGGCAACATCGAAGTCAGCGCTCTGCAAATTGGCGTGTTGTATGCCTTCGTGAGTTACCTTGGCAGGGTTGTAGACCCATTGATCCAGATTACCCTCCAATTTGGACAGTTGCAGCAGGCTATCGTCTCGGCTGCGCGTGTGGATGCATTGCTGCAGGAACATCGTCCAGCTGCAATCAGCGGGCCTGACAGGATATCCCGTGGTGCAGTAAGTATTCGCGACCTGAGTTTCGGCTACAAGCCGGAGACGACGGTGTTGCACGACCTCCATCTTGAAATTCCAGCTGGTGGTTTTTATGGCTTGGTGGGACACACGGGTAGCGGAAAATCAACTTTGATGGGGCTGTTGCTGCGCTTTTACCAGGCCCAACGCGGCGAAATCCATATCGACGGAATAGCACTGGCGCAGTTCAGTGACGACCATTTCCGCTCCGATGTCGGTCTGGTGCCGCAAGACCCATTTCTCCTGGCGGCGAGCGTGCGGGAGAACATCGACATGGGCCGCAACATTGCTTCAGAGGACATTCAGTCCGCTGCGCGGGACGCCCATTGCCATGATTTCATCATGCAGTTGGAGCAAGGCTATGACACTTTTTTGGGGGAAGGCGGAGCGCGCCTGTCCGTGGGCCAAAAACAGCTGATCGCCATTGCGCGGGCACTGGCCGGCAAACCCCGCATCCTGTTCCTGGACGAGGCCACCGCGCACATTGATTCCCAAACCGAACAGATTGTGCAGGTGGCGTTGTCTGAGTTACACGGCCGTGTGACTGTGATCGCCATTGCCCACCGACTTTCCACGATTCGGGAGGCGGACTGCATTGTGGTGCTGAACCACGGCAAGATTCACGAGCAGGGGAGCCATGACGTCCTCATGGCTCTCCCCCACGGCATTTACCAGCGTTTGTACCTGCTGCAGCAGATGCAATACTTCCACCCGCCTCCGAGAACCTTATAAAGCGTCACCAGACTCTGCAGTTGCTGTAGCTGTACCTGCATCAATGCCTGTTGTGCAGCGAAGAGGGAGCGTTGGGCATCGAGTACATCGAAGGAGCTTGCCGAACCGTGCAGGAACCGCAGGTCGACCAATTGCATGCGGGTTTTCTCTGCGTCCAGTTGTGCGGTCTGTGCCTGCAACTGCTCACGCAGACTGGTGCGGCTGGCCAACGCGTCCGACACTTCCCGAAACCCGGTCTGGATTGCCTTTTCATATTGAGCCAGCGCAATGTCACGCGCCACTTTGGCGGCCTCAAAATTGGCTTGACTGCGACCTGCGTCGAAGATGGGCATCAGCAACTGCGGCACAAAGGTCCATGCTGTCGTCCCGTTGCTAAACAGATTCTCCAGATCGCTGCTGACCGCACCTGCACTGCCGGTCAGCGTGATGCGTGGAAAGAACGCTGCACGGGCCGCGCCGATATTGGCGTTGCTGGCCACCAGTGCCTGCTCGGCCTGGCGAATATCGGGGCGATGGACGAGCACCTCGGCTCTCAGTCCCGCGGGCAGATCAGGGAGCAGCCCCTGCTCCAGCAACGCCTTGCCCGCAGGCAAGTTGGCGGGTACGGGTTGACCCAACAGCGACACCAGCGCGTTTTCATCGAGTGCACGTTGCCGTGTCAGCTGGGCCAGCGCTACCTTGGCACTTTCCAGCAGCGATTGCGCTTGCACCAGGTCCAGTTTGGATGCGGCCTCGTTATCGAATTTGAGCTGGGTAAGTTTCAACGACTGCGCGCGGGTGGTCAGCGTACCACGGGTGATGTGCAGCAACTCGTCATCGGCCAGCAGGCTTAGATAGGTGCTCGCCACCGAGGCGATAAGACTCATCTGCACCGTTTTTCGTGCTTCTTCGGTACCCAGTAACTGGGCTTGCGCGGCCTGGCTCAGTGCCCGCACGCGCCCGAACAGATCAAGCTCAAACGCGGTCACACTCAGGCCCACCGTATAGGTGCTGACCGTAGCGCCAGCACTGTTGGGACCCCGCGTTAGACCCATGCCGGCGCTCACAGTGGGTAGTTCGTCGGCACGGCGCAACTGCAGTTGCGCCCGCGTTTGCTCAATGGCCAGCATCGCAACGCGCAAATCACGGTTGTTTTGCAGCGCCAGTTCGATGAGTTGGCGCAGGCGTTCGTCCTTGAAAAACGATCGCCATTCGACGTCCGAAACAGGGCTTTCCGCACCATGAGCGGTATGACCAGAAAATGTGGGGGGCACGGGGGGCTCGGGCCGTTCGTAAGTCGGAACAAAACTACAGCCAGCCAGGATCAGCGCCGACGCCAGCGTACCAAGGTGTAGCTTATTCATCGGCTTGCACTCCCATCTGGTGGCTGTGCTCCATGTCGAACTGGTGCTGGCGCGCACTACCCTTGAAGACGCCGCGAATCACTACGAAGAAGATGGGAACAAAGAACACGGCCAGGATCGTTCCCAGCATGCTGCCCCCGATCACGCCGGTTCCGATGGCGCGCTGACTGGCGGAACCCGCGCCACTGGAGATGGCCAACGGCAGTACGCCCAGCATGAAGGCCATGGAGGTCATGATGATGGGGCGAAAACGCAAGTGCGCCGCCGCCAGTGCCGCTTCGACCACCGTTTTGCCTTGCGCTTGCAGGTCTTTGGCAAATTCGATAATCAAAATGGCGTTTTTTGCCGACAGGCCAATAATGGTAATCAGACCTACCTGGAAGTACACGTCATTGGCATAGCCTCGCAGCAGGGTGGCCAGCAGCACACCCAGAACGCCCAAGGGCACGACCAGAATCACCGACACCGGAATTGACCAGCTCTCATAGAGGGCCGCCAGACACAGGAACACCGCCAGAATGGCAAAACCGTACAGCACCATGGCTTGCGAGCCCGCAAGCTTCTCTTCGCGCGATTGTCCGGTCCACTCAAAGGCAAAGCCCGCCGGCAACTGCGCTGCGAGTTTTTCCATTTCCGCCATGGCGGCGCCCGTGCTGTAGCCCGGTGCCGCATTGCCTCCGATGCGCATTGCCGGGTAACCATTGAAGCGCACCGTTTGCATCGCACCCTTGATCCAGCGCGTGGTGGCAAACGCCGACAGGGGAACCGGTTTGCCTTGCGCATTGGAGGCGTTGAGCTTGAGCAGGTCATCGGGTTGCATGCGGGCCATTGCGTCGGCCTGCACCACCACGCGCTGCAGCCTTCCCTGGTTGGGGAAATCATTGATGTAGGTCGAACCCAGCGCCGTGGAGATCGTGCTGTTGATGGCGTCAAAACCCACACCCAGGGCGCTGGCCTTGTCGCGGTCAATATCGACCTGCAACTGCGGCGCGTCTTCCAGGCCGTCGGGTCGCACCTGCGTTAACACCGGACTCTTGGAGGCCATGCCGAGCATCTGGTTGCGCGCTGCTACCAGGGCATCATGGCCATTGCCGCCGCGGTCCTGCAAGCGGAACGTAAAGCCAGAAGCGCTTCCGAGCTCAGGGATCGGGGGCGGGCTCAAGGGGAAGATGAACGCATCGCGAACACCCATCAAAGCGCCAAAGGCCCGGCCTGCCAACGCTTGCGCGGAGTGCTCCGGGCCAACACGCTCGGTCCAGTCCTTCAGGGTTACAAAGGCCAGTGCGGCATTTTGCCCCTGGCCGGAAAAACTAAAGCCCAGTACACCGACCATGCCTTGCACTTCGGGCTGCTTCAGGATGAAACCTTCCACCTGTTCCATCACGCTCAGGGTGCGGGCCTGGGTCGCACCCGGGGGCAACTGCACGTTCACCAGGATCGTGCCCTGGTCTTCATTGGGCAGGAAAGACGTTGGCAGTTTCATGTAAACCACTGCGACGCCGGCAATGATGGCCGCGTAAATAACCAGATACCGCCCGGCACGTTGAAGGATGCGCGCCACCCAGCTTTCATAGTTCCTGGCAGTGCTGGCAAAGCCGCGGTTGAACCAGCCAAAAAAACCGGTCTTGGCATGGTGGTGCCCAGCCTCTACCGGTTTGAGCAAGGTCGCGCACAGTGCCGGGGTGAGCGAGAGTGCAAGAAAGGCCGAGAAAGAAATCGAGCTCAGCATCACCGCAGCAAACTGCCGGTAGATGTTGCCCACCGATCCCTTGAAGAACGCCAGTGGAACAAATACGGCAATCAGCACCACGGTCACGCCGATGATGGCGCCCGAAATCTGACCCATGGCCTTGCGCGTGGCTTGCAATGGTGGGAGCCCTTCGTGGCTCATGATCCGCTCCACGTTTTCCACCACCACGATGGCGTCGTCCACGACAATGCCAATGACCAGCACCATGCCAAACATGGACAGCACATTGATGGAAAACCCCAACGCCTGCAGCACGGCAAACGTTCCCATCAGCGCTACCGGGACCACAATGGTCGGGATGATGGTGTAGCGAAAACTCTGCAGAAACAGGAACATCACCAGGAACACCAGTACCACCGCGATCACCAGCGTTTCAGCGACCTGCCCAATGGATATCTTGACGAAGCGCGAGCTGTCGTAGGGAATGGTCCATTTCACTCCCGGGGGGAAATACGCCTGCAACTGCTCCATGCGCTCGCGCACCGCTTTGGAGGTCGCCAGCGCATTGCCGGAAGGCGACAACTGCACGCCCATGCCGGCGGCAGGCTTGCCGTTGAGGCGGGCCGACAGGGTGTAGCCCTGCGCGCCGAGTTCAATGCGAGCCACATCTTTCAGACGGACTGCCGAGCCATCGGTATTGGCGCGCAAAACAATGTTGCCAAACTGCGCAACCCCGGTGAGCTGGCCATTGACAACGACGGTTGCTGCGATGGTTTGCCCGGCAAGGTTGGGCAGATCGCCGATGGTGCCGGAGGAAACCTGGGCGTTTTGTGCACGTATGGCAGCATTGACCTCGGCTGCTGACAGATTGAAGCCAGCCAGCTTGGCGGGGTCAATCCAGATGCGCATGGCCCGCTCGGTACCAAACAACTGTGCCTGTCCAACGCCGGGCAGGCGTTGCAATTCGGGCAAGACGTTGCGGGAGGCGTAGTCACCCAGCGCCACCATATCGAAGGCCGGGTTGTCCGAGGACAGCGTGGTAAACAGCAAAAAGTTGGAACGCGCCTTGTCCACGCGCACACCAGCTTGTGTCACCGCGGCCGGCAGTCGCGGTGCTGCACGCGACAAGCGGTTTTGCACATCCACCTGGGCCAGATCCGCATTGGTGCCGGTCTCAAAAGTCAGGGTGATGACACCGGAGCCATCGGCCTGCGCCACCGACTCGGTGTAAATAAGCCCCGGCGAGCCATTCATTTCGCGCTCGATCACGCTGATGACACTGTCTTCCAGCGTTTGTGCCGAAGCCCCGGGGTAGCCCATGCTGACCACGATCGAGGGCGGTGCCACAGGCGGGTACTGGGAGACCGGTAGCTGGGTAATGGCAACGCCTCCCATGACCAGAATGAACAGTGCTATCACCCACGCGAAGATGGGTCGGTTGATAAAAAACTGGGCCATGGAGTAGGTCCCTTATTTGGCGTCCGAAGCGCTTGCCATCGGCGTAGCGGCTTTGTTGCCGGTCCAGGGCACCGGTTTGACCGGGGCACCGGGCACCATCATCTTCTGGAAGCCGTCGACAATGACTTGCTCACCCGGCTGCAAGCCGCCCAGGATGACCCACTGGTTGTTTTGGGCATTGCCTACCCTGACCGGGCTGGCCCGGGTTTGCCATCAGCACCCACCACCAACACGGTATCGCCTTGGTTGGTCCGTGTGACGGCCTGCTGTGGCAGCAACACGGCCGCTGGCAGTTCGGCCTGCGACAGGCGCACCCTTACGTATTGCCCGGGCAGCAGCAGACCGTCGGCGTTGGGTACCTCGGCGCGCAGGGTGATCTGACCGGACGTGGCGTCCACCGTCAAATCCTGAAACAGCAGTTTTCCCGGTTTGGGCAACTCGCTGCCGTCTTCCAGCACCACCCGCACCGCGATGGATCCATCGCCTGTGGTGCGCAACTGTTTGGACTCCAGCGCCTTGCGCAGGCGCAGTACATCACCCGTGGACTGAGTGAAGTTGACGTACACCGAAGCGGTTTGCTGAATCACGGCCAGCTGTGTTGCTTCGGCCTGGCTGACCAGTGCACCTTCGGTCACCAGTGCCTGGCCGATACGACCAGAGATGGGTGCGGTGACGGTGGCAAAGTCGAGGTTGATGCGCGCGGTCTGTTCGGCTGCCTTGGCGGTAGCTGCATCGGCTTCGGCCTGCTTTTGCGCGGTGACCAGGGTCGTGTACTCCTGTTTGCTCACGGCATTGGCGTCCACCAGCGGTTTGTAGCGCTCCACCTGTGCAGTAGCCTGGGCCACATTGGCTTGTGCCTTGAGAACACTGGCCTGTGCGCTTTCCACTGCGGCTTTGTAGACAGATGGATCGATTTGGTAGAGCACCTGGCCCGCCCTGACTTCACTGCCTTCGCGAAACAGGCGCTGCAGTACAACGCCATTGACTCTGGCACGCACCTGCGCAATCCGAACCGGACTGACCCGTCCCGGGAGTTCGGTTTGCAATGCCACTGCTTGCGGCGCTACGGCGACCACTCCCACTTCTGCTGGCGGCATTGCGCCAGCACTGCCACCGCCGACAGGTGCACTGTCTTTGCCACCGCAGGCAGTCAGACCCCAAGCCAGCGGCAGGGCGGCAAGGAACATCCGTGCAAGGCGAGTGGCAGCAAATGTGCGGTTTGGCAAGAGCATGAAATGTCCTTCGAAATAATGCAAGGTGTAATTGGCGCGCTGAACTGGCAACGCTTTGTTCAGTTCAGTGCCCGCATGGTGATGGGCACGCCACCCAGTACGGCATTGCCCGATAGCGGGTCGCGCAGCGCGTCGCTGAGCAATGCGTTGAGATTGGCTCCCGGTCGTTCGGCTGCGACTCGCAGACGAGCGCCCGGAAGATCGTGGCCCCATCCGTGGGGCAGGCTCACCACCCCGGGCATCATCTCATCGCTCACGCGCACCTGGGCTTGCACACAGCGGCTGCCATTGCGCAGTTCAGCCATGGCACCGTCAGTTAGGCCCAGCCGGCTGGCGTCGGTGGGGTGTACCAGTGCGGTACAGCGAAACGGCCCTTTGGCCAGGGTCGGCAGGTTGTGCATCCAGCTGTTGTTGGTGCGGACATCGCGCCTGCCAATGATGACCAAATCGGCCGCTGGCGCTTGCAGCGCTTGCGTGACGCGCTGCAAATCTTGTAGCAAAGCGGGTGGGGCGAGCTCGACTTTTCCGCTGGGGGTACGCAGCATCTCGGGAATGCGGGCCTGCAGTTCCCCGAGGTCAATGCCACCTGCAGCGCTAGCCTGCATGACCTTCTCTAGGTTCAGACCATCCATTTTGCGGCCAAACTGGTCACCATAGGGGCCGGTGCGCAATGCCACATCAATAGCACGTTGGGGACCGTGCAGTCCTTGCGTGGCTGCTATTACGGCCGGGGCGTGCGCGCCGAACAGTCGATCTGCGTCCTGCGCAAACTGGGCGTCATCCAGCACCAGCGCGTCCTGATAGGGTCCTTGCCCCTGCACGATGGCTGCCAGTTTGAGCAGTGTCTGCCACTCCGGCGGGTGGTCGACAGGCGCAGGAAACACCGGCGCGCTGTAGCGCGCGTGGTTACGCCAGGACAACTGGGGAAACGCCACGTCAAAGTGCAGTTCCTCCAGCGGCGAGAGGCCTGGCAGGATGACGTCGGCATGGCGCGTGGTTTCGTTGACGTAGATATCCAGACTGAGCATGAAGTCCAACGACTCCAATGCCTTGGACAGTCGTGGTCCATCCGGGCTGGAAAGTACCGGATTGGTGGCCACCGTCACCAAGGCGCGAATTTGCCCGACACCCTGGTTTTCAATCTCTTCGGCCAGGCAGGTCATGGGGAGTTCGCCATACACCTCGGGCGCACTGCTGATGCGGGCATGGTGCCTGCCCGTGGTGACGCCTTTGCCGATGCCCGGTTTGCCGGTGGTGTTGGTCGCAAATGCCGCGGACTTGGCAAATCGCACGCCACCTTGCTGATCAAGATTGCCGGTCAGCGTGTTGAGCACATCGACCAGCCAACTTGCCGTGGTGCCGAACTCCTGTGTGCAGGTGCCAATGCGGGCATAAACGGCTGCTCGATTGGCGCTGGCCAACGTGCGTGTCAGCTCACGGATGGTCTGTGCAGGGATGCCGCAACGTGGCGCCACCACTTCGGGGGTAAAGCTCCCCACGGCCGCCTGCACCGCATCCACGCCATCTACCCACGGCGCTACCGGACCGAGTTGCACCAGGTTTTCAGCGAACATTGTCTGTACCATCGCCGCCAGTAAGAACACATCGGAGTTCGGGCGAATGAAGTGGTGCGCATCGGCCAGTGCAGCGGTCTCGGTGCGACGGGGGTCGATCACCACCATTTTTCCACCGCGCGCCTGCAATGCGCGTGCCTTGCCGCGAAAGTCCGGCACGGTCCACATGCTGCCATTGCTCACCACCGGGTTGGCACCCAGAACCAGCAGGAAGTTGGTGTGGGTGATGTCTGGTAGCGCCACGCTCAGCCAATGCCCGAACATCCATCCGCTGGCCAGTTGTTTGGGCATCTGGTCAAGAGTGGATGCCGAAAACACGTTCTTGGTTCCCAGTGCGCGTGCCAACTTGCCAAAGTACGTAAGCAAGCCGATCTTGTGCGCGGACGGATTGCCAACTGCCACCGCCACCGCGTCGCGCCCGTGCGCAGCACGGATGGCCGGCAAGCGTCGCTCGATTTCTGCAAAGGCAGCCTCCCAGGTGGCAGCTTCAAAAATGCCATTGCGTTTGATCAGCGGTGTGCGTAGACGGTCGGGATCTTCGTGCAAATCCTTGAGGGCAACGGCCTTGGGGCAGATGTAGCCCCGGCTCAGGACATCTTCTGCATGCCCCCGAATACTGGTGACCCTGCCATCGCTAACCTTGATTTCGAGCCCGCAACAAGCCTCGCAGAGCGGACATACACGGTGGTGGACGGTTTCGGTCTGCTGCGAATTGGGAACCATGCGTAACTCTCGTGGAAGGGCAAGAAATGTAGCTTTGATTATGAAGTACCGGCTAGCTTGCAGGATTTGGTTTTATGATTCGGGCATTAGGAGTACACCATGCGAAGACAAGTCAGCGTCACATTCAAGAATCTACCACCCGTACCTATAGAACTGCATGAGGAGCCTCCCATGCCCAGGGATCAGGCCCGCCAGTGGCTCGACGAGCAATTTATTGCCATGGAATGCGAGCCACTGCGTGCCACCGGCAAATTGCTGATGGCCGACCGCGTCGTGGTGGTGGCCCAGGCTGCAGGCCCGGAGAAATTTGCCGATGCGCAGTGGGCCAATACCTTTGCCCATGCGGCATGTGCCGTGCTGGGCAAGCAATCGGTCAACATCGATGCCGATTCGCTGACCATCACCTACTAAGCTGCAGCGACAGTCCCCTAGCCTGGTGCAACACACTTTTGACGTTGTTATTGTCGGCAGCGGGCTGGCAGGGTTGACCGCGGCTTTGCTGTTGTCGGGGTCGCGGCGCGTGGCCGTGATCACCAAGCGCGAGCTCGCCGATGGCTCCAGCGGTTGGGCGCAGGGCGGCATGGCTGCCGTGCTGGGCGAAGGAGACTCGCTAGAGCAGCACGTCAGCGACACGCTGATTGCCGGCGCGGGGCTGTGTGATATGGAAGCCACCCGGTCCGTCGTCGAGGGCGCTCCTGCGGCGATTGCCTGGTTGCGCACTCTGGGAGTTGAATTCTCTGAAGACCGCGACAGGCCCGGCAAACTGCACCTGACACGCGAAGGTGGACACAGCCAGCGGCGCATAGTGCACGCTGCCGATGCCACCGGTGCGGCGGTTCAGCGCACTTTGATTGCCCAGGTCAAGGCCACGCCCTCCATCCACCTGTTTGAGCACCATATGCTCGTGGATGTCATCACCGATCGCCACCTACGCCGCGCAGGGAACTGCTGTCACGGTGCCTATGTGCTGGATGTCGACAGTGGCAAAGTACTGACTTTTGCAGCCCCCCACACCATTTTGGCGACCGGCGGCGCGGGTAAGGTGTACCTCTATTCGACCAATCCGGATACCGCCACCGGGGACGGTATTGCGGCGGCCTGGCGGGCAGGGTGTCGCGTGGGCAACATGGAGTTCATCCAGTTCCATCCGACCTGCCTCTACCACCCGGACGCCAAGTCTTTTTTGATATCTGAGGCGGTTCGGGGTGAGGGTGGTCGCCTGCTGCTGCCGCAAAGCGCGGGTGGTACCCGGTTTATGCCGTCGCACGACATGCGGGCTGAGCTGGCGCCGCGGGATGTGGTGGCGCGTGCGATCGATTTTGAAATGAAGAAGCACGGGCTGGATTGCGTCTATCTGGACATCTCCCACCAGAGCCCCGAGTTTCTGAAAGCGCATTTCCCCAATATCCTGCAGCGCTGCCTGGAACTGGGGATCGATATCGCCCGGCAGCCCATCCCGGTGGTGCCCGCTGCGCACTACACCTGCGGCGGGGTGGTGACCGACCTGGCCGGGCGCACCGACGTGGCAGGTCTGTACGCCATTGGTGAGACCGGTTACACCGGTTTGCATGGCGCCAATCGTCTGGCCAGCAACTCGCTGGTGGAGTGTGTCGTGCTGGCGCGTGCCACTGCCGCCGTTATTGACGGTGCAGGTGCGACCGAGGGCGACTGCTTGCGGTCGGGCGACTTGCCTCTATGGGATGAGAGCCAGGTGACGGATGCCGATGAGGCGGTGGTCATTTCGCACAACTGGGATGAATTGCGGCGCTTCATGTGGAACTATGTGGGGATCGTGCGCACTACCAAGCGGCTAGAGCGTGCTGCCCACCGCATTGCTTTGCTGACGTCCGAGATTGAAGAGTTTTATGCCCACTTCCGGGTCACCCGCGATTTGCTCGAGTTGCGCAATCTGGTGCAGGTGGCCGACCTTATCGTGCGCTCCGCGCACAGCCGCCATGAAAGCCGTGGTTTGCATTTCAGCCGTGATTACCCGGCGACGGCCGAGCAGGCGGTACCCACCATTCTGTTGCCAGTGCCGCATCGCTAGAGCCTGGGCGGCAGAGTGTTCTGCTCCGTGTCCCCCGCCCGCTGCGCGGGCTCCTCCTTGACCTGCGCAGAACGCTCTGCCGCCCAGGCTCCCAGTGCCGTACGACTCGGTCGTTCTCAGGCGGCACCGATGTTGGGAACCAGACCAGCGCTAACCGGACCTGCACGTAGTGCCTGCGTAAACGCCAGCATGCGGTCGATCGGGCGGCGTGCCAGCTGGCCTAAATCCGCGTCGACCTGAACTTCGTTGGAGCCGGTTTCCAGCACATGAACCAACCCGGCCAACCCGTTCATCGCCATCCACGGGCAGTGCGCACAGCTCTTGCAGGTAGCGCTGTTGCCGGAGGTAGGAGCTTCAAAGAAAACCTTGTCGGGGTTGAGTGTGCGCAGCTTGTGCAACATGCCGTTGTCGGTGGCGACGATGAATTCTTTCGCATCCAGAGAGCGCGCGGCGGCGAGGATGGCCGAAGTCGACCCCACGGCATCCGCCAGCGCAATCACGTCTGCAGGGGACTCGGGGTGCACCAGCACCTTTGCCTGAGGATGTTCCTTCTTGAGCGCTTCGAGTTCGAAAGCCTTGAATTCATCGTGCACGATGCACGCGCCGTTCCAGAACACCATGTCTGCACCGGTCTCCCGCTTGATGTAGCTGCCCAGATGCCGGTCGGGTGCCCAGAGGATCTTTTCACCCCGCTCCTTGAGCGCACGCACGATGTCCAGCGCACAACTCGAGGTCACCAGCCAATCGGCTCGGGCCTTGACCGCTGCGCTGGTATTGGCATAGACCACGACGGTGCGGTCTGGATGGGCGTCACAGAAGGCATTGAATTCAGCGATGGGACAGCCCAGATCAAGGGAGCAGGTGGCATCCAGATCAGGCATCAACACACGCTTTTCGGGCGAAAGGATCTTGGCGGTCTCGCCCATGAAGCGTACGCCGGAGACCACCAGTGTCTGTGCCGCATGGTCGCGTCCGAAGCGGGCCATTTC
>JAIFLV010000187.1 GCA_020048895.1 Rhodoferax sp. | reverse complement strand
ACCTGCTGCTGCGCCAAACGCACGGCGACAAGGACGCGGCCATAGAAATCGAGCTCCAACAGTGGTTTGCCAGCCTGCCCAAAGCCCACCCAGCCAAGAAGTGGAGCCGCTACAAGCGGGTCGATGCCAACGGCCCCTGGCGTGACCGCGATATTTCGTGGCCTGGCGGCGGCGGCCCGCGCTACGACGTATTGCACCCTACAACCCATCTACCCTGCAAGGTACCCGATGCCGGTTGGCGCTACTCTGATCCCGACGAAATGCAGCGGCAAATCGATTTGGGTCTGGTGGCTTTTCGCGACGACCACAGCGACTGGTGGCTTTTCGCGACGACCACAGCGAGCCACCGTTTCGCAAGGCGCACATTCGCCCCTTGCCCCAAGAAATGGACGCGGCTCCCGAAGACGCGGATTCGGATGGTGACGCCGACGACGAACTCGCCACCCAGGTGCGCGGCAGCTACTTCTACAAACAATCGCAAGTGTCGGTGCGGCACCTGCGCGAGCTGCTGGGCAAGAACGTATTCAACAACCCCAAGGACGTGGACGAAGTGGCTAGGTTGCTGGGCTACGCAAGCCCTGGCGACAAAAATGCCATTACGCTCGACTTTTTTGGCGGTAGCGGTACCACCGCCGAAGCCGTGATGCGCCTGAACGCCGAAGACGGCGGCACGCGCCAGTTCATCCTGGTCCAAATCCCCCAGCCGATTGACGCGAAGAGACAAAAAGAAGCCCACAAATTTGTCACTGAAACGCTGGGTAAGCCCGAGGCCACGATTTTTGAGATCACCGCCGAGCGCATACGGCGCGCCGGGGCCAAGCTGGTGGCTGAACTGGCGACCAAAGCCCAAGCACTCACGCTCGCGCAAGGCGGCTTGCTGCCCACTTCAGCGCAGGAAATGCCCGTGCTGGACACCGGCTTTCGCGTGTTCGAACTGGTGGATGACCCCGATGCGCTCATCCTGCAAAAACCCCTGCAAGACGCCACCCAAGCCGACATGGCCGCGCTGCAAACCGCTATTGCCACGCCTCAACCGGCGCAATTGCCCCGCGTGTTGCATAACCTGCTGCTGGCCGAGCAACTGCCGCTGACTACCGTGCTGCACACCATCAAGCCCGACCACCTGTACCAGGCCGCCAATGTGCTGCTGATCGTCAAGCCCGTGCCATTGGCCGAACTGGCAGACACCGTGCGCGCCCTGCAAACCACCGCCACGCCCGTGGTGTACCTGACGGTGTATGCCCCCTGGATTGACAACGACAACTTCATGCTGGGCATCAAAACTTTGGCCGAATCGCTGGGGTATTCCGAAGACAAGCTGCGGCTGCGCGGCTGACTACACTGCAACTAACAACAAGGAACACTATGAAATTGAGCATTGAGGGCTTTGGCCCCATCAAGAAGCCTGTTGTGATCGAGCCGAAAGCGCTCACACTTTTATGCGGAGCCAACAATACGGGCAAAACGTACGCCCTGTATGTTCTCAATGCTCTTATGGATTCGAGGTTTGTGGCGCATTTTGACTTCGCCAAAACACACGCAAAAACTCTCTTTCAAGAGAAGCACTTCTCGGTACCAACTGACACACTATTGGGTCCCCATGCGCTAAGACACGCTGAAAAGACGATCGCCCATGGTCTGAAATCGACACTTCAACGATTTTTCGTAGCTGAAAGCACATTAACTGAATCGGCACTATTCGCCATTGAGCTAGACAGCACTGAAATTTCATCCGCCCAATCAGTCACGCTAAAGCTTAACTGGGGCAGCGGGGACGGAGACGAAGGTGTCATCCACCTCAACGGAACGTCACAGGAGCAAACAACCGTTTCCATTGCCGGGAAATGGGCCTCTGCGCAGCAAGTCGAAGACGTGTTGCATCGACTCATGATGCAACTGTATTTGCCGCAGCGTAAGGGGCGTGATCTATTGCTCCCCGCTGAGCGCTCGGGCATTGTTCTATTTTTTCGCGAACTTAACGCACGCCGCGCCGCGTTGCTGCGCCACGTCACCAGCCAAACACTGGATACCAATGAGCTGCTAAAAGACATCATCGTGTCCCGCTACCCGCAGCCTATACAGGACTACATTGAATTTCTGAACATTCAGCCAGAAATTAAGCGGCAAGAGAGCGACTTTGCAGACTTGGCATCTTGGTTGCAAAAGGAGGTTTTGCGTGTCAAATACAAAGTGGATCGATACGGCGACATCCGCATCGCCCCCTTGCGTAGCGGGGCTGAAGTTGGACTGCACTTGGGTTCATCCACAGTCAAGACTTTCTTTGGATTGTGGTCGTACCTAAACCACCTAGCCCGCAAAGGCGACTGGCTGATGATTGATGAGCCTGAGTTGAATCTGCACCCACACAATCAACTCGCCATTGCGCAACTTTTGGCGCAATTGGTAAATCGTGGCATTCATGTGGTGGTCAGTACGCATTCAGATTACATGATGCGGGCCTGGGGTAATCTGATCATGCTCGGGAGCCATGATTTTGAAGGACGAGACGCATTGGCTGCCCAATACGCTCTGCCCTCTACGCAATGGCTCACCACGTCACAAGTTTCAGCCTACGAATTCAACGGCGGCGGTGCACAAAGCATGCAGGTGTCGGCAGAAGGCGGGATTCGCACTGATTTGTTTGATGCAAGCATTCAAAACGTGAACGCTGCGGCGCAAAACATTTATTTTGCAAGGCAAAGCGCCACTGAAAATGCTATGCCAGAGAACGCAACGGCAATACCGAGGCCCAGCAAAAAAACAAAAGGCCGCGCATGACAGAGGCTGAATACTTCTCTGCACTGCAGGATTTGCTGGACTCCCGCATCTGCCAAGTACCTTCCGTAGTAGGCGGGAACTACCTTATCCAGGAGTCTGGGCAATCAGCATTTCAACTTAACACGCGGGCGCTAAGTTCTCACAAAGCGATTCGTTTGGAAAAACTTCCTGGAGGTGATTGGCCTTGCTTCAAAAGCCCGCACAGCCACGCTCACAAACGTTGCGACAGTATTGTGGTCAGCTGGGATAAGGTAAAGCAGGTTCCCGCGTACCTGTTGGTGGAGCTGAAGAGCAGCAGGCAGGGTGACGCACGCAAACAATTGGGTGCGTCACTGGCGTTTTGCCATTTTCTGCATCGCATGGCTTGCGTAGGCCAAATCAACTCACCAGCAGCACAATTTGGTGCAGTTACCGTCATGAATTTGCCTTTTGCGCAAAAGGCATTGAGCACGCCAACAATCCCCACCTGGAGCACACCCAAGCTCCAAGCGGACTGCCCGCACATGCGTTACAACCGCAGCCATGGCTCCCTGCCCGTTGCGGCGGTTATTGCAAGTTTTTGAGAGCGCACCATTTGACCGCCCAATTCCAATACACCACCCTCGCCCACCAAACGGCTGCCGTGCAGTCGCTGGTCGATGTGTTTAACGACGTGCGTTTTGTGCCGCCGGTGAACGTGCAGTCCAACCCGACCCTGGTGCCCGGTGAGGCGGCAGCGGCGTTGAAAGAAAACATCAAGGCCATCCGCCTGCGCAACAACGTCACGGCGGGTGATGTGCAGGTGCCAGTCACCACCACGCCCGCCCTGGGGCTGGATGTGCTGATGGAAACCGGCACCGGCAAGACATTTACCTTTATTGAGACGATTCACAGGCTGCACCGTGATAAAAAACTCTCCAAATTCATTGTGCTGGTGCCCTCTAACGCGATTCGCCAGGGCACGCTCAAGAGCTTTCAGAGCACGGCGGCGTTTTTTGCCAAGCAGTACGACCAGCACATCAATGTGTACAACTACTCTGCCAAAACGGTTGGCGGGTTTATTCATGCAGCTAACGCGGGTATTTCGGTGCTGGTGGCCACCTACCAGTCTTTTGCGGGCGATGGCAAGGTGATCAACCAGCGCGGCGTCGAGGCTAATCTGTTTGGCCACGCCAAGAGCTATATGGAGGCTCTGGCGGTCATTCGCCCGGTACTCATCATCGACGAGCCGCACCGCTTTGAGGGCAAGCAGACGCAGGAATATTTAGCCCGGTTCAACCCGCTGCTGACGATTCGCTTTGGTGCAACCTTCAAGGCCAAAGACAAGGCCAAAAACACGGCGGATGGCGATGCGCTGAAGTACAAAAACCTGGTCTACACGCTGGACAGCCTGGAGGCGTTTCGCCAGCGGCTG
Source organism: Rhodoferax sp. (assembly GCA_020048895.1). Classification (GTDB taxonomy): domain Bacteria; phylum Pseudomonadota; class Gammaproteobacteria; order Burkholderiales; family Burkholderiaceae_C; genus Allorhodoferax. Next base: position 26,990 of record JAIFLV010000187.1, on the reverse strand, counting down.
GTCAAAGGCATTGTGGTGGACACCGTGGGCAGTGGCTCCGACAGCACGCAGGCAATGACCTATTTGTCAACCCACGGCACGGCCAAAGCGCGCTGCGCCATGGTGCAATACCACAGCGCGACCGGCCCTATGGCAACGGTGGAACTCAAAGCCAAAGACAACCTGGGCGAACGCACGGGCATGGCATTTCTGGATGGGCATGTGGTGGAGAACATCACGGGCAAAGAAGTGCTGTTTACCAACGGCTTTGCCCTGCCGCTCGGGGAGCCAACGGCCTATGGAGTGTTGGCCGAGCAAACCCAGTCGCTGATTGTGGAATGCGCCATTACCAACCACTTTGAGCGCGAGGAAGACCTGTTCAAGCGCGGCATTAAATCGCTGAGCCTGTTTTTCATTGACGCGGTTGCCAAGTACATGCCCGAGGGGCAGAAACCCGCCGTGTTGCGGGATGCGTTTGAATTTCACTACCGTGCCCATCTGGCAAAAGCGCTGGCCAAGCCTGACCTGCACCCGCCTTATCGCAGCTACCTGGAGCGCAGCGCTGCCGATATTGGCCGGGTGCACAAGGGCTACTTTGCCCGCTCGCACAGCGAAAAGGGCGAGGAAGAAGCCATCAAACTCATCCTGCAAGAGAAAGAGAAGCTACTCAGTTTCGAGACAGACTTGCGCTTTATCTTCAGCATGTGGGCGCTGCAGGAAGGCTGGGACAACCCCAACGTGTTCACGTTGTGCAAACTGGCCCCCAGCAACTCCAAAATCACCAAGCTACAGCAGATTGGCCGCGGCTTGCGTCTGGCGGTCAACCAGCAGCTGGAGCGGGTGCAGGCCGATGACCCGGCGTTTGATGATGTCAACCAGCTCATCGTGGTGGTGCCTGCCAGCGAAGGCGATTTTGTCGGGGCGATTCAGAACGAAATCGCCGCGCACAGCGTGCGACTGGTGTCGCGGGTCATCCATCAGGAGTCTTTGGCTGTGAGCGGCATCAGCATGAACCCGTTTGTGACGGTGGCGCTGTTTCAGGCGCTGGAGCAGTGCGGCGCAGGCACGATTGACAGGACCACCGGCACACTGGCGCTGCAACCGGATGCCAGCACATTCAAACGTCAGCGGGCGGTGATCGAGGGTGTACTGGCCACGGTTGCGGGCTTGGGAGCTGGCAACGCACGCGCCATGCTGGGTTATCTGGATGCCTATTACGACGGCTATGGGCAGGTGAAAGCCAAGCAGGCTCCGGCCAAACCGGTGCTACACGTTAACCCGGCACAGTTCGCAAAGTTCAGGGAACTGTGGGATCGGTTGAACCAGGACGCAGTGTTGCACTACGAATTGGATACACCCGCGCTGTTGGACAACATCGTGCAGCGCTTGGGCACCGATTTCTCGGTGCGACCGTTGACGATTCAAGTCACGCGCACCGCCCAAGTGCAAAGCCTGCACAACGCGCAGAGTACGCAAACCGCGTATGAAGTGAAGTCACACACGGTGTTCACGCTCGCGGGCTTTGTGCGTGAATTGGCCAACGCCACCAAGCTGAGTTACCACACGGTAGCGCTTTGTCTGGCGCGCATGCCACCGGAAAAGTTTGCACAAATCCGGCACAACGAAGGTCGCTCGTTAGGCGCACTGCGCGATCTGATGCTGGGCTGTGTGTATGAGTTGTTGATTCACAAGGTGTCGTACGAGCTGCGCGAGATCAAGGTGAAAACGGCTTTGACAGACAACACCGGGGCGCTGCTGGAAACACTGAACGTGTCTTTGTGTGGTGTGGAGCAACACACCATCAACAACCCCGAAGTGCGCGAACGTTCGCTATACCAGGACGACTTCATGCCGGAGGACAGCCAGATTGAGCGCGACACGGTGGACGAATCGCACAGCCAGCGGATCGCCGTATTTGCCAAGTTGCCCAAAGTGGATATTCCCACCCCGGCGGGTAATTACAACCCTGACTTTGGCTACGCAGTGTTGCAAGGCGACGATGCGCGGGCGTTGTATCTGGTGGTGGAAACCAAGGGTTATGACAACTTTGGTGACATTCCAACCAAAGAGCGTGGGAAGATTGAAAGCGCAAAGCGCTTTTTCGAAGCGCTGCGCCAGCAAGGCACACCCGTAGAGTTCCACACCAAACTCAACCGCGAGTCCCTGGCTGATATTGTTCATCAAATAAGCCTCTAGCGCCCGCGGAACCAGCGTAAGAAGCTCCTAATTCAATAGCACTTTTACATCATGCCAGCCACCGAAATACTCCCCGGCCTCGTCGTCCAGAACTTGCCCACAGCACGCCGCCTGTCCGACTACAGGCTCATCGCCTTCGACATGGACTCCACGCTGATCAACATTGAGTGTGTGGACGAGATTGCTGACGCTGCCGGGCGCAAGGCCGAAGTGGCTGCCATCACCGAAGCCGCCATGCGCGGCGAAATTGCCGACTACAAAGAGAGCCTGCGCCAGCGGGTGGCACTGCTCAGGGGCGTCACGGTGGCACACCTGGAAGAGGTTTATAGCCAACGCCTGCAACTCAACCTGGGCGCACAGACGCTGGTGGCAGCCTGCAAAAGGGCAGGTCTGAAAGTCTTGCTGGTGTCGGGGGGATTTACCTATTTCACCGACCGCATCCGGGACCGGCTCGGCATTGACTTCGCACGCTCGAATGTGCTGGAAATTCAAGAAGAAGTGCTCACCGGGCGTATGGTCAACCAGCCCTGGGGCGACATTTGCGATGGCGCTGAGAAGCGCCGCACTGTGTTGGAGGTGGCATCGCTGTTGGGTATCGACATGGCGCAGACCATTGCCATGGGCGACGGCGCCAACGATCTTCCGATGATGGGTGTGGCCGGCTTGTCAGTGGCCTACCATGCCAAGCCTAAAGTGCGCGAACAAGCCATGGTGGCCATCAATACTGGAGGACTGGATCGGCTGCTGGAAGTGCTCAGGCCCTGACGGCTTGCGCGTCAGGCCGCAGCAATCTGACGCAGCGCCTGTTCAAACACTTCGGGCGGCTGACCGCCCGATACCAGGTGCCGGTCGTTGATGATGACCGCAGGTACCGAATGAATGCCCTGCTGCTGGTAAAACCGTTCCTGTTCGCGCACTTCGTCAGCATAGGCGTCACCGGCAAGAATTTCCCGCGCTCGTGCGGCATCCAGCCCTACCTGTGTGGCGATACGGACCAGGGTTTCCGGATCGCTGGGGTTCTCGCCATCGGTAAAGTAGGCCTTGAGCAGCGCCTGCTTGAGCGGCAACTGCAAGCCTTCGGTGTGCGCCCAATGCAGCAGCCGATGGGCGTTGAAGGTGTTGTAAATGCGGCTTCGCTTGTCCAAGTTGAAGGTGAACCCCAGCTCGGCTCCACGCGAGCGTATCTGTTCACGCACGGCGGCTGCCTGCTCTGGGGTCGATCCGTACTTGCGGGCGAGGTGTTCGGTGGTGTCTTCCCCTTGCGCTGCCATCGCCGGGTTGAGCTCAAACGGCTGGAATGTCAGCTCCACCGGTACGGCCGAACCCAGGCGTTGCAATGCCACCTGCAGGGATGCCAGGCCCACTGCACACCAGGGGCAGGAAACATCGGAAACAAAATCGATCTTGAGTGCTTGTGTCATAGTCGTATTGTTCCACGTCAGGGTGACGTCCGCCTGTTGCCTGACGACCACCTCACAACACGAATGGAATCAGCCACCAGGTCCGTTGCTTGTAGGCGGCCCACTGCGGGTAGCGCGCCATGCTGGCTTCTTTCAGCACCATATTCACGGTAAAGAGCCCCAGCCACACCCACGCCAGCACCAGCAAGGGCAACCAGTGCCAGACCATCATCGCAAAACTGCCGTAAATCATCATCTCACCCAGGTAGTTCGGGTGCCGAACGTACCGGTGCATGCCATCGGTAATCAGACCGCGCTGCAGCCGCAGGGTGAAATACTTTTGTGCGTCGGCTGCAATCATGATGACGCTACCCAGCGTGCACAGGCTCACACACAGGCAATACCAGGCAAATTCCGGCAACGGGTAATGGGGCTGCGCAGTCCCCGAGATCAGCAACCACCCGAACAACCAATACGGACCCAGCACAAACAGAAAGGCGTTGATGCCGCCGCCAATCGTCACGCGTTTTTGCCAGTTCGGGTCAGGGAAAGCCATATCCTTGATGAACCACACCAACCCATAAGTGCCGTGCATGGCCAGAAAGAGCCATGCTGCCGGTGTAGTGTTCTGGTACAGCCACATCAGGCAGCCCAGAAAAATGAAGGTGCCGGTCTTCTGGAAATTGATCACCCAGGAAAACTTCCAGGGCCGGGGACCGCCCAGGAAATCCTGCGACAGATAGTCCGACCATCGGCGTATCCCCTGTGCCCAGGCGGGAGCTGGCAGCAAGGCAGGCAACGGGTTAGGCGTTGGGGATTCTTCCACGGGAGCTCCATCGTTATTCTGGCAGCGTGCATATTGCCATTGAAATCGCCGCCGAACCAGCTGGGACAATCCCCCGGTCGTCGGTTCGACAAATGCAGATTTAACGTTGACGCTGTCCGCCACGCGGCATGCGCCTCGAACTAGCAAACTGATGCCGCGTACCATGACGCGCAACCTGTTATGCGTATTCAAGGTCCAATCACCATTGCTTACTTACGGCCAGACCAATAGCCAGGGCGACGGTGTTGATGACCAACAACAAGAATACGGAAGTCTTCGCCAGTGCTCCTATAGATCAGGGAGTACGGGAAACGTCTGAGGGGGAAGCTGCGTCTACCACCAGTGGTGGGGGTGCCGAAGCCAGAGTTCGAAACCAGAAGACTAGCCACGCGTTCAAACTCGACAAGGAATGCGCGAGCCAGTCCGATACCGCCTTGCTCCCGGTAGAACGCAAGCGCTTCCTCAAGCTCCCTGGCAGCATCGGGATGAAGGGAATATGTCACCGAAGTTCTGCACGCAGACTTTCAAGAAATTCGGCGCCAGGCACAGTGGCTACCTTGCCGTCATCGACCTCGGCATCACGGCGCTCGGCTTCGAGCGCCCACGCCTCCTCGATCTCAGCGTCAGTTCCCAAGCTCGCGATCAGGCGGTCCAAAAGGTGCGAACGTGCACCCGTCGGCAGTTTCAGAACTTCTGCTTCGAGAGTGTCTAACGGGATTGACATTTGACCTCCAATTTAGCGCGATACCCGAAGCTTGCCACAAACTACTAGAAAGTGTCACGCTGGGACAATCCCCCGGTCGTCGGTCCGACCACGAGAAAAGGCCAGAAAAGGGACTCCTGGTCCACCGGCTACGCCGCAACATCACACATAGGGGCGACCGCTATTTGCTACGAATTCAGGAGCATTCTACGCTTATTCTGCGGGCGATAGCGGCATATTTCGCTTATGAACATTCTGCACAAACCTCGCGCCAGGCGGCTTCGGTCTGGAAGCGATGTGAAGGGAGGCACTCCAATATGTCAGGAGTGCGTTTGCCGACATTCGTGAAGGTCGGCTATGGGTTTACTCAAAGTAGGTTTGGCTGGATGACGTTGAGGGTCTTTTCCAGCTACCCGGAAACGAGTGAGCGAGCAAGCAATAGCCCATTGGCTGGGTTTTCTCCTATGCGACGCATCGCGTGCGGCCACCAGTCACTTCCGAACGGTGTGTACAGCCTGACACGTTCGCCATTGGAAGCTTGCAATTCAGCCAATTCGCTGCGAACTCCTAGAAGCATCTCGAATTCGTATTCGACCCCTTTGACCCAGCCTTGTTCTTTCGCGCGCTGCGAGGCATATTGCTGCAACTCGTCGTCATGGGTTGCAATGATAGGTTTGAAGCCTGTTACCTTTGCATCCTTTGAAAACATCAAGTCAATGAGGTTGCGCGAATTACTCTTGACTTCGCGCCGAGTTGTGTAGGCAACATCATCTCCGGCGGCAAAAGCCCCTTTCACCAGTCGTACCGTTGCGCCTGAGGAAATCAGCGAATTCATATCATTGGCGCTTCGTTTCAGGTAGGCCTGCAAGGTGACGGCGACTGGCAATCCAGCGGCACGAATATCGTTGTGGAGGGTCAGTGTTGCATCGGTAACCCCTTGGTCTTCCATGTCCAGCATCAGCATATGGCTCCCCGCGTGACTTCGGCTCGCCAAAGCAATGGCCTCTGCAATGCGGAACGCGTTCTGCCTCGCTATTGCGGGATTGAGCTGATGTCCAATTTGTGTTGGGTCGACTGAGACATGAACGTCCAAACCTGCGTCACCAAGAGCCGTCGCTACGGCAATCTTGGCGGCAACATTTTGCGCAACCAGTTCTGGCGTATCAACATACTCCCCGAGATAGAACAGGGAGGCTCGGATTTGCTTGTTTCGCAACAGCTGGGTCGCACAGGCAACGCCTTCAACAACGTTGCTTCCTGCGACATAGCGAGTCGCCAGTGCTGTTCCCGCACGCGATGACTGTGCCCATGCTTTTACCCGCTGCGAGCGAGCCAACTTAATCATCGCCATCTGCCATAGTCTTCTCACCGATTTACTCCTTATTGATGGATACGAGCGCCAGAATTTTTTGCTTTGCCAAGGTCAAATGCCGGTCTAAACAGGTAGCGGCCCGGTCGCCCTCTCGGCGCAGAAATGCATCTGCAATTTCGTGATGGCTACCCTGGCAGTCTTGGTGGTAGCTGCGAAAGTCAAGTGTGGAGCCATAAAAGCGAGCCAGTTGCTGCCCCAACTTGTCAACAATCACCTGCTGACGTGGTTGTTTTGCAGGTTGATACATGGCGGCATGGAACTCACGGTCAAGTTTGGCGAACTGAGTGCCCGAAGTAGCTGTATCCAACAGGCTCAGAACCTTCTTAACGGCCCTTTGGTCTATGGAAGTAGCCAGCATCGTTGCTCGGCGTATCAAATCGCACTCAAGCATCCGCCGAATGTTGAAGATTTCTTCAATGTCCTCGGCGGTCAATACAGTCACTATTGCCGTGCGGTTCACCAAAAAAGTGATGAGGCCATCAGCCTCTAGAGCTTTGAGTGCATCACGAATGGGAACTCTTGACACCTTAAATCGCAAAGCCAACTCATCTTGCAAAAGTGGGGCGCCAGGCTTCAGCGTCCCCCGAGCTATGGCGTTGCGCAGTTTTTGCACGATGTTCGCTTCTGCGTTTAAAGATTTCACTGGACTGAGGAGTTCAAAATCGGATTTTAAGTATACATAAAGCTAAAACTCCGAAGGCCGTCCAGTCGAATTTGAGATGTAAAACAATAGACAAAAAGCTGCAAAGCAAGCATGGCTGCGAGTTCGTCGAGTTGGACACGCACAGGCCAATGAGCATTAAATTGGCGGCTATTCTGTGACTGTTTTGGGTTATCAAACTGGAACTAACAATGACGGTTTCCAGCCCACTTCAGTCAAATCCGGCGTCAACTAAAAAGTCGGCAATCGCTTGACAACCGCCCAGGAGGCCGGTGGACCGGGCGCCCCTTTGCGGCCTGCAATTCGCGGTTGCCGCAGAGTAGACACGCTAGCCACCGCGCTGCTGCAAGAACCTGGGGCAATCCGGTAGCCACCTCTGTTAAACGCCACATCACTTTGAATCACACCCATGGCCGTCTTGATGCAACTCGTGCATAAAGTCATGAAATAGGGTGACTAATCCGCCACAGGCCGAAGTTGGCTGCCTAGAATTCCTCGATACACAAAACAACGGAGATTTTCATGACATCCTCCCCCCTGGCTGAACTGCTGGCCTATGCACAAGAGCAGAGCAATGGCACATCCGACCGCCAGAGTGGCTTCATTGCAGCCTACTTCGATAACACCGACCCGGACGAAATTTCTGCGCGCAGCAGTGCCAACCTGTACGCCATTGCCAATGCGCATTGGCGACTGCTGGACACCCCCAGACCGCCACACACGGCGACGGTTCGCGTCTTCAACCCGACACTGGCCGAGGACGGCTTTGTCAGCGACCACACGGTGGTGCAAATTGTCCATGACAACATGCCTTTCCTGGTCGACTCCGTCACCATGGCCATCAACCGATGCAACCGCACCGCACACTGGGTGGTACACCCATTGATGCGTGTGACGCGTGATGCGCAAGGCAAGGTGGTGTCGGCGAGCAGCGCCGCATCAGCGGCCACCACCGGCAGAAATGATCCCGTTGAATCGGTGATTTTGGTGGAGTGCGACCGGATCGTCAGCACCACTGAACAACAGGCTCTGGCGGAAGAGCTGCAAAAGGTACTTGGCGACGTGCGTAGCGCCGTAGAAGATTGGCATGCCATGCTGGAACGTGCGCAGTCCATCGCCACCGCGGCGACCGCAGTATCGACAATTTCGTCATCGCACCGCCAGGAGGGAATCGACTTCCTGCGCTGGCTGGAAGACCGCCACTTCACCTTTTTGGGTGCCAGAGATTACGACGTCGTGCGCGACGGCGACTCGGTGTCCCTTGTCGCTCGCCCCGAGACCGGCTTGGGCATTCTGCGCGGTGCCGTGCAGACGGCGGAGACACGCTTGCCACCGGAAGCTGTGGCGCTGCTGGAGTCGGACGAGTTGGTGTTGGTCACCAAAGCCATGACCCGCGCCACCGTGCATCGTCCGGCCTGGCTGGACTACATCGCCGTCAAGCGGTTTGACGAAACTGGCAAAGTCATTGGCGAGGCACGCTTCCTGGGGTTGTACACCGCAACCGCCTACCTGGCACCGGTCACCGAAATACCCCAGGTTCGCAGCCGTGTGGCAGCAGTGATGCACGCCGCCGGCGTGGTGCCGGACAGCCATGCTGCCAAATCGCTGCAGTCGATTCTGGACGCCTATCCGCGCGACGAACTGTTCCAGATCGATACCGCCACGCTCACCGAGCACGCTATTGGCATTCTGCGTCTGCAGGAGCGCCAGCGTACCCGTCTGTTTGTGCGCCGCGATCCGTTTGGCCGTTTTACGTCGGCACTCGTGTTTGTTCCACGCGACCGTTTCAATACCGAGCTGCGCATCCGCATCGGCAACGAGCTGATGGCGGCCCTCGATGGGCAATCCATCGAGTTCACGCCGATGTTGACCGACAGCCCGCAGGCCCGCATTCACTACCTCGTGCGTGCCCGCGCATCGGCACCGGGCAATCTCAATCTCGCGGCGCTAGAGGCCCGCATCGCCCGTCTGACCCAGCGCTGGCAGGATGACTGCACGGCCGAAATGCTGCGTGCGCACGGCGAGGGCCCTGGTCTGGCGCTGGCGCACCGTTTTGCCCAGGCCTTCCCCACGGGGTACCGGGAAGATTTCGCTCCGGTGGTGGCGGCAGAAGACGCGGATATCCTGGCCGGGCTGTCTGCGTCGATGCCACTGGCTGTGAAGCTGTACCGCCCACTCAATGCAGAGGTTGGAACACTGCGCTTCAAGATGTACAACACCGCCAAAGTGGCGCTGTCCGACTCCTTGCCTGTGCTCGAGCGCATGGGCGCGCGCGTGCTGGACGAACACCCTTACGACATCGGCAGCAACCAGGAAGGCGCCACGCTCTGGATTCACGATCTGGGGCTGCAATTGCCCGTGGATGCTGACCTGGCCACGATCAAGTCGCGCTTTGAAGAATTGTTCACCCAAGCCTGGCGCGGCGAGGTGGAAAGCGACAACCTCAACCGGCTGGTACTCAACACCTCCCTGGATGCGCGCGCCATCATGGTGCTGCGCGCCTACACCCGCTACTTCAAGCAGTTGGGGTTCGCCTTCAGTCAGAGCTACATCGAAACGACCTTGCACAACCACCCCGCCATCACACAACTGATCGCCAGTCTGTTTGTGACGCGTTTTGATCCATCCTACCCAGGCGATCGCGACGCGGAACAAAAGCAGCTCCTGCAAACTCTCGACACCGAGCTGCGCCGTGTCGACAGCCTGGAAGAAGACCGCATCCTGCGCCAGTTCGTCGCCACCATTTCTGCGACGCTACGTACCAACGCCTGGCAGCGCAACGCGCTGGGGCAGCCCAAGCCCTACATCAGCTTCAAGCTCAACCCACGCGAGATTCCGGGAGTGCCAGAGCCCAAACCGCTGTACGAGATCTGGGTCTACTCGCCGCGCATGGAGGGTGTGCATTTGCGCATGGGACGCGTGGCCCGCGGTGGCATGCGCTGGTCGGACCGCCGTGAAGACTTTCGCACCGAAATTCTGGGCTTGGTCAAAGCCCAGCAGGTCAAGAACACGGTCATTGTCCCGGTCGGCTCCAAAGGCGGGTTCTTTCCCAAGAATTCGCCACCGGTGTCGCAGCGCGAAGCCTGGATGGCTGAAGGCATTGCCTGCTACAAGTACCTGATTTCGGGCATGCTCGACCTCACTGACAACATCGTCAAGGCGGCGGTGGTGCCGCCCCTGAATGTGGTGCGCCACGATGGGGATGACCCCTACCTCGTGGTGGCTGCCGACAAGGGCACGGCGACGTTTTCCGATATTGCCAATGGTGTTTCGGCCGAGTACGGCTTCTGGTTAGGCGACGCGTTCGCATCCGGTGGCTCGGTCGGCTACGACCACAAGAAGATGGGCATCACCGCGCGTGGTGCATGGGAAGCCGTCAAACGCCATTTCCGCACCATCAACCACAACACCCAAACCACGCCCTTCACCGTGGCAGGCATCGGAGACATGTCGGGGGATGTGTTTGGCAACGGCATGCTGCTGTCCGAGCACATTCGTTTGCTGGTGGCGTTTGATCACCGGCACATCTTCATCGACCCCAACCCCGAGACCGCGCGCTCCTTTGCCGAACGCCAGCGTCTCTTCAATTTGCCACGCTCGAGTTGGGACGACTACGACAAGAGTCTCATCTCCGAAGGTGGTGGTGTCTACCCCCGTAGCGCCAAGTCGATTCCGCTGAGCCCTCAGGCGCGCGCCGTTCTCGGCGTCGAGTCGGAAGAACTCGCACCCGTGGAGGTGCTGCGCGCCATTCTGAAAGCACCGGTTGACCTGTTGTACAACGGGGGCATTGGTACCTATGTCAAGGCCAGTTTCGAGTCCCACGCCCAGGTGGGCGACAAGGCCAGCGATGCGTTCCGTGTCAACGGCGCAGACCTACGCTGCAAGGTGCTGGCCGAAGGCGGCAATCTGGGTTGCACCCAGATGGGTCGCGTCGAGTTCGCACAAAAAGGTGGGCTGCTCTATACCGACGCCATTGACAACTCGGCGGGCGTGGACTGCTCGGACCATGAAGTCAACATCAAGATTTTGCTGGGTGCCATTGTCGAGGCCGGAGACCTGACGCTCAAACAGCGCAACGATGTGCTGGCCTCCATGACCGATGAAGTCGGAAAGCTGGTCTTGCAGGACAACTACTACCAGACCCAGGCGCTCGACATCGCAGGACACCGCCCGCTGTACATGCTTGATGGGCAACAACGCCTGATGCAATGGCTTGAAGGCGGCAAGCGCCTGAACCGCAGCATAGAGTTCCTGCCCAGCGATGAAGAAATTGGCCGACGCCGAGCGCAGAAGCTGGGTCTGACAGCGCCCGAGAGTGCGGTGCTGATGGCCTACGCCAAGATGGCGGTCTTTGACGACCTGCTCGCCAGCAACCTGCCCGAAGATCCGTTCTACAACCGGGCGCTGAAGGCCTATTTCCCGCAGGTGTTGACGGAAAAATTCAGCGCAGCCATTGCGGTCCACCCGCTCAAGCGCGAGATCATTGCCACCTACATCACCAACACGGTGATCAACCGTACCGGCGCCACGTTTATCAACTTCCTGGCAGCCGAGTCGGCAGCTTCAACGGCTGACGTGGTGCGCGCATTCACCCTGGCGCGTGAGATTTTTGATCTGGAGCCCCTGTGGGACCAGATTGATGCGCTGGACTACCAGGTGGATGCCAAACTGCAACTGGACTTGCTGAGCAAGTTGATCACCATCGCCCAACGTGCCTCACGCTGGATTCTGCGCATCCGTGCCCAGGGCACCGATATGCCCACGCTGATTCAGCGCTACCAGCCTGCCGCCCGCGAACTGCGCGCGCACCTTACCGAGTGGCTGCCGGCCTCGTCACAGGCCACCTGGCAACAGGCCAGCAGTCGCCTGGAGGCGGCCGGTGTGGACACCGCCCTGGCACAAGACCTCAGTGCGCTGGAGTACATCTTCCCGGCACTGGATCTGGAGGATCTGGTCCAAAGCGCCAACATCAGCCTGGAAAGCGCCGCCCGCACCTACTTTGGCGTGGAAACCGAATTGGGGCTGACCCAATGGCGCGCCCAGATCAACCGCCTGGCCACCGAGACGCTGTGGCAAACGCAAGCCCGCGGCAGCGCGCGTGACGACGTGTACTCGATTGCCCGTCAAATCACGCTGGGGCAATTGACACGCAAGGAAGAGCCGGCGCAATGGCGCGCAGCCCATGCCTCTGCCATCGACAGGCTGGCCAAGTTGCTGACAAATATCAGCTCACAGACGCCTGACCTGGCACCCATTTCCGTGGCACTGCGCGAGCTTCGGCATCTCGCATGACCGCGATTGGGGGTTCAAAGAAAAAGTGCCCCCAACGCTTGCCGGGATTGCGTGACCAGCTACTGATTTCGTAGCGTTTTGGATTTGCCATGCGCCTTCCCAAGGCTTTTGGATCGGAAGCTTGTGCAGTCAAAGAGCCTGGGCGAGCCTGCCAATGCCGTCCCTGATCTTGTCGACATCGACAGTCGCAAAACTCAGACGCAAGGTCGACTTATCGGGCGCGTTGGCATAGAACGGAGCACCCGGCACAAACGCCACGCCCTTCTCGATCGCACGTTTTGCCAGTTCGGCACCGTCGCGCAGCTTGCCGCCAGCACCGGTCAGCCGGGCCCACACAAACAACCCTCCCTGCGGCTGCACGAAGTCAATCGCTGCGCCCGATTCCTGCCGCAAGGCATCTCCCATGGCCTGGGCGCGCTCAGCGTACACCGCACGCACCTTGGCCAGTGTGGCCGGCATGCGGCCTGACTGGAGGTACTGCGCGGCGGTAGCCTGGGCGAAAGTACTGGTATGGGCATCACTGAACTGTTTGCACATGGTGGCTTTGGCCAGCAAATCGGGCGGCGCAACCATCCAACCCACCCGCAAACCGGGCGACAACACCTTGGAGAGGGAACCGCAATGCGCCAGCAAATCACGGCTGCCCGGTACCGTCGCGCTTAGCGCGAGTAATGAGGGCGGTGGCGGCGCACCAAAATACAGGTCGCCGTAGGGGTCGTCTTCGACCACCAGGGTCTGGTACTTCACCGCCAGCTCCAGCACCCGGCGGCGGCGCTCCAGGCTCAACGTGGCCCCACTGGGATTGCCAAACGTGGGGATCAGGTACACCATCTTTGGCCGGTGTTCGATGATCAGTTGCTCCAGCACATCGGTCTGCACGCCGTTCGCATCGATCGGGGCGCTCACCAGATCGGCACCGTAGAGGCGAAAACACTGGATGGTGGCCAGAAAGGTGGGGCCTTCGACAATGACTTTGTCACCCGGGTCAATCATGGTCTTGCCCAGCAGATCGAGCGCCTGCTGGCTGCCGGTGGTCACGATCAACTGCTCCGCACTCAGATCGCTGGTACCCTTGCCTTGCATGAAGGCCGCCAACTGCTCACGCAGCGGCTGGTAACCCTCGGTGGCACCATATTGCAATGCCGCCCCGGGCGCGCTTGCCAGTGCCTGCAGTGACGCCTCGCGGATGCCATCCACATCGAACAGGGCGCTGTCGGGAAAGCCCCCGGCGAAGCTGATGATGCCGGGCTTGCCCAGCAACTTGAAAAGCTCACGGATGGCGGATGTTTCTACATTGTTGAGGCGGCTGGCAAATTGCATGGCATCAGGGTTGTTGCGTGGATTAGGGTAAATTGTCACCGATTGACACCTGCCATTGAAATTTAGCGTGAACCATTCCGACATTGAAACTTTTTTCGCGACGCTGAAAGCCGCCAACCCGCATCCGCAAACCGAGCTCGAGTTCAGCTCCATCTTTGAACTGCTGGTGGCCGTGGTTCTGTCGGCGCAGGCCACCGACGTGGGTGTGAACAAGGCCACACGACGGCTCTTTGCCGTGGCACCCACGCCCCGGAAGATGCTGGCACTGGGCCTGTCGCACCTGGAGCAGCACATCAGGACCATCGGGCTGTACCGCAGCAAAGCCCGGCACCTGCTGCAGACCTGCGCGCTGCTGATCGACCGGCATGGGGGCGAGGTGCCACCAACCCGCGAAGCCCTCGAAGCCCTTCCCGGCGTGGGGCGCAAGACCGCCAACGTCATCCTCAATGTCGCCTATGGCGAGCCCACCATGGCGGTCGACACCCATCTTTTTCGCCTGGGCAACCGCACCGGATTGGCGCCTGGCAAGACACCCATGGAAGTAGAACGCAAATTGCTTGCGCGTATCCCGCACGAGTACCTGACCGACGCGCACCATTGGCTGATCCTGCACGGGCGTTACGTCTGCAAGGCCCGCACGCCCGAATGCTGGCGCTGCGGCGTTGCGCAAGTGTGTGGCCTTAGAATGAAAACTCCCGCGCCACGATAGCTCGCCGAGCCATTGGGCTGCCAACCTCACTTTCACCCATGGCAGACATAGCCCTCCTCGGTCTCGACACCGCACTGGTGCACAGTGCTGCCGCGCTTGGATGGACCGATGCGACACCGATTCAGCGCCAGTGCATTCCGGCGATTTTGCGCGGCAACGATGTGCAGGGCTGCGCCCCCACCGGCTCGGGAAAAACCGCCGCTTACTGCCTGCCGTTGCTGCAACGCCTGCTGCACGGTGCCGTGCAGTCACGGCGTCGCGTGCGGGGCCTGGTGCTGGTGCCCACGCGCGAGTTGGCAGCCCAGGTGGGCGAGGTACTGCGCCAGCTCGCTGGTGGCCTGCCATTGCCTGTAAAGGTCGCCACCGTATTTGGCGGCGTCTCGATTAATCCGCAAATGCTGGCACTGCGCGGCGGTGCCGATGTGGTGATCGCCACGCCCGGGCGGCTGCTCGATCTGATTGACCACAACGCGGTGCACATTGAAGGGGTCGAAACACTGGTGCTCGACGAGGCCGACCGCTTGCTGGACCTGGGGTTTTCCGAGGAGTTATCGCGCGTACTGGCCCTGTTGCCACCGAAACGCCAAAACCTGCTCTTCTCGGCCACCTTTGCGGCCGCGGTGCAAGGCTTGGCCGCTTCGCTACTAAGCGACCCGGTGTGCATAGACGTGGCATCCCATGGAAGCAACGAACCCGACATCGTGCAGCGTGCCATTGCGGTCGATGCGGCACAGCGAACTCCCTTGCTGCGGCACTTGATCAAGGAACTGGGCTGGACGCGGGTGCTGGTGTTTGTAGCGACCCGCTATGCGGCCGAAAGGGTGGCTGAAAAACTCTACAAGCACGGCGTTTTTGCTGCGCCCTTCCATGGTGAATTGAGCCAGGGCGCGCGTAAACAGGTGCTCGACGAATTCAAGGACGAACGCTGGGAAGTGGTGGTCACCACCGATCTGGCGGCGCGCGGGCTCGACATCACAGGCTTGCCGGTGGTGGTCAACTACGATCTGCCGCGCTCCCCCACCGATTACCTGCACCGCATTGGCCGCACCGGACGCTCCGGTGCCAGTGGCCTGGCGGTGAGCTTTGTGAGTGCCGACACCGAGGGCCATTTCAAACTCATTGAGCGCCGACAAGGCGCGCACCTGGCGCGCGAGCAGATTGCCGGGTTTGAACCGCAACAAACCGAGCCATCGCACCCGGACCGCGCCACTGTGCCCGGCACCGGCGGCATCAAGGGCAAGCGCCCGAGCAAAAAAGACAAACTGCGTGCTGCGGCCGCCAAGGCAGCCTGATCGTTGCCCGCCCGAAGCGATTTAATCCGCGTCGTCGAGAAAGTTCGCAGCGGCCGCCGCCGACGTCACACGCTCGGCAGCACCCTCGGGGCGCGCCGTGCGCACCCCATGCTTGGCCAGAATCTCAACATAAAACGCAGCGCCACCCTCTTTGGCCAGCGCATCCACGTGGCCGATGAGCGTGGCAAAGTGCACGGCTTGCGCCGCTTGCTCTGTCGCGCCAAATTTGCAATCGAAATCCCAGTAATCCACGCCCTCTGGCAGCGCCCGGCGCCGCTCACGTTTCACATATTTTCGGATTTCGTGCTTCACGGCATCGAGCACACGGTCCGGATGCTTGCCTTCACTGCGCAGTTGGAATGTCTTTTTCATCGCCCGATTATGCGTGGGCATCCCCGACTACCCGGACATTCCACGGTATCCTTGTACCTGCCTCTGTTTTACCTGCCCCATCTGCATCGGAGTATTGGCTTGCCCGTCGATCAACAAAACTACATCCTCTGGGTGCGATGCACTCCTTGAAACCCTGGCGCGTGGCGCTGGCCGGCATGGTGGCGCTGGCCGTAGCCATGGGTATTGGCCGCTTCGCCTTCACCCCGCTGTTGCCGATGATGCTCGCCGATGGCACGGTGAGCCTCAACAGCGCCAGCTGGCTGGCCAGTGCCAACTATTTGGGTTATCTGGTGGGTGCCCTGCTGTGCACTGCGCAGCCCTGGATCGTGCGGCGGCTTGGCCTGCGCACGGCACCGCGTGCAACCCTGCTGGTGCGCGGCGGCCTTGCCGCCACCGTGCTGCTGACGTTGGGCATGGCCTTGCCTGCGCCCGGGGTTTGGGCCATGTTGCGCTTTGCCGCTGGCGTGGCCAGTGCCATGGTGTTTGTGTTTACGTCCGGATGGTGTCTGGCGCAGTTGGCGCGCCTGAACGTTCCCACCATGGGGGCGTTGATCTACGTTGGCCCCGGCGCCGGCATTGTCATCAGCGGCCTGGCGGCCAGCGCCATGGTGGGGCAGCACTGGACAGCTGCGACCGGCTGGCTGATCTTTGGCGCACTCGCATTGGTACTCACAGGCAGCATCTGGTCCACGCTCCGTGAAACCGGTCAGGCGCAATCGACGATGCCTGCGCCCGCCAGCAAACCACCCGGGCGGGCCAGCGGCATTGATCTGGAAATGGCCCTGCTTACAGGCGCCTACAGCCTGGCCGGGTTTGGCTACATCATCACCGCCACATTCCTGCCGGTGATTGCACGCCAGGCGTTGCCCGGCTCGGCTTGGCTGGACCTGTTCTGGCCGCTTTTTGGGGCCGGTGTGATTCTGGGGGCCATCACCGCGTCGCGCATCGGCGGCGTGCGTGACCTGCGCTGGTTGCTGCTGGGCTGCTATCTGGTGCAGGCGCTGGGCGTGGCCACCAGCCTGGTCAGCCCGACCCTGATCGGGTTTGCACTGGGTAGTCTGCTGCTGGGCCTGCCCTTTACTGCCATTACCTTCTTTGCGATGCAGGAGTTGCGCCGTCTGCGCCCGGCGCAGAGCCCAAGCTATATGGGCCTTGCCACCGCCCTGTATGGCGTGGGCCAGATTGTCGGTCCCCCGCTAGCTGCAGCATTGGTGGCGCAAAGTGCCCGAGCGGCGGACGGTTTCAACCTGTCCCTGCAAATTGCCGCTGGTGCTCTGGTGTTCGGGGCCATGATGTATGCGCTATTGATCCGGTGGCATCCTGTGTCGGCCTAGCCTCTACACACCACACAAACCCGGCAACGCGACGCTCAGGCGCTATCAGTTTTGTCGCTGCTCGCGCAGTTTCTGCAAGCTCTGGAGGCGCATTTATGCATAAAACCGTACCGTATTGCGTCCGGCTTCCTTAGCCTGGTACATCGCTGCATCGGCGTGCTTCAGAAGGTCGACCTGGCTGGTGTCAGGGTTGGCAAACAACACCACACCCATGCTGGCACTGCAATAGTGCTCGACGATGCTGTGCGCCTGCGCAGGCGGTGCCGCCAGCAAGCGATAGGGCTGCCCCAAGCTGCTGCGAATCTTCTCGGCCACGGCAGCGGCCTGCTCGGCAGATGCCTGCCTGTTTGCACTGAGTTCACTGAGCATGACCACAAATTCGTCACCACCCAGGCGCGCAACAGTGTCCACTGCACGCACGCACTGGGTCAGGCGCTTGGCGACATCCTGTAGCAGCAAGTCACCCACTTCGTGCCCATGCATGTCGTTCAGGGGCTTGAAGTTGTCCAGGTCAATGTAGATCAGCGCTGCAAACAACCCGCTGCGCTTACTCGCGGCCATGGTCTGATGCATGCGATCGCTGAGCATCAGACGGTTCGGCAGGCCAGTCAGGGCATCGTGAAAAGCGAGTTCGTGCAGCTGGTCTCGCTGCAGCCCCACTTCCTTGCGCAATTGCTCACGCTCCACCAGATTGCGAATGCGATGGCGCGCAATCGTCACATTGATCGGCTTGGCAATGTAGTCGGCCGCCCCCAGCGACAGGCCAGTGACCTCTGAGTCCACATCATGCAGAGCTGTCACGAAAATCACCGGAATGTTCCTCAGGCCTGGCTCGGCCGCCAGCCTGCGGTAGGTCTCAAAGCCGTCGACTTCGGGCATCATCACATCGAGCAAAATCAGGTCCGGCGGAGTTTTCAGGGCCAGCGCTATGCCGGCGGCACCCGAAGTTGCAAACTGCAGGTCAAACTCGTCCTGCAGTGCCAGGCCCAACGTCATCAGGTTTTCGGGAGTGTCGTCAATGGCAAGAATGCGAGCGCGGGGTGGGGTCATGGCTGTTCTTTACTGGATTGTTGCAGCTGGGCCAACGCGATCTGACTGAGTCGTTCCAGCACCACGTCAAAACGCATGGTGGGCAGCAGGTCAGCCAGCGCGTCAACCTCCCCCGCCAGTGCCGTACCGCGCACCACCGACTGCAGTTCCTTGAAACGGCCGATGGCAGCGAACTTGTTTTCCGCCAACAAGGGCGTGAGCTCCTTGACCACGGCGGCAAACGCATCCTGCTGCAACGCCCTGTACGCCACGGCGACGGGTTGCAGCGCAGGCGTCTGGGGTTCTGTCGGCAACCACTTGGCAAGCGCGAGCTTCAGTGCATCGACGACGATGGGCTTGGTCAAAAAGTCATCCATGCCAACGCTCAGGCAGTGCTGGCGGTCTTCTTCAAAGGCATCGGCTGTCAGGGCGATGATGGGCAGGCGCGGGCATTGGCGGCTTGCCTCCCACTGCCGGATCTGCTGCGTCGCGCCATATCCGTCCAGTACCGGCATGTGCAAGTCCATCAGCACAAGTTGCGGCGGTCGCACCTGCGCGCTGGCCGAAGCGGCGGTAATGGCCGCAACGGCCTGCTGGCCGTCATGCACCACGGCCACCGTTGCCCCCAGTGTGCGCAGCAGCGACTCGATCACCATGCAATTGATCAGGTTGTCCTCCACCACAAGAACGTGGCCGAGCAACCGCTTGGCCGCACCAGTGGGCGCAGCCTCTTCGGCATCGCGCACAGATCGGCGGCTGTCATGCTCCTGCGCAAGACACCGCACCGGCACCCGAAACCAAAAGCGCGAACCCGTACCGGGCTCGCTGCTGACCCCGACCTCGCCCCCCATCGCCAGGGCCAGACTGCGCACAATCGACAACCCCAGCCCCGAACCACCAAACTCGCGCGTGGTCGAACTGTCCGCTTGCGAGAACGGTTTGAACAACAGGTCCAGCTTGTCTGCACAGATGCCAATGCCGGTGTCGCTGACGGCAAACTCCAGCACCGCTTCGTTCCCGTCGCGCTGGACTTCCGTGGCCGCAATGTGCAGCTTGCCGTGGGCGGTGAACTTGATCGCATTGCCCACCAGATTGCCCAGCATCTGGCGCAAGCGGTGTGCGTCCGCCTGGAAACGCTGGTCCGCAGCCCCCCGCCATTCGCAATCCAACTGCAAGCCTTTGGCCTGCGCTGCACCGCCAAACAAATTGCCGGTTTCGCGAATCAGGGCCTGCGGGTCAAACACGGTGCTTTCCAGCTGGAGCTTGCCGGCCTCAATTTTGGACAAATCCAGAATGTCATTGAGCAGGGTAAGCAGGGTCTGACCGCTGGACAAAATAGTGCGGGCGTAGTCGTTGCGGGCACTGTCTTCCAACTGGGGCATCAGCAGCAGTTGGGCCATGCCCAGAATACCGTTCATGGGGGTGCGAATCTCGTGGCTCATGGTGGCCAGAAAACGGCTCTTGGCCCGGTTGGCAGCCTGCGCCTGATCGCGCGCCGCCATCAGCTGGGCCTCGCTCTCCTTGCGCGCGGTGATGTCCGAAAACATGCCAACCAAATTCCGCACCTGCCCCTGTGCATTGCGCACAACGGTGATGATCAGTTGCACCACGAACAACTCGCCGTTCTTGCGCATGTTCCACATTTCTGCGCCCCATTGGTCATGGGCCAGCAGATCTTGCCAGAGTGTTTGATAAAACGCGCTCGATTGCCTCCCGGACTTGAGAAACCGCGGGTTGCGCCCCAGCACCTCGTCGCGTGCGTAGCCCGTAATTTGGGTAAAGGCCGGGTTAACCTCCATCAAATTGCCCGCCGCATCGGTCACCATCACCCCCTCGCGCGCGTGGGCCAACACCGTGCTGGCCAGTCGGGCATCGGCATCACGGCGGTAGCGCAGCAGGGCGTAACGCACGGCGCGGCGCAGGCTGGCCGCGTCGCCACCCTTACTCAAAAAATCTTCAGCCCCCGACTCAATAGCGGCGCTCGTTGCCGCCAGATCATCGGACCCGGTCAGCACCACAATCGGTGCCTCCACCAGCTGGCGGCAACGCGCCACAGTGTCGACACCGCTGGAGTCGGGCAGGTTCAGGTCCAGCAGCACCACATCCGGGTGCAGGCGGTTGCCCTCCAGCATGGCCCTGGCAGCAGCCAGCGAGTCGGCAATATGCACCTCAAAAGTGGCGCTGCCTTTTTCCAGCAGGCTCAGGCGGATTAGTGCGGCATCGCCGCGCTCGTCCTCAATCACCAGGACCACAGGCGGGCGTTCAGGCGCGGGGGGTGCAGTCAGCGTGTGCATGGTGAAAGCCTCCTACGGATGCCCCGGCAGGCGCACGACTTTGATCCAGTAGTCGCCAATCCCGCACACCACCTTGATGAAGTCATCCACATCCACGGGTTTGACGATAAAGCCCGCAGCAAAGTTGTCATAGCTGTGAAGCATGTCGCGCTCGGCGTCCGAGGTGGTCAGCACCACCACGGGCAGGTTATGCAGAGTGGCATCGCGCTTTATCCGAGCCAGAAACTCCCGCCCATCCATGCGCGGCATGTTCAGGTCCAGCAATATCAGTTCAGGCGTGGGCACGCTGGCATAAGCGCCTTCGTGGCGCAAAAAGGCAAACGCCTCCACGCCATCGCTCACATGGTGCAAGTCCACCAGCACCTTGCTCTCATCAAACGCCAGGCGCACCAGGTGCGCATCGGCCGGTTCGTCCTCCACCAGCAAAACAATCAACTTCTTGGTATCACTCATACCGCAATCTCCAGGGGTAAATCAAAAACGATGCAGGCTCCGCCCTCCGGGCCGTCCTCAATGTGAAGCTGGCCACCGGCCAGACCGACGATCTTGTTGGCCAGCGCCAGGCCCATGCCGGTGCCGGGAATACTGCTGGGCACCAGGCGCACAAATAGGCCCAAAACCTGTGCGCGGTACTCAGGCGCAATGCCGCTGCCGTTGTCGGCAAAACGAAATACCGCCCGCTTGCCCAAGGGGCTGGCACTGACCTCAATGTGCAGGGGCCGCTGCGCATGGCGGTAGCGCAGCGCGTTGTCCAGCAAAATGCCAAACAGCTCGTGCAGGGTTTTGTCCGCCACCTGCAATCGGGGCAGTGGCTCGCGCAGCACGATGTCTACATTGGCTGCGGCGGTGCCTGCGGCCGCTAAGCACTGGCGCAGCGTTTCGACGCTGCTGGCCGACTCGAGGGTGCTGACATTGTTGTGATCCAAAGCCAGGTAGCGCTGGGCTTCGTGCACCAGGGCCGACAGGCGCTTCGATTCCGTATCGATAAAGTGCAGCGACAGGCGGCTGTCGTCATCGCGCGCCAGCTCGGATTTGGCCAGCAGCCGCTGCGCAAAGCTGGCCAGACGGCGGGTGGGCTCCTGGAAATGGTGTGCCATTACCTCGCCCAAACGGGCCAGTTCGGCGTTGGCCCGGGCCAACGATGCGATGAAAGCGTCCCGATCCTGAATATGCTGGTTTGCACCGCGCAGCAACTCATTCATCCGTGTCACCAAAACGCCAATTTCATCGCGCTCGTGGTTGTCCGGAATTGCGATCTGCGTGACATCGGCGCCAGGCTTGGCGTTGGCGACGATGCTCTGTGCCACCCTTTGCAGCGGCCCGGTAACCAGCCGCTGGCTCACCCACAGCATCAGCCAGGCCAGCAAGCCGGTGCGCAGCAAGCCTATCACCACCTCGGTACCCACACGCTCGAAGTAAGCCCTTGCCGCGCTGCCGCCAGATACTGTAATTTCCAGGCGGCCCACCTGCTGGCCTACACCTTGTTGTGCCTTGCCTTGCGTCAGCGGAACCGCAAACACCTGCTGGTCGCCAAACAAGGCGGCCTCCCAGCGCGGGCCGGTTGGCACTGGGCGCAACCGCTCGGCCAGCAGTTGCCCGCTCTCGCTGCTGAGCCTGGCCGCACTGACCGACTCAAATTGCAGCAAGCCCGCCAGCACATCGCCCGCCAGGTCTTTGTCCAGGGTATAGGCCGCTTGCGTCGCCGCCGCCTCGACCGACTGCAGCATCTGACTGGCCTGCGCCTGAATCGACTGGCTGGTCTGCCAAAAGTCGCGTAGCAAGGTGGCCAGGCTTAGCAACAAGCCCGCCAGCAGCGCCACAATCACCACCCAAAGGGCCTGACGGCGACTCAGACTCTCCCGATTGAACGTGTTCATGATGGACATGGCATGGGCCTCAATTGACACGCCAGTCACGGCCCACCCAGCGGTCGATGATGGCCTCAAAGGCCCCCTGGCGTTTGAGGCGCTGCACCGCGGCCTCAATGCGGGCCAAGGCATCGCGCTCGGCATAGAGCTTTGATACATGCACGGTGACCGGCGTTACTTGCAGCACCCACTGCTTGCCCACCTGCGCCTCCAGGGCTGCGCGCTTGACCAGATAGTGCAGCGACACGCTGTTGCCGGCAATGGCATCGAGGCGACCCTCGCGCAGCATCTGCACCATGGTTTCGTAGTCACGCACTTCCACTTTGTTCAGCGTGGTGTCGGCATCAAAACGGGGTGACAAGCGAATACCGCGCATAACCCCGATGCGCAGGCCGCCCAGCGCCTCGTAGTTGGGCAGCGGATATTTTTTGTCGGCCAGCACGACGGTACCAAAGTCAAACAGGTGGCCGGCGTGGGCATATTGACCCTCGCGGTCGGCCGAGCGGATCAAAAACGAGATGTCGGCGTTGCCCAGGTCAAGTTCCTGCCAGACCCGGGCGTAGGGCTTGAGGGTTTTGACCATGGCGACACCTGCCTCGGTTTCAATCCGGGCCGCAATATCGAGCCAAATGCCCACTGGCGGGCCGGCTTTTCCGTCACCCCCCGGTTTTGAAAAAAAGCCCCACGGCTCGGTCTGCATGATGGCGGCGCGCACCGGGGCAAGCCCGGTGCGCGTTTGTGCCTGAGCGTTTGCACTGCAAAAAGCGAGCAATCCTGAAAAGGCCAGACCCAAAAGCCTATGATAGAAATTCATGGCGACACCCCCGTACCCGGCAACTGCGCCGGCAGTAAAAAGTAAAAACGACTGCCCTGCCCGGCACCGCCAGACTCCACCCAAATCAACCCGCCGTGGCGTTCCACAATCTTGCGCGCCACCGCCAGGCCAACGCCGCTGCCCTCGTATTGCTCTCGCGTGTGCAGGCGCGCAAACACCTTGAACAGGCGCTCAAACTGCGCCGGGTCGATGCCGATGCCGTTGTCCGCCACGCAAAAGCGCCAGCCCTGTGCCTCTGGCGTGACACTGATGTCGATCTCCGGCGCACGCCCGGGTGCGCGGTACTTGATGGCATTGCTTACCAGGTTTTGCCACAGGCGGGTGAACTCGTCCGGGCTGCCCAGCAGTTGCGGCCAATCGCCCGAGACCCGTACCGTGGCCTGGGCATCCGCAATGGCGGGGGCCAAAAAGAGCAGCGCCTCGTCCAGCGCGGCGCGACTGGCCAGCACCTGCATGGGCTCGCCCTTGCGTCCCACGCGGGAATATTGCAGCAGCGAAACCAGCATCTGGTCCATGCGCTTGGCCCCATCACTGGCAAAGTGCATCATCTCGCGCGTGTTGTCGTCAAGCTTGTCGGCCAAGGCACGTTCCAGCAGTTGCACATAACTGTTGACCATACGCAGCGGTTGGCGCAGGTCGTGTGAGGCCACGTAGGCAAACTGCTCCAGCTCGGTGTTGGACCGCGCCAGCGCCTGGGTTTGTTGCTCCAGGACTTGTTCGGACTGCTTGCGATCACTGATGTCCCAATGCGTGCCCGCCATCCATTCGGGCTGGCCGTCGGGGGTTCGGCTCACCAGCTTGCCACGATCCAGCACCCAGATCCAATGTCCATCCTTGTGCTGCATGCGCGACTCGCACTCGTAGAAATCTGACACACCGCTGAAGTGCTGCTCCAGCGCAGCACCCGAGCCCGCCAGATCGTCGGGGTGGGCGTACTTCATCCAGGTGGCGATGCTGATCGGGGCCAGCTCGTCCAGGGTGTAACCAATCAACTCGGCCCAACGTTCGTTGAAACGTGTCTCGCCGGTCTGCACATTCCACTCCCAGGTGCCCACACCGGTGCCCCACAAAATGTTGGCCAGGCTTTGCTTTTGCTGCACCAACAACTGCTCCGACTGCTTGCGCTCGGTGATGTCTTGAATGTAGCCATGCCACAGCGTGCTGCCATCGGGCTGACGGGTCGGGGTAGAGCGGCCTTCTACCCACAACAGGCGGCCGTCGGGGTGTTGCACGCGGTAGCTGTCGTGCCACACAGTAAGCGTGTCTGCCGAGTGCGCAATGGAGGCCCCGACACGCGCCAGATCGTCCGGGTGCAGCACCGCGAACACACGCCCTGCATCTTGGCTAGCCTCTTCGGGGCGCAAGCCGTAAACAGCTTCGATGCCTGGGCTGGAATAGGGAAAGGCGGATGAACCATCAGGCTTCAACTGGAACTGGTAGACAAAACCGGGCAAGTGCTCTGCCAGCATCTGCAGGCGTTGCAGCAAATCGCGTACCCCTGCCTCGGCTAGCTTGCGCTGGGTGATATCAATGCCTGTGACGGCAATGTAGCGAACATCGCCAGCAAGCACCGGCACGGCATGGAAGAGCACAATCATCTCTTGTGCGTTGGAACCAGCGTGCATCGCCTCAAAACTTCCCGGTGTACCAGCGGCAGCTGCCTTGAGTGCGACCTGAAGGGCGGATATGTCCTCTGCGCGTGACCACCAGGGCGTATCTACAAAAAGCTGCCCCACTACATCTTTGCGTTGCAGCCCGACCACTGCAAGGGCCGCCTGATTTATCTCCATCAGTCGCCCAGACTGGTCAAGAATGCCCGCGAGGTAGGCTGATTGGTCAAACAGACGGGCAAACATCGCCTGGCGATAGGCCAGCTCGGCTTGCACAGTTTGAGTAAGCGTCGCACTTTTTTGCAAGCGCCGCATGACCAAGACAAACGCCGCCAACAAAACGGACGCCAGGCCGGCCACAATGGCGGCTTCTTGCCGCCACGCGCTCAGATACTCGCTTTTGCCAAGCGCCACCTGCACATAAAACGGAAAATCATCCATCACCTTGAAGCTGGCCAGGCGCTCCACGCCATCGGTGCTGGCGGTAAAACGCAGTGAGCCCATGCGCTCACCAGCTTCGATGCGCAGGCGGGTGGCGTTGTCCTTGGGCAGTGGCTGGTTGAAGTCTTTCTCGTTGTTGCGCGGCGTGCGCTGCATGAGTCTGAAGGTTTCACTGTTGCGCAACAAGATGACACCGGTTTGCCCCACATCCACGGTGCCAAACAGGGTGCCAATGTCATCCAATGCGATCACAGCGTTCACCGTGCCCAAAAAGCGGCCGTCCGCATCGCGCAGTGCCAACGCCTGTGTGATGGACCAATGCCCGGTGGTGCGCGCAACCTGTGCCTCCGAAAATACAACATGAGCCGTGGCGTCATCCCGCAGGCGCTGAAAGTGCGGCCGGTCGGCAATGCTGATTCCTTTGAGCTGGGCGTCCGAGGAGTAGCGCAACCGGCCCTGGGCATCAAAAACGCTCAGCCCCGCGATCATCGAAAAACTTCGCTGCAAGTCCGCCAGGCGCTGCTGTGGATCGGGTTGATCCAGCCGTTTGGCAATGTAGTGCAGCACGCCGTCGATACGTGCCATGTCACTGGCAACATGGGACTCAATCAACTGCACAAGATTGAGAGTTTTGACCACCGCGCCAGCTTGCGCCTGGCGGTAGCGGTCCAGAACAACATTGCCCAGCAAGGCCAGTACCAGCAGCAGCGTGACCACCAGCCAACCGGTCTGCGGTGCGAATGCGGGCGTAAAGGGGCTCACCCCCCCTTCCGGTGTGCGTGACGTGCTATCAAATTTATACGTTTCCGACATGCTTATTCAGTGGATTGATACATGCATCTGACGCAGGGCAGACTCCAGTGACGCCAACTCCATCGACCATACTCAATAGTTTTCTCGCCGGTAAATCAGGGGAGATTTATAGATTCCGAAGGTGGCGCGGGCACAGGGAAAGTCGTCATACAGACCGGTCGTGCCGCTTTGGCCGTTGCAGTTCGCCCAATTCCCAAGCAGATAGCTCGGCACTTGCAAAATCAGGTCAAGCCAGCCGCGGTTCGAGGGCTTGGTAAAGCGCAGGCTCGACTTGCCAGCAGTCAGCGGGCTCGCCAGAGTCACCGTCGTATCGGAGCTTGCCAGTTTGTTTTTTCCGTTGGCCGCGCTATCCACCGTATAGAAGTACAGGCCGGGTGTGCCATCGAGCGCGGCACCGACCGCCCTTGGGGCGATCGCAGCAGGTGCCGTCAACGCTGTACAGGCGTCGGTCGCGCTGCTCCTGAAGGTGCCCGCATCGTAATACTCGGCCTGAATCGGAACATCAAGCGCCAGCAACTCCGAGCCAAAGGCGTTTTGCAGGCGCACGCGGCCAAATCGGACCTTGGCTGCGGTTGCCACGCGCTGCGCTGTGCAGCTGCCGTCACTGGTACCCGTGGTGTCGG
>JAIFLV010000154.1 GCA_020048895.1 Rhodoferax sp. | reverse complement strand
CTGTACATCAATCGCTCGCCCTCCATGCCCAATGCCGGTGCGGTGCAATGGGTCCTGCCGACCGCACACGAAGTGATCGAGTGGGTCATGCCGGGCATCGCTGCGGTGAAGGCCGGCAACCTGCCCAAAGGTGCTGAGTTGCTGCTGCTGGCGGCACAGGCCCTGCAGCGTCGGGGTGCCAATTGCCTGATCCTGGGCTGCACCGAAATTCCGCTGGTGCTCGACAGCAGCAATGCGCCGATGCCGGTGATCGATGCCACGGCGGCACTGGCGCGCCGCGCCGTGCACTGGTCGCTGGCGCAGCGCACCGCTGTGGCCTAATGGCACGGCAATTGCGTGCGCACTCCTGAACAGTTACCCCCTTAAATCCACCCACGGAGGCCAATGTGAACTACACCTGGCAATGGCAGATATTCCTGAAAGACAACGGGGGCGGACAGACCTATATCAATTGGCTGATGTCGGCCTGGGGCTGGACGCTGTCGGTGGCACTGTCGGCCTGGGTGGTGGCGCTGCTGCTGGGCTGCCTGGTGGGCATTCTGCGCACCACACCCAACAAAGGGCTGACACTGGTCGGCGACATTTGGACCGAGGTGTTTCGAAACGTGCCTCTACTGGTTCAGATATTCCTGTGGTACTTTGTCGTGCCGGCGGTGTTCCCGCTGTTCAGCCGGGTGCCCAGCTTTGTGCTGGTGGTGCTGGCCCTGGGGTTTTTCACCTCCGCCCGCATCGCCGAGCAGGTGAAAGCCGGCATTCAGGCGCTGCCAGCCGGGCAGCGAATGGCCGGGCTGGCCATGGGCCTGACGCTGCCGCAAACTTATCGCTTCGTTTTGCTTCCGGTGGCTTTTCGCATCGTCATCCCGCCGCTGACCAGCGAGGCCATGAACATCATCAAGAACTCGTCCGTGGCGTTTGCGGTGAGCATTTCCGAACTCACCATGTTTGCCATGCAGGCGCAGGAAGAGACCTCACGCGGGATTGAAATTTATCTGGCCGTCACCGGCCTGTACTTCATCTCGGCATTCGCCATCAACCGCGCCGCCATCTTTATCGAACACCGGGTGCAGGTGCCGGGCATGGCAGGAGCAGGCAAATGAATCTTGACTTCAGTTTCCTGAGCGCCGACGTTGTCACCAACTTCATTCTCAAGGGCCTGGCCTTTTCCGCCCAGCTCACCCTCATTGCCACCGCAGGCGGCATCCTGCTGGGCACCCTGCTGGCACTGATGCGCCTGTCGGGCAAAAAGTGGCTGGCCTCGGTGGCCGCGGCCTACGTCAACACCTTGCGCTCGATTCCGCTGGTGATGGTGATTCTGTGGTTCTTCCTGCTCATACCCCTGATCATCGGACGCACCATGGGCGCAGAGTTGTCGGCCATCATCACGTTTACCGTGTTTGAGGCGGCGTATTTTTCCGAGATCATGCGTGCCGGCATCCAGTCCGTGCCCAAGGGTCAGGTCTACGCCGGCTATGCAGTGGGCATGACCTACGCCCAATGCATGCAGCTCATCGTGCTGCCGCAGGCGTTTCGCAACATGCTGCCGGTGCTGCTGACACAAACCATTGTGCTGTTTCAGGACACATCGCTGGTCTACGCCATTGGTGCCTATGACCTGCTCAAAGGGTTTGAGGTGGCTGGCAAAAACTTCAATCGCCCGATTGAAACCTACCTGGTGGCCGCGGTGGTGTATTTCATCATCTGCTTTAGCCTGTCGCTGCTGGTGCGCCAGCTGCAGAAAAAGATCCGGATTATTCGCTGAGGGTATTTGACATGATTCACATCAACAAGGTCTCGAAGTGGTACGGCAGCTTTCAGGTGCTGACCGATTGCAGCACCACCATCAACAAGGGCGAAGTGGTGGTGGTGTGCGGCCCTTCGGGCTCGGGCAAGTCCACGCTGATCAAAACCGTCAATGCGCTGGAGCCTTTCCAGAAGGGTGACATTACCGTCAACGGTGTTTCCCTCAGCGACCCGAAAACCAACCTGCCCAAGCTGCGCTCCACGGTAGGCATGGTGTTCCAGCACTTCGAGCTGTTTCCGCATTTGAGTGTGACCGAGAACCTGACCCTGGCGCAGATCAAGGTGCTGGGTCGCTCCCCGGACGACGCCCGCGTTCGAGGGCTCAAGATGCTGGAGCGGGTGGGCCTGACCATTCACAAGGACAAGTTTCCGGGTCAGTTGTCGGGCGGCCAGCAACAGCGGGTGGCCATCGCACGGGCTCTGTCCATGGACCCGATCGTGATGCTGTTTGATGAGCCTACGTCAGCACTGGACCCCGAAATGGTGGGTGAAGTGCTGGACGTGATGGTGCAGCTGGCGCTCGAGGGCATGACCATGATGTGTGTCACGCACGAGATGGGTTTTGCCCGCAAGGTGGGCCACCGTGTGATCTTCATGGACCATGGGCAGATTGTGGAAGACTGCCGCAAGGAAGATTTCTTTGGCCACATCGAAGCACGCTCACCGCGGGCGCAGGACTTCCTGTCCAAGATACTGCACCATTAATTGCGGGACTCGGATCGGGTGGCCTGACGAAACGCCTCGATAAAGTCGGACACCGGCTTGGGCGAGCGCAGGCCCTGGGGCAGCAAGGCGGTCACCTCCACCGGAACTTCCGGCAGGATGTCGCGCACGTGCAACGTGTCGCTGCGGCTGGCCTTGGCGGTGAATGAGTCGATGATGGCCGGACCAAACCCTTCTTCTGCCAGCACCATCGCAATGTGGTGCGTCTGCACCATGATGTCGGCACGCGGTGCCAACCCCAGGCGCGACCACTGATCGGCCAGCATGGCGCCCAGCGGATCGCGCTCGTCGATCCGAATGAACGGACTAAGCAAGATGTCTTCGAGCGCCACCGTGCTGCGCTGGTCAGCGCCAGGGCTGCTGACCTTGGATACACACACCAGCCGCCCCACCGACACCGGCTCTTCGTGCAGCGCCGGGTGCAAGAGGTTGCCGTAGACAATGCCCACATCGGCCTCGCGCAACACGATGGCCTGGGCGATTTCACGTGAATGCAGGGTGCGGATAGACACCGACATGTCGGGATAGTGCTGGCGAAACTGTTGCAGGGCATCGGGCAGCGCACGTACCGCCAGCGACGGAACAATCAGTATGCGCAGCTGGCTGCCCACACCCACACCGAGCGCGCTGGACAACCGGCGCACCGCCTCCAGCTGCGATACCAGTCGCTGGATCTCGGGGTAAAGCACTTGCGCCTCGTGCGTGGGCACCAATCTGTTCTTTTGCCGGGTAAACAACACATAGCCCAACTGGAGTTCGGCGTGTTGCAGCGTCTGCGTCACGGCCGGTTGTGTGACGTGCAGCAAGCGTGCCGCGGCACTCACCGTGCCAGTGAGCATGACGGCATTGAAAACCTCGATGTGTTTCAGGCGCATACCAGATCTCTTCAGGCTGCAGGTTCGAGCCACAAGGGTTGGTGAATTGCGATGCCCTGGGGCATCAGCGCCTGCCGCGTCTCGTCGTTCGATGACAAACTGGATCATATTGACAGTCCCTGCGCTGTCAACTGGTCTTGAAAGGCTGCGCGTGGCATGTCATCCCCGTTTGCGCCACTCTTTGCTATGCTGCGGCCACTGGATGAACGGGAGAAGGCTTGTGCATTGGACTCGGCGTGTAAACCTCTTTCTGCTGACGTTGGCCTGCGTACTGTGCATGGGCACTGGCAGCGTGCTACTTGCGCAGACCACTGCAGCACCTGCAACAACCGCTCCAGCGCTGATGCTGGCCAAGGTCTATCACCCCGGCATCGATTTGGCGGACTACTGGGTGAGCGAGAAGTACGATGGCCTGCGCGGCTACTGGGACGGCCAGCAACTCTTCACCCGTGGTGGGGAGCGCGTGCACGCCCCAGCCTGGTTTACTGCGGGATGGCCGACGACGCCGATGGATGGCGAACTGTGGGCTGGACGCGGGCAGTTTGCAAAGGCGATGTCCACCGTGCGCCAGCAAGTGCCCGACGAGGACGCCTGGCGCGGCATGCGCTTCATGGTGTTCGACCTGCCTGCGCATGGCGGCACATTCACCGAGCGCATCGTGGGCTTGAACGCCACCGTGGCGCAGATTCATCAACCCTGGGTGGTGGCAGTCGTTCAGCGGCGCGCCACCTCACACGCCGCCCTGCAGGCGCAGATGCATCGCCTTGTCAAAGACGGCGGCGAAGGGCTGGTGTTGCACCGGGGTGCTTCGCTCTATACGGCCGCACGCAACGACGATTTGCTGAAAGTAAAGCCGCACCAGGATGCGGAGGCTCGTGTGGTGGGCCACCAGGCGGGTCAGGGCAAGTACGCGGGCATGCTCGGCGCACTGCTGGTGGAAAGCGTGGCCAGCGGCAACGCCGCCGCTGCGGGTGTGCGCTTCAAGATTGGCACAGGCCTGTCGGACGCACTGCGCCGCAATCCGCCTCCCGTGGGCACGGTGGTCACCTACCGCTACCAGGGTTTGACCGACGCCGGCGTACCGCGTTTTGCCAGCTTTGTGCGGGTAACACAAGGGCAATGATCACGGGCATGGGCATTCGCGGTGGGCCTCGACCCGTTTTCGACCCGTTTCAACACGCGCGTCCGTTCGGTCCAGGAAGCTGCTGTGACTTGCGCACCGATACCACTGCGGCAGAATAGTGCCATGCAACACTCCGACACAATGGATGCACCGCGCCCTGGCGCTGACGAATCTGCGGCTGGCTTTCTTCCCCCCGACGACGCCCAGCGCACCGCACTGCACAATGAGGTCCACGCCAGGCCTTCGTCGCACATTCAGTTGCCGGCGCTGATTGTCTACATTGCCGTGCTCAACGCCGATGTTTCACGGGAGATGGAATTCGCCCATCTGCTGCGGTTACCGGGTCAGTCGGGTTTGCTGCCAGAGTGTCTGCAGGGCAGCTTTTTACGGCTGCAAACTGACGCCTATGCGCTGAAGTGGGAACGCCATACCGAATTCACCCGCTATACCATCGTTCAGCCCTTGCCCGCCAACGCCCTGCTAGGCGCAGCGGTGCCCGATTTGATGACAGGGCTGGCGTTACCCGGTGAATGGTTGCGCCATATACCAGGGTATACGGTGGCCGCCATTCAACTCGCCATGCTCAACGCACCGCTGGACAATGCCCCCGACCTGATGGCCAAGGCGCTGACCTGGCTGGGCGACGGCGCCGTAGTGGCCTCGCTGATGGGCAGCAACTCCCCGCACGCTGCCGGACCGAACACGGCACCGCCCGACCGACAGGGCTACACGCACCCGATCGGGCATTCCTGGGCGCTGACGCAGTTCTTGCTGCAACCCGACGGGTTTGAGCGCATGCTGGTCATTGCCCCCGAGGGTACCAGTGCAACCCGCGCCGGCCGGATTGCTGCGCGGCTGTTGGAGCTTGAAACCTACCGACTGATGGCACTGCGCGGCCTGCCGGTAGCCAAGCTGTTGGGGCCGATGCTGTCGCAAGCGGAAGATGCACTGGCGACCATTACCTCCCGGCTGGAAAACAAAAGCGCCTCGGATCAGGAATTGCTCGACACCCTGGTGTCGCTTGCAGCCGGGGTGGAGCGCGCCACCGCGGAGCATGTTTACCGCTTTTCGGCCACCCGCGCCTACGACAGACTGGTGGGTCAACGCATTGTCGAGCTGCGCGAAAATGCCATTCCCGGCACCCAGACCATTGGCGAATTCATGCAGCGCCGCCTGTCGCCCGCCATGGCCACGGTGGCGGCGACCGAGCGACGACTGGCATCGCTGTCCGAGCGGGTGGCGCGCACCAGCGACTTGCTGCGAACCCGGGTGGACATTGCCACCGAGGTGCAGAACCAGCAACTGCTGGAAAAGCTCAACCGTGGTCAGGAAATGCAGTTGCGCCTGCAAAGCACGGTCGAAGGCCTGTCAATCGCCGCCATCTCCTACTATGTGATCAGCCTGCTGCTGTATGGTGGCAAGGCACTCAAGGCGGCAGGGGTGCCGGTCAATCCGGAGATCGCCGCTGGCGCGATGGTGCCGGTGGTGCTCTGGCTGGTGTGGCGCACCACCCAGCGCATTCATGCTAGCTTGAAAGTCCGGCACTGAAGTGGCTCGACCCCGCGGAGCGGCCCGTGGCCGTTCCAGCGCCTCAGCGCGAAGCGATCCGGTTTGCTACTGAATTGCTAGCTGTCTGCGCTTTCTCCGTGGGCGCCACAAGCACTTTTGCTTAAGATTTAAGCTGCGTGATGTAGCGCCGGAAATTGTCGAACGCATCGCGGTGCAACCGTCACACCCGCACCACCTCACGCCGCATTGACCACAGTATGGCCAGCACCTCGTTGCGCGTGGCGTCGTCAATGCCGTTTTTCTGCAACGCGTCCATCGCATCGTCGATGACAGTCATGAACTCCTGCTCGTTGATGTTCATGCCCTTGTGCGTGGCCAGCATGTCCTTGCCGGTGTATTCCTCGGGCCCGCCGGTGCCGGCACAGAAGAATTCGACTGCCCGGCGCTCCACACGTGCCAGGTCTTCGCTGTTCATGTAGCGGGTATTCACCAGCGGATTGGCCAGATGGTTCTTCATGAGGTCCGCAGTGATGCGGGTGATGACTTCGAGGGGCAGACGACGCCATCCGCCTGAAAGAGCGGGTGTAAAGCCGCATGATGATTGCCGACGTGACCGCCACGGGCGATGACAACGTGCTGTCTGCCCAATCGAATGACGTTGCCTACCGCAAGGAGCAATTGCGCCGCCTGCAAGAAGAAGTCATCGAAATGGAAGACCTCAGAACCGGGGTGTCGATCACCGACCTGGGCCTGAACGACTTCCGCATGGACTTACTGAACTATGTCAAAGCCCATGGCGACCTGGCTAGAGCGCCCAACGGCCTGCATGCCGTGGTGCCCGCCAACCCCGAAAAGGGTTTGAAGCCCGGTGTCATATTCACGCTGCGCAACCGGTTACTTAACGGGGCACTGCCGGTGCCGTAGTGCAGCAAAAGAACCGACTGCACCCGTACTACTTGGTTTACATCGGTATGGACGGCAGCATCGTTGCCGACCATATGGAGGTCAAGGCATTGTTGGGCCTGGCCCGCAATGCCTGCAAAGGCCACAGCGAACCGTTGCCCGCCGCATTCGAGCCCTTTAACAAGGCGACCGACGATGGCCGCAACATGCGCACGTTCTCCAACCTGCTGGACCAGGCCATTCACTCCATGATCGAGCGGCAGCAGGAGCAGGATGTGGACAGCCTGTTTTCGCCGGGAAAAACCAGTGCCTTGGTCGGTGAAATTGCCGGACTCGAAGACTTCGAGCTGATCAGCTTCTTGGTGATTCAACCCGCCTAGCAAACGCTTGTTGACAGCAATAGTGTTGATATATACCATGAGGCATATCGCGTACCCTTAAGAGGCTCAAAATGCACCAAACTGCCAAAATATTTGCCACCGGCCGCAGTCAGGCGGTTCGTCTGCCGCTGGAGTTCCGCTTTGACGTTGCCGAAGTCTTCATCCGCCACGATCCCATCACGGGTGATGTGGTTTTGTCGCGTAAGCCCGCCGATTGGCAAGGCTTGCTCGACGCAGTGGCACTTAACAAGGACGAAGACTCAAATCTTGAGCGCCGCCAAACCCACACACGGCGCGACCCTTTTGAGGGCTACCAAGAGTGAGCCAGCGCTACATGCTTGACACCAACATAGTCAGCCACATCATGCAGGGGCGCGATGCCGAATTATTGGCACGCCTGACCCGATTGCCGGTTGGCCAGGTTGTGATGTCCAGCGTGACCTTGGCCGAGCTGGAGTACGGTTTGCAGCGCAAAGGGCAACCCGCTCGCTTGCGCAATGCCTTGGCGCAAGTGCTGCTGCGCATGGATGTACTGCCTTGGGATGAGGCTGTAGCGACCTGCTATGGCGAACTTTGCGCCACGCTGGAGGCCCAAGGCATCAACCTCAGCGACTTTGACATCATGATTGCCGCCCACGCCGTAGCGCTGGATGTCACGCTGGTGAGTCGCGACAAGGCGTTTGCGCAAGTGCCCACTGGCGCGAATCAGCGGTTGAGGCTGGAGATTTGGTAGCCACGATGCCACGCGCATTGTTTGCCTGGCCACCGCAGGCAGCAGTGGGCCGCCCGGTAGCCAAGTCGAGCCATGCTTGTGCGCCACCGCGCGGTTGGTGCCCTGCATCTACTCGGGGAGGCCCTGGGCCTTGCGCCAGTTTTGCTGGACACCGGCGCAGGTGTCACACATGCCGGTGGTTTGATCGTCATGGGTGTTTTTACGGTCAGTTTGAAGGTTGCTCCCAGTGGGGGACGTTCACGGCGTAGCGTGTGGCTTTGCCCACACCCTGCACCCGCAGCAAGTCTTTGGCAAGCAGGTCGGCCAGGTCGCGCGAGGCAGTAGCTTTGGATGCACCTGTGATCTTGGCGTATTTCTCGTTGGTCATGCCGCCCAAAAAGCCACCCCCCGAGCCAACATGCCCAGCTTCCAGCAGGCGTTCCAGCACCTTGCGCTGGCGCTGATTGATATGGCACTGCGCTGCCCGCAGCCGAAACTGCGCTTTCTCAGTAGCACTATTGACCACAGCTTGACTGGCAATGCAAGCGTGGGTGAAGGTCAGTACAAACCATTGCACCCATGGCGTGACATCAATCGTGGTCGCATCGGGCACAACATTGCGTAAGCGCTGTGCGTAGTTGAGTGCGTCGTAATACGCAGCGCGCGTCTTCAGCATTTGGTGGGCCAAGCCATACACACGCACCAGCGCTGGGCTGGCCTGCGGGTCTTGTGCGTGCATGTCCTGAGCAAGCGCCATGTCCGCCAAGGCACGACCCAGGCGGCCATTGCCGTCTTCAAACGGATGAATGGATTCAAACCACAGGTGGACCAGCGCCGCGCGGGCAATGCCATTGATGGTGGCAACTGCGGTGGCTCCGCCAGTGGGCTTGCTGCTTTCAAACCACCACAAAAAACGTTCCATATGGGCAGCCACCTGCGCAGAAGGCGGTGCCTCGTAGTGCACCAGTTCGCGCCCGAGCGGTCCGCTCACGATCTGCATGGCATCGGCGTGGTCGCGTATGCGCCCTACAGCAATGCGCGCAATGCCCGATGTGCCCCCTGGAAACAGCGCCGATTGCCAGCGGCATAGCCGGTCCAAGTCCAGCGCGGCACCGTGGTTGGCTAACGCATCCTGCATTACTTGCACCTGGCCCTCCACGGACCGGTCAGGTCCTGGTGCATCGGCCAGGCTAAGCCGGTGCGCCACGGATGAGCGCAGAGATTCCAGATTAAGTTGCTCACCCTCAATGGCGGCGGTGGCCAGCGCTTCTTGTACCCACAACTCACGCTGTACCGTATTGGCCTGCTCCAGCCCGATGGCTCCCAACTGCCCTAGCAAGCGACCCTGCTCCAGCCGGGCCTGATCCAATGCACCAGCCAGCGCGGCTGCGTCAAATGTGAGTTTCGGCCAAGCGCTGTGCTTCCAGATGTAGCTTGGGGATAAGGGTGGACTTTGCCGGGGCATGATGCGTATTCTAGACAATGCGGCTCAAAATATGAGGTGTATTTGGAAGAATACGTCTCAAGCGGCCAAAGGAGGCTGCAGTAACGGTGAATTCCTGAAGCAAAAAGAGTCCGCTAGCGCCCGCTGATCGTGCGCTGGCAGCTATCAAAAACCTAGCAATGCGAAGCGAGCCAAGCACGTTCAATTTGCGCTGCGTCGCCTCTGTCCAGCTCGAGCGATGGAATGCCAGAACTTGCCGGGACGCCCGTTGTGGGGCGATGCCACCACGGCAGGCAGACCGCCTTGACGCGGCCGATACGATCACTTACTGCTGCGCCGCCAGCAGCGCCGCGTTACCCCCTGCCGCAACTGTATTGACGGTCACGGTCTGCTCGGCGCAGAAACGGTACCGGTAGTGCGGCCCGCCCGCCTTGGGGCCAGTGCCGCTCAGGCCTTCGCCACCA
The DNA here is from genome assembly GCA_020048895.1 of Rhodoferax sp. Classification (GTDB taxonomy): domain Bacteria; phylum Pseudomonadota; class Gammaproteobacteria; order Burkholderiales; family Burkholderiaceae_C; genus Allorhodoferax. The sequence continues at coordinate 1,251 of JAIFLV010000154.1, read as the reverse complement.
AACGGCTGCACCCTCACCACTGCGTCAATAACTTGATTGTGCATGGCGTTGGAGTCCAAAAGCATGGCGTTGATGCCAGCGGTTTCGGCAATCAAAGGAACGTAGGGGCCTCCTTCGATGGGCGACGCCCCTTAGCTACCACTCCACTCAGAGCACGATTTCCACGGATGCCAATCCAACTGTCAAGAGCGATTCTTCAATGATCGCCCTACTGTCAATGAGCATTTTCAACGTCGCCGCTCGCGTTTGATTCAGGGTTTTAAGGCGTATCACCTTGGGCGGCTGGCCCCAGACCAATGACAGCTCCTGGAAATCAGCATCACGCGTCACGATGACATAGCCGTCGTCCCTTGCCCTCTGCCACACCTCTTTGTCGGAGGCCGACTCCATACCGAGCAAGACAACCTGACTGGTCTCGGGAAAGTCGTGCTGCAGAAACGGAACCAGCCGACGCGACAGATTTTCGTCGAGCAAAAGCTTCATTGGACTTTCAAGGAGTAGACCTGATGCTCCCGGTCCGCCGCGTAGGCCAATACCGACAGGATATCTTCCTGCGTCAGTTCGGGAAAATCCTCTTGTATTTCCGCGTGACTCATCCCGCTGGACAGCATGGAAAGCACGTCATACACCGTGATGCGCAAACCACGGATGCACGGCCTCCCACCGCGTTTTCCAGGCTCCAGCGTAATTCGATTCATGGCGCACTCCAAGTTGATCCAGTCAACGGGCCATTGTGCCTGAACGGGCACACTTTGCCATCATCAATGCTGCGCCGCATGGGCCAGCGCTTGCGCTCTGGAGTCGATGCGGGTCTGGATGCCCAGCGTGAGGCCATAGCCCAGCGCATTGATCTGCGCAATGACGTCACCGGGCTCGCCCGTCCAGCGCACCACCTGCAGCACAGGGCCGAAGATTTCGGCTTTCACATCGGCAATGCGCGCCACCTCGTCCCCGCTGGGCGTGGCCCACGAGACAATACTGTTGTTATGAACAGTATCTATGGCACCCCTTTGCCACGTCAACCCCCAGCGGCCTTGTGGCGCATACGTCACGAGCACAGCACTTGCACAAACCAGTGACAGCACCTATGCTGTCATCATGATTCCCGTTGTCATCGATACCAATGTGTTTGTCGCGGGCCTGGGCTCAGGCGGTGGGGCGTCGCGGCAGGTGCTGCGCAGGGCTTTGGGCGGCAGCTTGCGGCCCTTGTTTGGCAATGCCCTGTGGATGGAATACCAGGACTTGCTGGGC
>JAIFLV010000118.1 GCA_020048895.1 Rhodoferax sp. | reverse complement strand
GATGGTTTAAACGGCTTTTAAGGCCGTTTTTTTGGGGTGTACATTTCCAGAATCAAATCGCCCCGGAATCAAAATCAAATTTTCCCGCTCAAAGCGCAGACGAGGCAAAAGGCATTGCAATCGGCGAAGGAGGCGCACGCATTGAGGCATTGCGCTCGTCCCTTGCCGGTGCTGATGAAAAGACCGTCCGGTTCATCCAGGCGCTGGCCGATGATGCGGTCAAGGTGGTGGGTAACAAACCCGTGATCGTGAAGGATGACAAGGCACTCGATCCTGTCACCGGGGTGGACGCTGGCAGTATCGATGGCGCTGAAGATGTGATGAACAACAACCGCATGCGCGGTGAAATTGAGTCGGCGCTGGCGGCGCTTCATTTGCTGTCACCCGACGAAGCAGTGCGGCGCGCGGCAGTGAAGACCCTGCAGGGCAATACCGATGAAGCGAAACTCAAATTGATCGAGAAGGCCATGGCCCAGGAGGCTGTGCCCGACATCAAGGAAAACCTCGCGCTACTGCAGGCGGCAGCCTATCTGGGAAGTGATGACCGGGCCAAACGTATGCACGCGGCCAACTTGCTGGCATTGAGTTCACAGGCTGCTACCAAGACACTACTGCTTGAGCGACTGCAGGTGGAACCAGACGCGCAGGTGAAGGCTGTATTGCAGCTGAGCCTGAGTCAGGTGGAGTCGCGTTTAGTCTGGGGCGACCGTCTTGGCGCTATCTTCAGTGGCATCAGTCTGGGCAGCATTTTGCTGCTGGTCGCGCTGGGGCTTGCCATTACCTACGGGCTGATGGGCGTGATCAACATGGCTCATGGTGAACTGATGATGATTGGTGCCTATGCGACCTACATGGTGCAAGGGCTTTTTCAAAAGTACTTGCCAGGTGCATTTGACTGGTACCTCTTGGCTTCGGTCCCGGTGGCTTTCATGACTTCTGCGCTGGTCGGTGCTGCGCTGGAGCGAAGCGTCATCCGCTTTCTCTATGGCCGTCCGCTGGAAACGTTATTGGCAACCTGGGGTATCAGCCTGATGCTGATGCAGGGCGTGCGCAGCCTGTTTGGTGCACAAAATGTGGGGGTGGAGAACCCGAGCTGGATGAGTGGTGGCGTGCAGTTGATGGGCAATCTTTCGCTGCCGTACAACCGTCTGGTGATTGTGGCGTTTGCATTTGCCGTGCTGTTGGGGGTGTGGTTTCTGATCGAGAAAACCCGCCTGGGATTGTTTGTGCGTGGCGTGACGCAAAACCGCCCGATTGCATCCTGCATGGGTGTCAACACGGCCCGCATTGATACCTACGCCTTTGCGCTGGGCTCCGGCATTGCCGGGCTGGCCGGTTGCGCGCTGAGCCAGGTGGGTAATGTCGGACCTGACCTGGGCCAGGGCTACATTGTGGACTCGTTCATGGTGGTGGTACTGGGTGGCGTGGGCCAGCTTGCCGGTACCGTGTACGCTGCACTGGGCCTGGGCGTGCTCAACAAATTTCTGGAAGGCTGGACCGGCGCAGTACTGGCCAAGATTGCCGTGCTGGTGTTCATCATCATCTTTATCCAGAAGCGTCCGCAAGGCATCTTCGCCATGAAGGGAAGGGAAGCATGAAGAAGGGAATCACCCCCAGGCTTGCCCACTGCGTGTGGCCGCTTTCCCCCTTGCTGGGGGCAACACCAGCAGCCCGGCAAAGCCGGTTCTGCGGTGTTTCTGGAATGGGCTTCGCTTCGCTTTCCCTTGCATTGTGTTCTCGGTGCTCTCATTTGCTATGAATACCGATATTCTTTTGCCCACAAAGAGCCCGCTGCTCACACGCAGAGGTTGGACAGCCTGGCTGATTGCGCTGGTGGTGCTGTGTGCGGTGGCGCCGGTGCTCAACCTGGTGATTCCTGCCAATAGCGTGTTCCACCTGAGCGACTTTGCGGTGGGGCTGATTGCCAAGATCATGTGTTACGCCATCTGCGCGTTGGCGATGGATCTGATCTGGGGCTACACCGGCATCCTGTCGTTGGGACACGGTCTGTTTTTTGCGCTCGGTGGATATGCGATGGGCATGTACCTCATGCGCCAGATCGGGCTGGACGGCAACTACAAGAGCGAGCTGCCGGATTTCATGGTGTTTCTGGACTGGAAGGCCTTGCCCTGGCATTGGACATTCTCCGACAGCTTCTTCGCCACTTGTCTGCTGGTGGTCGCGGCCCCGGGACTAGTGGCCTTTGTGTTCGGGTACTTCGCATTCCGATCCCGCATCAAAGGGGTGTACTTTTCCATCATCACGCAGGCCATGACGTTTGCTGCCATGCTGCTGTTTTTCCGCAATGAGACGGGCTTTGGTGGCAACAACGGTTTCACCGATTTCAAACGCATTCTCGATATTCCGATTGCCACTCCGAGCATGCGCATGACGCTGTTTGTAATGACATCCCTCACGCTGCTGCTGTTCTTCCTGCTGGCGCGCTGGCTGGTGAATGCCAAATTCGGGCGTGTGTTGCAGGCAGTGCGCGATGCTGAAACCCGTGTCATGTTCAGTGGCTACAACCCCATCGGCTACAAGCTCACCATCTGGACGCTGTCGGCCATCATGTGTGGTGTTGCAGGTGCGCTGTATGTGCCACAAGTGGGCATCATCAACCCCAGCGAGATGAGTCCCGCCAACTCGATCGAGATTGCTATCTGGGCCGCGGTGGGCGGACGTGCCACTCTGATTGGCCCCATCGTCGGAGCCTTTTTGGTGAACGGTGCCAAGAGCTGGCTCACGGTGACCTACCCTGAGTTCTGGCTCTACTTTCTGGGGGCTCTCTTCATTGGCGTGACGCTCTACCTGCCCGATGGTGTGGTGGGTCTGGTCAAGAAGATTAAAGGTAGAAGACCATGACGCCGGAGCTGATGGAGCAAGGTGCCAAGCGCATCGAGGCGCACCGCGCAATGGCGGCGACACTGGGTAGCCAGACGGAATCCGGTGGACGCACAGCGGGGTTTTCCAGACTTCTTGCAGCTGGCGAGGTGGATGTTACGCACGGCCGCATTCTGTATCTGGAAGATGTACATGTCAGCTTCGACGGCTTCAAGGCCATCAACGGGTTGTCGCTGGACATCGCACCGGGAGAGCTGCGCTGCATCATCGGCCCCAACGGTGCTGGCAAGACCACCATGATGGACATCATCACCGGCAAGACCCGTCCCGATTCTGGCACTGCCTTTTTTGGCAGCACGATTGACTTGCTGCGCTATACCGAAGCCGAAATTGCGCAGTTGGGCATTGGTCGCAAGTTCCAGAAGCCGACCGTGTTCGAGCAACTCAGCGTTTTTGAGAATCTGGAATTGGCCCTGTACACGGACAAGGGTGTGAAGTCGTCGATGTTCTTTCGGCTCGACTCGGCGCAGGCGGATCGTATGGCCGAGATACTGCGCACCATCCATCTCAGCGACAGCGTGACCCGACAGGCCGGCACGCTTAGCCACGGCCAGAAGCAATGGCTGGAGATCGGCATGCTGCTGATGCAGGACCCCAAACTGCTGCTGCTCGATGAACCGGTGGCAGGGATGACCGACGAGGAAACCGAACGTACCGCAGAGCTATTTCTCTCGCTCAAAGGTAAGCATTCCCTGATGGTGGTGGAGCACGATATGGGCTTTATCCGCACCATCAGCGACATCGTGACCGTGCTGTGTGATGGCTCGGTACTCGCGCAAGGCACCCTCGACCAGGTGCAGGCCGACGAACGCGTCATTGAAGTCTATTTGGGACGTTAAATGGGCCCCCACGTTTGTCACTTCGTGTACTGCACTGCCCCCCGCGGGGGCGCTTTCGCCTCTAGGGGCGGCCCGTCGAGGCGAAAAGATGCTCACCGTCAAAAACATTAATCAGTACTACGGCGGTTCGCACATCCTGCGGGATGTGAGCATGCAGGCCGCGTTGGGCAAAGTCACCGTCATCCTTGGTCGCAATGGCGTGGGCAAGACCACATTGCTTAAATCTCTGATGGGACTGGTGCCCATCAGGTCCGGCAGCATCGAAATTGACGGCAAAGCCATTCACACCCTTGCTCCCTACGAGCGCGCCCGTGCCGGCATCGGCTTTGTGCCGCAGGGGCGTGAAATATTTTCCCGACTCACTGTGGAAGACAATCTGCGCATGGGCTTGGCATACCAACCCGCTGGAAGTCGCATACCAGCCGAATTGTTCGAGTTGTTCCCTGTGTTGAAGCAGATGCTGGCGCGCCGTGGTGGCGATTTATCCGGCGGCCAGCAGCAGCAACTCGCCATTGCCCGCGCATTGGCCGCCAAACCCCGCCTGTTGATTCTGGACGAGCCCACCGAAGGCATTCAGCCCAGCATCATCAAAGACATTGGCCGCGTCATCCGCATGCTGGCCCAGCGCGGTGACATGGCCATCGTGCTGGTCGAGCAATACTATGACTTCGCCCGTGAACTCGCCGACGACTACATCGTGATGGAGCGTGGCGCAGTGCTCGCCCGGGGCAAGGGCGCGAACATGGAAGTCGATGAGGTGCGTAGTCTCGTGGCGATATAGGGTTGTCGTGAGGCTGACTTGGCCACACAGGTGATGGTCTACGACTCCCGATGTATCAAATTGCAGCTACGCAACCATCGCTGCGTGGATCGGCCGCACCTTCCATTACACCGTTTGGATGACGCACCAGCGCACCGGCGTGGCCCATGGTGTCGCTGAAGGCCTCGTCCAGCAGTTCGACCTGGTGACCCGCGGAGCGCAAGGCGGCAACCAGGTCCGGAGCAAAGCGACTCTCGAGCTTTAGCGTGGTACTCACGTCGCCCCAGGTGCGGCCCAGCAGCCAGCGCGGCGCACTCACCGCCTGTTGCAGGCTTTGCCCAAAGCGGGCGTAACGGGTAAATACTGCGGCCTGAGTTTGGGGCTGACCCTCGCCACCCATGGTGCCGTAGGGCATAACGCGACCATCGTCAAACAGGGCCAGGGAAGGGTTCAGGGTGTGAAATGGCTTGCGGCCCGGCTCCAGGGTGTTCAGAGCCGCAGGGTCGAGCGAGAAACTGGTGCCGCGGTTTTGCCAGCACACGCCCGTGTCCTTCAACACCACGCCGGAGCCAAACTCCCAATACACGCTCTGTATAAAGCTGACGGCGCGGCCCTGCTTGTCGATGCAACCCATCCAGATGGTGTCGCCGGGCGCTGCAGTATCGGGCCAGGGCAGTGCCTGCGTTTTCTCAATTTGTGCAGCCAGCTTGTCGAGCGCTTCGGGCGCCAGAAAGCTGCGCGGGTCGGCAGGTAAGTGCCGGGGGTCGGTCACCACACGATCACGCACCCGAAATGCGCGTTTGGTGGACTCCACCAGGCCATGCAGATGGGCAAAGCCTTCACCTTCAGTGACACCCAGGCGCTCAAACAATCCCAGAATCATCAAGGCCGAAAGGCCTTGCGTGGGCGGCGGCAGGTTGTAGACAGTACTGTCCTTCAGGCGCACGGCGAGCGGGTCGACGATGTGCGCGCGGTAGGCAGCCAGATCCGCAGTGCGCACAGGGCTGCCCACGCGCTCCAACTCAGCGCCCATGCGCTGGGCCAGTTCACCCCGGTAAAAGTCATCCAGGCCACGTGTGGCCAGTTCGGACAAGGTGCGTCCCAGCGCAGGCTGCTTCAAAAGATGCCCGACCGCTGGCGGTTGGCCGTTGACCAAATAGGTGTCGGCAAAGCCGGGGGCGTCTTTGAGCCCATCGAACTTTTGGCGGGTGAGTTGCGATTGACTGGAGGTAACTACCACCCCGTCATGGGCGTGGCGAATAGCGTCTGATAAAAGGCGAGACAAGGGCAGTGCCTTGCCCCACGCGGCCGCCACTTCCAGTGCCTTGGCCCACCCACCCACGGTACCCGCCACCGTCAGCGCGGCCTTGGGGCCACGCGGCGGAATGCCGTTAAGCCCTGCGTAAAACGCCTTGTTCGCCATGCCTGCCGCAAAGCCGCAGGCATCAATGGCCACCGGTGGCTTGCCGGGCTCGTGAATCAGCCAGAAGCCATCGCCACCAATCGCATTCATGTGGGGGTACACCACCGCAATGGCGGCCGCGGCGGCCACCATCGCTTCCACGGCATTGCCACCTTCTCGCAGCACATCTCGCCCTGCCTGAGCCGCCAGGTGGTGGGGGGCAACGTGCATGCCGCCCAGTGCGGTAAGCGTGTGAATCACTGTGTGTTTCCTTCCTTTAGCAGTGCCCCGTGGATTTCAGGCCACAAGCCCGCAAAACATGCGCAGCGAGCTGATCGCCCTTCAAAAATGGGTAAAGGTCAGATCAGCGGCCCCGCCAGTTGCAGCCCGAGCACCGAGCCAAGCATCCCCCACCACCGCACCTTGCTGCATCCAATTACAGCCGTGCTGATCATTGATCATGGCGTTGACATTGCCGTGAACTATTGCGCAACCGCTAGCAAATGCGCAGCAGCCCGTGCATACTTCACCAGGGATTCTGGCTGTTTAGGTGCATGTTTTTTGCGACGATATACTTTATCAGGATTGCCACTGAAGTAGATGCTATCGCTTGCCAATGTTCCAGATTCGACTATTGATTGTTGATCGCAGCAAAGGCCTGCAGTCTTTCGTGAGGCAACAGTTCGAGACCTTTGGATTCGATTCAAGCCTCATCAAGACCGCCAGTGATCCGGCGACTGCCTTGGAAATTGCCAGGAAACTCAAGCCTGACTTTTTGCTCACTGACTGGTTTCCAAATGACATCTTGACAGGGATAGCACTGTATGAATCCATGCTCGAATTCAGCCCAGACTGCAAGTTCGCCTTGCTCAGCACGGATGTCGGGCCAGACAAGACCGAACTGGCAAACCAGCATGGCGCAGTTTTTCTTCAGGTCAAGCCTTGCACAGCAGCGGACTTACGCGCCGCTCTGGGGAAGGCATTGCAGCAACTGTCGGCAGAAATTCCAAGAATCAATAGCCACGTTGGCGCGATGACGGCCGCGGCGGCGAGGCACTTGGCGGCATTAAAGCTAGCCGAAAAATCGTATCACTTTGTTCCAGGTGACAAAGTTCACTACAAAGGCCGTACGGACACTGTCTTGAACGTCATCTTTCGACAGGGGGATATGGTGCTGCAGCTGCATGGCGTGGCCGGCATGGTATCTGCTGGCGATGTTCAAAAGCTTTGATGGGAGCGCAGGAAAAAGGTGACAAACTCCAGCCCATCCAACATAACCCGCAGAAACACAAATGAATACAAAGGCTCCAAACGCTGCTCAAAAACAAGCCCCAGTGACCGCTGACGGCAAATTTGAGCTTCTGCTGTTTCGTTTGGGGGAGAGTGCAGGCACCAAACACAGCGAGTTGTTTGGCATCAATGTTTTCAAGGTGCGCGAAATAGTGGTTGCACCCCAAATCACTGCGATCGTGAATGCTCCGAAGTTTGCTGTCGGTTTGGCGAATGTTCGGGGACAGTTGATACCGGTCATAGATCTTCCTGGCATTGCAGGCTGCTCTCCTGTGACCCACACGGGAATAGTCTTGGTCACTGAATTTGCCCGCACCACGCAAGCCTTTCTGGTCGATGAGGTCGTCGAGATCATCCAGATGGAGTGGAAACACCTGTTGGCTGCCGACAGCGCACACGCCGGCATGGTGTCCGGGGTTGCACGCATCGATGGCGACACCCCGAATTCCCGTCTGGCACAGATTCTGGATGTGGAGCAAATACTGAGGGACGTTCTGCCGGGTCAACATGGACCTGAATTCACTGAATCGGAAGTGCCCGAGGTTCGCCTGCCGCAGGGCACCAGGATTTTGTTTGCCGATGATTCGCATGTAGCCCGTGTGCTGGTGGAAAAGAGCATGCAGTCGATGCAAGTGGATTTCATCTCTGTGAAGAACGGCAAGGAAGCGTGGGAGCGACTCCTGGCGATGCATGCAGAGGCGGTCGCCGAAGGCAAAAAGGCTCGGGACAAGGTGGCACTGGTGTTGACGGATCTGGAAATGCCTGAAATGGACGGTTTCACCCTGACGCGCAATATCAAGCAGGACGCCCGATTTTCAGGGATCTCCGTCATCATCTACTCGTCCCTGACCGGTTCTGCCAGCGAAGGCCATGCCAACGCGGTCGGCGCAGACGCTTATGTGGCCAAGTTCGAGCCCCAGGAGCTGGCGGAATCCATTCGCGCCACGGTGGCAAGGCGTTCGTAGATCGCCACTTCGGAGATTGCCCTCGGGCCACGTGGTTGGTTGGCTCTGCAGACCTTAGAGCAATGCCTTGATTCGGTCGTGTCCGGCACGACTGATGGGCACCTGCAGGCCGCTGTTCATCACGGCGACAACACTGTCCTTGGCCAGTCGCTCGATATTCCTGAGGTGTGCCAGGCTGATGATCCACGAGCGGTGTACACGTACAAAGACGGCGGCGTCCAACCGGCCTTCCAGGTCGGTCAGGCTTTGGGTCTTGAGGTAACTCCTGCCCTGGCTGATGATTCGGATGTAGTCGTCTTGCGCCTCCACGCACTCCACCTTGTCCAGCGGCAGCACATGGACCTGATTTCGGTCGCGAACCAGCAGCCGCTCCAGTTTGCCGGCAGGCTGCTGCGCCAAGTCTTTGAGTGCGGCCGACTCCCTGCCCAGGGATGTACGTGCCTTTTCAAGCGCTTCATCGAAACGGCTTTGTGAAAAGGGTTTGAGGAGGTAGTCCACCGCACGCAGGTCGAAAGCCTTGAGGGCGTACTGGTCGTACGCGGTGGTGAAAATCACGCCGTGGTGGCGTTGGGTCAGTTCCAGTACTTCCAGGCCGGTCAGGCGTGGCATCTGAATATCCAGGAAGACCAGATCCGGTTGCAGATCGGTGATGCGCTTGACGGCATCGAAGCCGTTGTCGCATTCGGCGATCACTTCAACGTCATCGTGCGCTAGCACGTATTCCCGCACCAGGCGGCGGGCCAGTGGTTCATCGTCAACGATCAGAGTGCGAATCACAATGGGGTTATGCCAGGGGCAAGAGATTCTTCAGGTTGAAAGGGTAAGGTCAATTCGACCACAAAGCGGACGGCATCCCCCAGCTTTGCAATGTGGTGTGCAATGCGTGCCTGGTCACCGTACAGAGCCTGTAGCCGTTGACCCGTAGTGCGCAAACCCAGTCCCAATCCCGACTTGTGCCCAGGTTCGCGCGCGCCAACCGCAGCACTGCCCTGGAACTCCTCGACCGGATTGCTGACCATGACGTGCAGCCAGCCACCATTCACTGCAGCGTGCACCTGTACGGTGCCGCCCTCAGTACTATTGGCGATACCGTGCTTCACGGCGTTTTCCACCAGCGGCTGCAGGATCATGGGTGGAACCAGTGCGATTGACGCAGCCCCTTCCATCTGCATGTCAACCTGGAGCTTGGTGCCAAAGCGTTGCATCTCGATGTCCAGAAAGCACTGGCAGTGCGCAAGCTCCTGCGATAGCGCGATGATGGGGCGTTCGGCCAGTGCCAGCGTCTGACGAAAGTACTGCGCCAGCGCAATCGCCATGCTGCGCGCGCCCGCGGGGTCGATGCTTGTGAGGGCGCTGATCGAGTTCAGCGAATTGAACAAGAAGTGGGGGTTTACCTGCGCCCGAAGGAGTTGCAGTTCAGCGTCACGTGCCAGTGCGCGCGATTGCAGCTCGCGATGCTGCGCCTGGCGCATCTGATCCATCGTGATCAGCACGTCGTGCAAAAGCAGCGTCACCACATACAAGGCGGCGCTTCCGACCCACAACGCGGTGCTCAATGGTGTGGACATGACCATTCCCGCGCCCTCCCAACCCCATGTCAGGCAAAACTGGTTCCAGACCATGGCCATGGCCCAGGTTACGGAACCGGCAACGACCGATGCCACACCGTAGATCGCGAAACCCGTGACCAGTCTGCGCTGTGCCACCGGCAGGGCGCGACAAATATAAAAGGCCGAAGGTGCTACAAACCCGAAACTGACCGATACAGGCAAGGCAAACCACAAAGCATTGCTCCAGGCGGCCCACCCCACCGCAACCAGCGCCCAGGACAGCAACAGACCCACTGCTGCCCAGGCACTGAAGTACCAGGCCAAAGCGCGGGTACTCGACAGGGCGGGATGCATGGCCGGTGCAGACGCTGGGCGGCTTAGTTGCGAATCTCGATGCCACCCATGATCACGCTACCGGTGATCGTGAGTCGCTTGGCTGGGTTGGGCGTGGGGACAGTCTTGTCCTCAACACCTCCCATGATGGGCGTGCCTTGGTATACCACGGTCCAGTCCAGGGGCACCTTGATCTCCACGCCACCCATCGCAACGAAGATATGCAGGCTTGCGTCCACCGGCATGACGGCATTGCGCAAGTCCAACTCCACCCCGGCCATCAGTACGGTCATTTCCCCGCCCTGAAAATTCTGGGCGTCAATTTTGATCTGGCTGCCACTCATCAAGGCTGTGAGGCTCAACTGCCCGTTCTCCATAAGACCGTTTTTCGTGGATTGCGTGCCACGCCCGAAGGGTTCGCCCCACTGGCCCTTGAAAATCACCATGATGCCCACGCCAATCAGAACTAGCGGCCACAGATCGCGCCAGCGCACCGAAATGAAGCCCATGTGGTCTAGCGTCAGCGCGATGCCAAGTAGCAGCAGACTGCCACCGATGACACTGTCCTTGGTGCCGCGTGCTTGGGTCAGCTTCAGCGTGCCTACGGCCATGAAGACCATGGGCCAGAACGAGAGCACCCGGCTTGCATCAAACACGTGGAAATTGTCGAGCAAGAAGACGACACCCAGCAAAGCCAGGACTGTGCCAAAAACGATGCGCTGTTGGGGAGTTTTTTGGCTCATGATTGGCCCTCTTCGATATGTTCTTCAGATTTGGCGGACAGGCCACCAACGATATGCGTCAGCCCGACGGCTATCAGAATCATGGGCCAGGTGGTCTGGAAAGACAGCCCCCACAGGCGCTGAATCGACACGTAGAGCCAGCACGCCAGAAATATCAGAAAAGCGCCTTTGGCAGCCTGTGCTGCATCACGGGCGGCCAGCAGTTGCCCGGCACCGACGATGGCGATGATGCCAGGCCAGTATTGGCGCAGGGCATTGGTTTCAATGGCGCCCAGGCGCTCCAGCATAAACAGAGTGCCCAGGCCAATCAGAATCAGCCCCGCGACCCAGTGTCGGCTTCTGTCCCGCTGGTGATGTTTCGCGAAATCTTGCATAGTGAACCTGCTCTTTCGATCGCAATAGCGCAACCTAGTACGTCAACACGTAAATAACGAAACATCATTAAACTCTTCATGTCGCCAACCGGCATTCACGGGAGTTGTCATGCGCCAGACGGAAT
>JAIFLV010000161.1 GCA_020048895.1 Rhodoferax sp. | reverse complement strand
ATGGATATTCCGGCGGTGGTGGGTGCCCGTACCGCCAGCCAACTGGTGCGCCAGGACGACTGGGTCATCATTGACGGCGATGCAGGGGTGGTCATTGTTGACCCCTCCAGCATCATTCTGGCCGAGTACGGGTTCAAGCAACGCCAGGGTGAGCTTGAACGCGGTCGCTTGCAGCGCCTGTTGCACACTCCGGCAGTCACGCTGGACGGTGAGCGAGTGCATCTTCTGGCCAATATCGAGATGCCCGAAGATGCTCCGGGAGCCCTGAAAGCCGGCGCGCTCGGTGTCGGGCTGTTTCGCAGCGAGTTTCTCTTCATGGGTCGCCAGGGCCGTTTGCCCGATGAGGAAGAGCAATACCAGGCCTACAAGCGCGCTATCGAGGGGATGGAAGGGCTGCCGGTCACGATTCGCACGGTCGATGTCGGTGCTGACAAACCGCTCGACGAGTCGATTCGCGACGATGCCCACCTGAATCCGGCGTTGGGGCTGCGTGCCATCCGCTGGAGCCTGGCCGACCCGGCCATGTTTCTCACGCAGCTGCGTGCCATCCTGCGCGCCGCTGCGCACGGACAGGTCAATTTGCTGGTGCCCATGCTGGCCCATGCCCGCGAGATTCGCCAGACGCTGGCCCACATCGACCATGCCCGCGCCATGCTTGACAACCGGGGCGTCTCTTACGGACCAGTTCGTTTGGGGGCCATGATCGAGATTCCTGCGGCTGCCTTGAGCCTGCCTTTGTTCCTGAAATATTTCGACTTTCTGTCGATTGGTACCAATGACCTGATTCAGTACACGCTGGCCATCGACCGTGCCGACGAATCGGTAGCGCACCTGTACGATCCGCTGCACCCCGCGGTGTTGCGGCTGGTCGCTGACACCATCGAAGCGGGACGCCTGCAGGGCAAGGAAATTGCCGTGTGTGGCGAGATGGCCGGAGACGTTGCGCTGACCCGCCTGTTGCTCGGGCTGGGGTTGCGCAGTTTTTCCATGCACCCGGCGCAAATTCTGGCGGTCAAGCAGGAGGTGCTGCGCTCCGATACCGTCAAGCTGCAAGAATGGGCGCAACGCGTACTTGCTGCCGAAGACCCCTCGCGCGAAATGGCTACTCCCTGAGGGCGCGCCGACGCGCAGGCGTTGGCTCAGCCCGATGTGTGCCCGCATAACCACACACCACTATTAACACTATCTTTGCTTGCCCTGAGGTGCGCACACCATCGAGAATTTGATGGTCACACATCTTTGGGAGCGGTATGCCATTTGTTGCGCTGAGGGATACGAACGAGCTGGAGAAAAAACTCCTGCCATCGCTGGCGTGCGAGTTGCGCGAAATAGTCATTGAACTTGCAGCTGCGCGTCAGTTCGGACATTTTTTGACGATGAAGCAGTTGTTGCTGCTACAGGGCGGCACCGCAACCACCATGCGTCGGCGCATTGCGCATCTGATGGCACTCGGGTATGTGGTCAAGCACGCCCACCAGTCGGATGGACGCGTGGACCACTTTGATGTTTCCGACGAGGTCTGGGACCAGATGTTGAAGGTGCTGTCATCGTTGAACCAGATCCACAAAAACATTCGTAGCCGCTTGGATGACGCAGGTGAAGGTGAAGAGGGGTGGTCCCCATGACCAATTGGGACCGACATAAGGTCATGGAACTGGCCGACACCATCGGGCATTGGCTCACCCACCAGGCACCGGCTCCATCGCAGCGGGTGGAGTTGCTGCAACTAAAGGCGATGGCTGACCAGGGTTCCAAAACCATCGAAACCAATGCGCGCTTGCTCTCGGATATCCGAATCAGGCTGTGCCGCGTGTGTGTCAGTGAGGACTGTCGCCTGTGTGCGGGACAGGACAACGCGTTGTATTGCAGCATGGTGCGCGGCGAGTCCAGCCCATCATAAGATTTTCAGATCGGAGCGCTCCTGCCGATGCGCGACCCCAGTGCTGCACCACCCAGAATCAATACGGCGGCCAGGGCGATGTTCCATGTCAGCGCACGCTGGCTGGTGAGCATCAGCAGCACGGTGGACGCCAGCGGTGTCAGATAACTCAAAATGCCAATCTGGCGAACGTCACCCCGCTTGAGCGCCATGTCCCACCAATAAAATGCAGCGCCCAGGGGCCCCAGGCCCAGGGCCCCCAGCAGCCACCAGTCGCGGCTCGAGAGCGCCACTGGCGACTCCATTGCCCAATGGCACAACAGGGAAAGCAAACCGGACACCAGACCAAACAGACCGATGGCTGCCGTTGGAAAGGGTCGCACCCGCTGGCACAGCAGGGAGTAGCCCGCCCACACAAAAGCGGACCCCAGGGCAGGCACATAACCCCATGCCCAGCCAGCAAAAATGCCCCCCGCTGTGGATCCGCCCGAGTGTGCGCCAAGCATGGCGATGATGGCACCGACAAATCCAAGCAGCGCCGCGACAATGTGAGCGGGGCGCAGTCGCACGCCCACCAGCAGCATGGGCGCGAGCACCACCATCAGCAGCGGCCACAGGTAATTCACCAGATTGGCCTCCACCGCGGGTGCGCTGCGCAGCGCTATGAAGAACAAAAAATGGTAACCAAATAGACCTGCCACACCGAGTCCGAGGGTGCTCAGGGGAACGCGCCATTGGCGCAGGTCAAAGCCCGACACCGGCAGCGCCACCACACTGCCCATCATCAGCGCCACGCCCGTCAACAGGAACGGTGGCACGTGCGATAGCGATACGCCCAGGGTGGCCAGGCTGGCCCACAGCGCGATGGCACCCAACGCGTACAGCGATGCAGTCACAATGATTTTGGGCCCGGCCTGCAGCGCAGAGTTTTGCAGATCACCGGCGTTGCTTCACCGGGTTGTCTGTCACGATACCCCAGGACTTCTCGGTTGAAATGGAGGGCCCGTTCTTCTGCTCTTCCTGCAAGGCCAGCCAGAGTGCTAGCCCGACGCTGCCAATGATGACCGCCAAGCCAACTACCAGCTTCAGGACGGTCTGCCATAGGGGCGGTTCATCTTTTTTTTTCATGAGGGTGCCATTGCACGCACGGCAATGCTCTGCGTGGCGCGACCGACCAGCCCGTCTTCGTCGTACAGGGCCGACTCGGCCAACCCCGTACCGTTGGAGCCCAGGTACGTGCGTGCGTCCAGACAAATCCATTCACCCCGTGGGCGGCGCAGCAGATTGATGGTCAGGTCGGAGTTGACAAAGCTGTACTTCTCAATGTCCAGGATCGCGCTCACCCCGTTACCGGAGTCGGCCGCTACCGCCACGCGCTGGTAGGGGCTGGGCACCTCGCCTTCGACCAGCGGGTGGCGCAGGCGAAACCAGATCTTGCACGGGCCGTTGAAGATGGCTCCTTCGGAACTGCGCGTTTCCACCAGATCCGAGTAGCCCACATGCCGTCCAGCGAATGGGAAGGTGGTGGGCGCAGATGCAGCAGGAGCGACTTCCAGCGAAGGCAGCGGGTGCCCGGGCAGACTGGTTGGCAAGGCGATATCAGCCTCGCGTTGTGCCAAGGCCGTGAAGCGCGCGACTTCTTTGCCACCTGCGGTGAGCTGGGCCGAAAAATGGCCCGCATTGCGCCCCACATAGTCGGCCGTGACGTACACCCGCAACTTGCCGATGGGCACCGGGCGCAGCAGATTGGCCGTCAGCCTTGCCAGGTGCCCCAGCCCGTGTTCATGGGCCACCGCTTCGATGGCGCGGCAGGCCAGCGCAATCGGCGGGCCGGCATGCTGGTGGTCCGGATGCCACGGGCCACGCGTCAGAGCACTCGACTGGTAGGTGTGCTCGTCGCAAATCTGGTAGGCCGAGGTGGGCAGGGTTTCTGGGTTTGAGTGCATGGCGTTATCACAATTCGTACGCGGTGGAGACTTGATGAACCGACAGATGGTTGCGCAACGGGACAGGCGTGCCTTGACTAAAAAGCACTTGCACTTATGCGGTTTCCAGTGTGTGCCACGTGCTGCAGCACTGCGCGCGCCTGCTCCAAGGTGACGCCAGGGAACCACGCAACGAAGTCTGAGAGTTGCGCACCGTCTTCGAGGTTCTCAAAGAGTGCAGCGACCGGCACGCGGGTTCCGCGGAAAAGCCAGGCACCACCGACCTTCTCGGGATCGCGATCAACTGCCGGGCAGATAGACCAATTGCTCATTGCGGCATTCTAGTACTGCACGTCAAGTATCAAGAAGAATGTGCGGACTGGTGCTTGGTTGGTGCGCCCCGGTTTATTGAGGTCAAAGTCCTGAGCTTGGGGTTTTGCCAAAATCTACCGCACTTCGTGCGTCCCTGCGGGTGCTTCGCACAGATATTGGAATCCGACCCCAACAGACCTCGACCGCCCGTGCATTCCACGTCATATTGAATCGCACCCAGAGCCGCGACCTATCCAAAAGGCTTAAGTAACTCGGCCACATCGCGCTCAGTAGACAACTGCTGCTTGCGTCCGACTGGGCCGCTGCACCTACTGCTCGCCAACTGCGTGGCCTGGGTGTTGGCAATTCTGATGTTTCGCGCTGTTAATCAGGCTTATTCACCGGTTTTGGTATTGCGCGCTCGAATCTGCATTCCTAAAATGAAATGAGACCATGTCAGTCCCGCTGCCAGTTCATTGGAGACCAAGATGCAATCAAGCCTTATCGCGCGAAACCCCGAGATCATGAGTGGGGCCCTGTGTTTTACACCGACCCGTGTTCCAGTACAAAACCTGTTTGACTACCTGGAGGGCAGCGCAACGGTGGACGACTTCCTTGCGGATTTTCCGTCCGTAACGCGTGAAAGTGTCATTGCCGTATTAGAGGCTGCTAAATCCCGGCTGTTTGCAGATGCGCCTGCTGCTTGATGAGTCGGTGCCCAGGCGGCTGCGTCAACACCTGCCTGGGCACGATGTAAAAACCGTTGTAGAAATGGGCTGGAGCGGTGTCAAGAATGGGGCATTATTGGCCCTGGCGGGGTCTGATTTCGATGCCTTCATCACGGTTGACAAGAATCTGCCCTATCAACAGAACCTGACTACCCTACCTGTGGCGGTGGTTGTGCTGGATGCCAGCTCAAATGAACTCTCTCATTTGCTGCCCTTGATGGTGCAACTGGATTCAACGCTGGCTCAACTCAAGCCCGGGAAGTGTGTTTTGGTGAAAGGGTAATCCCTGCGCTTGACGAGTGTGTGGACTGTCGCTGTGTTGGTGCGCCCCGGTTTATTGGGGTCAGAGTCCAAAAAAGCCCTGCCCGTTGGGCATCCCTTCGGGCGCTTCGCGGCCTTATTGGAATCTGACCCCAAAAAACCTCGACCTCCCGTGAATTCCACTGCAGTTTTCATCGCACCCAGCACCGCGTCCTATCCCAACGGTTTGAGTAATTCTGCGACGTCGCTTTCGGTAAACAGGGGTTGCTTGCGGCCTTGGGAGCCACTGTACATGCTGTCGGCCAGCGCGGCTTTGCGTTCTTGCAGGGCCAGTATGCGCTCTTCGATGGTGCCTTGTGCTACCAGTTTGTAGACGAACACCTGGTGTGTCTGGCCGATGCGGTGGGCGCGGTCGGTGGCCTGGTTTTCTACCGCCGGGTTCCACCACGGGTCGTAGTGGATAACGGTGTCGGCCTGTGGCAGGTTCAGCCCGACGCCACCGGCTTTCAGGCTGATCAGGAACAGGGGCACTTCGCCCGACGTGAATTTGTCGATCAACTCGTCGCGCTTTTGTGACTGACCGGTGAGCTTCACCCAGGTGATGTCACGCGCTTTCAACTCTTCTTCAATCAGCGCAAGCATGCTGGTGAACTGCGAGAACAATAGCACGCGGCGGCCCTCGGCAATCATCTCGGGCAGGATGTCCATCAGGTGCTCTAGCTTGGCCGACTGTTTGATTTTTTTCGCCGAAGCCAGTGCCAGCAACCTGGGGTCGCAACACACCTGACGCAATTTCAGCAGCGCGTCCAGAATGTGGATTTGCGACTTCGCCAGCCCCTTGCTGTTGAGCGCCTCGCGCACGGCTTTTTCGGTCGACAGCCGCACGGTTTCGTACAGGTCGGCCTGCTTACCCTGCAGCTCGATGCTGGAGATGCTCTCGATCTTGTCGGGCAACTCGGTGGCCACTTCGCGCTTGGTTCGGCGCAGCATGAAGGGGGTGATGCGTCGGCGCAACTGGTCCAATCGCTCGCCGTCGCCAAGTTTTTCGATGGGGTTGCGAAACAAATCCTTGAAGCGCTGCTGGCTACCCAGGAAACCCGGCATCAGAAAGTGGAACAGGCTCCACAGCTCGCCCAGATGGTTCTCCATCGGAGTGCCCGACAGGCACAGGCGATGCCGGGTGTTGAGCTCGCCCACCACTTGCGCCGCATGGGTATTGGCGTTCTTGATGTTTTGCGCCTCGTCCAGCACCACCAGGTGCCAGGCTTGCTGCAGCCAGCGCTCGCGGTCCCGCTGCAGCAGGGAATAGGGCGCAACCACGATGTCGTGGCTGGCCATCTCACCGGCAGCATCGTGCCGGTCCTTGCCATGCAGCACCAACAAGCGCAGACTGGGCGTGAACCGCTCTGCCTCGCGACGCCAGTTGCCCATCAAGCTGACCGGCGCGACGATCAGTGCCGGACGGGTCAGGCGGCCTGCTTCTTTTTCGACCAGGATATGCGCCAGGGTTTGCAGCGTTTTGCCCAGGCCCATGTCGTCGGCCAGGATGCCGCTCAGGCTGTTGTGTCCCAGGAACTGCAGCCAGTTCACACCTTGTTGCTGGTAGGGGCGAAGGTTGGCTTGCAAACTTGCTGGCACCACCACCGATGGCAGTTCGGTGTGGCCGCGCAGCTGCAGTATCGTGGCCTGCAGCGCGGCCGCGCCGTCCCACACCGCGCCTTCACCGAGTGCAGCGCTGGTGCGCAGCGCGTCCAGGCGCGAGAGTTTGAGGCTGTCGCCGGAAAAATTGTGCGACCGGTCGCCGACCAGTTCCAGCAGTGCCGCCATCCACGGACGCAGGGACGCGGTGGGTACGCGCACGAACCCCACTCCGTTAGGCGCAGCCAGGTACACGAAAGGTGGAATGGTGGGCTCGCCCGTGGTGGCGTCCACCGGGCTGGAAGCGGCAGCCGCTATCAGTTCTGGTAGCCACGGCAGAATGTTGTGCCGCTCGCCGTTGATCTCCATGCCCAGCGACAGGTCAAACCACGGTGACGAGGCGGCCGAGTCGTCGTCTTGCGCGCCACCATGCGGCTGCATCTGTACCGCCAGTGCATCGGCGTGGGTGATCCAGTCGGACAGCGCGGCGTCCAGCGTGACTGCAAAGCCACCCTCACGCAGTATGCGGTAGTCATCGTCGGCCCAGTGCAGCCATGGCTGCTGCGAATCATTGCCGGGAATGCCGAATTCCCCGCCTTCGGTGGACATCAGCCCCAAACCCAGCAGACGGGTAATGGCGTCGAGCTCGGTCTCGGCGTCGCGCTGCAGCAGCACACTCCCTTGCGCGTTTTCCGCCATCACTGTGGTGCCCTGGCCGGCCCACCAGCCGCAGTAGCCCTGGTAATCAAACTGTAGCTGCGCCCGGATCAGCCCCCGGTAGCGGGCCATGGCCGACGGGTGCGGGCTCAGATGCAGCCGTGCCGTCGGCGTAACTCCATCGAGGCGGCGCAAGGCTTCCAGCACGGGCGGCAGAGGTACGTTGCCCAGACGTTGCGTCAGTTCGAGCTGGTGTTTCCTGAGGGCCGAAGGCTTGAGCGCAGGTGCCTTGAGCAACACCGAGAGTTGGGCCGGTTCCATGTCACTGGCCTCGACCATGCCGCACACACCGGCCTCAGCATCCATATACAGCGGGGGTGTGTTCAGACACAGGCGTGCCGAGCTGCTTGCACCATCACTCGCCGCCAGCGCAGCCCGCAAGACCCAACCAGGTTCGATACCACCCTGCGGGCTGGGTACTTCCTGCCACTGCCAGGCCAGTCCGCGGGCGGGTCCAAAGCGTAGGGCCGCTGCCGGCGCGCCAGCGCCGTTGTTCTGGTACAGCCGGCCCGTGCTGGCCGCTGTTTGCAGCGCGATGATGCCGACGCGGCCACTGAGTACCGCACTGGGGCTGGCACTGTAGGCCGAGTAGTAACGGTGGTTGTTGGGCATGGCCTGCAGTAGCTGCAGTACTTCCCGGTCGGCTTCACTGGCCTGGTCGTAGATGGCTTGGCCAGGGTGCGGCTGCGACCGTATGACCTTGGGCTTGGCCCATTCTCCGGTCACCTTGCGGGACGCAGCGAAAGCCTCCATTTGCAATTGCGGCTGTGGTCCGGCGCTGTCGACAATTTTGAGCAGGTACAAATACTGTTCCTGGCGACTGCCGCTCGTAGCCGCACCCACGATGGGAGCGCGCTGCCCCCGGGCCCGGTCGAGTTCGTGCAGCCACTGCAACAGATGGGTCTCGGCTTCCTGACGTGCGAGCTCGTCGCGGCGCGCTTGCGCCGCCAGTCGGGCAGCCTCGAGTTGTTCCGGTGTGGGCGCCTGCGCTGCGAGCGCCTCACGTGCCCCCTGTGGGCCCAGGGTCCGTTCAATGACGGAGAGGCCCTGATAAGCGGCCTTGACCATCAATGCAATGCCATGCTTGCACTGGAATTCCACCGGGCAATCGCAAAAACTGTCCCAATTGGTCACCTTGCCTTGGGGTGAAAGGGTCACATCGATGGACAAGTCGTACGGCTGACGCTGGCTTCCTTGAACGCTCCCGTCGATGACCCATTCACCCTCGAGGGGCGTGATGTCCATGGCCAGCACTTTCTGGTTGCGGTACAGCATCAGCCCGCGTGACCAGGTGCCCTCGTCAGTCAGGGTACGCAGCGACTGGGGGTCAAACCACAGGCCCCGGGTGATCGGATTTTCATGCATAAATGAGGCCTGCAACGCCCGCAGAACAAGCGTGACATGCTATGACTATGGTAGCAAATATCGCCATGCCAACCGGCTCAAACAGGTGCCGATGGTGCCGCACCAGCGGTGCCCGGGCGGTTTGATGTGAATAATTCGAAGTTAATGCGACAAATGGTCATATTTTGAGCGATTTCGTATCATAGTTAATGCGACAAATTATCGAAGTTAGTGCGACAGGTTTTACAGGTCTGAATTCAAGCGGAAGAATTGAAGCTACCTGAACTTTCTAGGAATGGATTCCCAGCCTTCGAGTTCTGATGCCGAACCTATGTCTAGTCGCGTATGAGTACTTGCTGAAGGCGGCTTGTCAATTAGCTCGACGTAGGAATTATCACTGAGCCTGTCTGGAAACACTGCAAGACACCGTCCTGGTCCCTTGGTTGACTGATACAAAATTGCCTCGTACCCCGCTTCACGAATCAAATCCGCAATAGTTTGACTTGGTGCAGGCAGTCCAAACTGTACAGGTAACACTCGCCAATTTTGTTTGACAACAGCGTCAAACAATTGCATGCCTGTCTGGATCATGAAAAGATCCTTTGTAGCTATCTTCAGTTTTTTGCGCAATGCCAACGCTTCATGAGGCATCTTTATCTCCCGCAGCACTTTAGCAAGGGAGTTGAGTCCAAGGAAGGTAGTCATATCGAACACACGTTCGATGCGGCCTTTTACGAATACAGTTGTATGGCTGACATCCTGCTCAAGCGCTAACTCTTGTGGCGACAATCCTTCAGTTGATTCGTCACACGAAAGTTGGAATTTCTCCCGGAAAGCAGTTTCATAATTCTGAGCCAAATAAAGTGCTGGCCATGGCGCCAGTGAACTGGTGTCAAGCTCAAACCCGGCGTTAAATCGCTGTCCTTCAGCTTGCAGGCTGCCGGCGGCTGTAAGTGGCTCTAGGCTGTACTGGTAGGTAACGACCCGAACCCAACGATCCATTACCAATGGAATTGCTCCCACACCCTTGAGAGCGTCTACAAGTCGGGGTCGGAGTCTTCTTCTTTGCGGCTCAGTACCAAAGTGAAGCTCGTCGTTAAGTTGATCGAGACTACGGGAAAGTTCCTGCCAATGTTGCAGATCAGCGGTATTGAACCGATCCAACTCCAGCAAACTCCGTGCTGGTGCGACAGAATTTCCCCCTCTACTAGGAATGTGCTTTGTTCGTTTCGGCAACTTGATAGCTTCGCTTCTAGGCCATCACAGGTTTTTCATTGCGCGTGTTCATGGCATTGATGATGAACTTACGAAGTCGCGTGTACCTTCCTAAACGGATCATGTCGCGGGGAGAAATGTCACCAAGCATCGGATTTCGAACTCGAAACCAAGTTGCCGTCTTGTTGACGTCACCATTGAACATCGTTGCGACCATG
The DNA here is from genome assembly GCA_020048895.1 of Rhodoferax sp. Taxonomy (GTDB): domain Bacteria; phylum Pseudomonadota; class Gammaproteobacteria; order Burkholderiales; family Burkholderiaceae_C; genus Allorhodoferax. The sequence goes on along the minus strand of JAIFLV010000161.1, from coordinate 1,060 downwards.
TTGATGGTATTGCCGATCTCTTCAAGCCGATCGCGCATTTGTTCAGGCATGTTGTCGTCGTATCGAACGGAACTCAGCGAGATGCCAGATAGACGTGAAACATCCTCATTTTTCAAGCCAAGTAGATCCGGAACTTTTCGCGGTTGAAAAGCCATACCTTGCCCAAAATTCATCACGTCCTGAGGGACGGCGTCGAAAAGACCTATTCCAGAGTTCATGAGACCCCACTAAATTTTCGCATCGAAAGCCGATCATTGTTGCACAAACAGCTTACTTACGCATTTCAACCTGGGTATAAACAGTTTATAACCAAATTTCAACCAAAGAAAAGTTCCATCCACAGCGTTGACGCCGTGGTTAGCGCCGACCCCGATTGCATCAAAATACGTCATGCCTGTCCGAAAGATCCCGAAAAATTACCTGTTCGTGACTGGTGCCTATGCCAGTAAGAAGAACAAGTCCATGGATGGGTTTGAATCGCTTTTGGAAAAGGACTACTACATGTTGTTGGACTTCGACAGCACTGTGAAGTCCTTTGATGTTCAGCCGGTCAAGATACCGGTTCCGGGCGCTGCCAAAAAATACGTTCCAGACGTTCTGGTCAAGTTTCACCCAGATCCGGTCACTGGCGAGATCCGTCGAAACGAACTGGCTGAAGTAAAAACTACCGCTGATTTGACCAGAAACGCTGAAAAGTACGCTCCAAAATTCGCAAGCGCACAGCAGTACGCCAAAGACCATGAATGGGACTTTCGGATCGTCACGGAAAAAGAGATTCGTGGACCGAGACTGTCGAACCTGAAGTTCCTGCGGGCTTACCGAAACGTTCAGGTGACAAATGACCAAAAAAATACTGTTTTGGACTTTGTCAGAACCGCTGACGGATCTTCCTCATCCACCAAAATATTGGAATCTTTGGCGCCGTCGGATGACGACAAGCTAAAGTGGCTCCCAGTTCTGTGGTCCATGGTTGTTACGTCCGTCGAAGTCCAGGGTTAATCTCTTCCCGTCTGCCCAGTATTTTTGAGAGCACTCGACAAATCGATGCCGGATTTAGCTT
>JAIFLV010000033.1 GCA_020048895.1 Rhodoferax sp. | reverse complement strand
AAGTTACTCTGCTGCTGGACAAGGAAAACCGCGTCCAGCAGGCGCGCTTGCACATCGTGGAGTTTCGAGGGTTCGAGAAGTTCATCGAAGGACGCCCGTACTGGGAAGTACCGGTGATGGTGCAGAGACTGTGCGGCATTTGCCCGGTGTCACACCACCTGGCAGCATCCAAGGCCTTTGATCGGGTAATTGGCGCCACTCCCATCACCGCCAGTGCAGAGGCAGTGCGTCGGCTCATGCACTACGGGCAAATGCTGCAGTCGCACGCGTTGCACTTCTTTCACCTGTCCTCACCTGATCTGCTGTTCGGATTTGATTCGGCGGTGGCGGAACGCAATATTGTCGGCGTGGCAAAAGCGTATCCTGAAATCGCAAAAAAGGGCATTCTGCTGCGCAAGTATGGGCAGGAAATCATTCGCATTACGTCAGGCAAGCGGGTGCATGGTACAGGGGCAGTTCCCGGCGGCATCAACAAATTGGTGACGGCTGCTGAGCGCGACAAGTTGCGTGAGGAACTGCCTGGGATGCTGGAGTGGGCGCAGGAGTCCGTGGACATTGCCAAACAGTTGCATGGTCAGAATGCTCCGCTTTATACCCAGTTTGGCAGCTTCAGATCGAACCTCCTGTCGCTGGTGCGCGCGGACGGCGCAATGGACTTGTACGACGGTGTGCTGCGCGTTCGCGACGCCGACGGCAAAGTCCTGTTTGACGGTGTCAATGACCAGGACTACCTGCAGTTGATCGAGGAAGAAGTGCGCTCCTGGAGCTACATGAAATTCCCCCACTTGCGTGGCCTCGGACGCGAACTCGGTTGGTACCGCGTTGGCCCGCTGGCACGAGTGCAGAATTGCGACTTCATTCCGAGCCCTCGGGCTGAAGTGGAGCGTCAGGCGTTCGTTGCCTGGGGACAGGGTGAACTGGTGCATGCATCCCTGGCTTACCATTGGGCACGCATGATCGAGATGCTGCACGCCGTGGAAGTCATCGGGCAATTGCTGGACGATCCGGTATTGCTCAGCGGTGATTTGTTGACCAAGGGCACGCGTCAACCCAGCGGCGTTGGCATTATCGAAGCGCCACGCGGCACACTGATACATGACTACACGGTGGGAGACGATGATCTGGTCACGCACTGCAATCTGATCGTTTCCACCACGCACAACAATCAGGCCATGAACGAAGCCGTGCGCTCAGTGGCACGCGACTACCTGAGTGGGCATGAGATTACCGAAGGCCTTCTGAATCATATTGAAGTGGCGATCCGTGCGTATGATCCCTGCCTGTCCTGTGCAACGCATGCGCTGGGCAAGATGCCTCTGGAGGTCACGCTGCTTTCAGCCGATGGATCGGTGATCGATCAGGTCGTGAAGTCCCCTGAACATGGTCTGACACGACCAGCCCTGGCAGTGGTTGCGGCTCAGTGCTAGCAACGCAGACCCGCCCCCCGATTCTGGTATTGGGCTGGGGAAATCTCAGCCGGGGCGATGATGCACTGGGGCCAATGTTTATCGCTGGATTGCACAAAGCCCTGAGCGCTGAAGTCAGGGAACTGGTGGAGTTTCAGGAAGATTTCCAGTTGCAGATAGAGCACGCCATGGACCTCATAGGCCGGCAGCATGTTCTTTTGGTCGATGCCAGCGTCAGTTGTAAGGGGCCGTTTGAAGCTCGCACGTTGCTGCCTCTTCGCGACGCGAGCTACACCAGCCACGCCCTTTCGCCCGAAACTTTGCTGCAGGTATTTATTGACTTCCAAGGCGCTCCACCACCACCGACCACCCTGCTCGCCATTCGCGGCGAGTCTTTCGAATTGGGCACCCCGATGGGCGACACAGCATCACGTAATCTGCAACGGGCACTGGCGTGGGCTAATTTGTGGGTTCAGGAACGTCAGGGCGAGCGCGTGAACCTTGCCACGACCCGTGCTTCCTCATCCAGCAGCACCAACTGAGCATCGCCCTCGAAACGCAGCGCGCGGGCACGCTCCAACGCCTTGAAGAACTTGTCCTCCTGACCACCAGGCATCGTCATGCAGGGCTTGCCCACTGGCGCCAGGTTGGAAAATCGCAGTTTGTGGGGGCTGGCCAACGAGGAGAAACCGATACATCCTGCGCTGCCCTCAACTCTGTCGGGCCCAAGCCAGCGCAACACCGGCCGGGGTGCAAGTACTTCAACCAGCCCGTCCACTGCGAACGCGACCCATTGCCCCCCGAGCAAACCAGAAGTTGCCGGTGGTGGGGCTGAGGTTGGAAGTCGTGCCGGCACAGCCTTTTCGAATGACGAGCATGCCGCCACAAAAACCACGAGCGACATGATGAAAAATCGAAGCTGAAGCATTTCGTTCACTCAAATACTAGTGCTGACACAAAAGGCTTGCCAGCCTGGTCTTTTGCCGACAATTGCGGAGCCATTGGCAATTCCGGCCAGACAATTCCAATCGACGGGTCATTCCACGCGATGCACTGCTCGTGCTCAGGCGCGTAGTAATCGGTCGTTTTGTAGAGAAATTCAGCAGCCTCGGACAAAACAACGAATCCGTGCGCGAAACCCGGTGGCACCCACATCTGCAACTTGTTATCTGCGGAAAGCTGGAACCCGACCCATCTGCCAAAGGTCGGCGAACGGCGACGCAAATCCACCGCTACGTCAAACACCTCACCCACTACAACCCGCACCAGTTTGCCCTGCGGTTGGCGAATCTGGTAATGCAAGCCCCGCAGCACGCCTTGTTGCGAGCGCGAGTGGTTATCCTGCACGAAGGCGACCTCCAAGCCGGTCGCACTGGCGAAAGCGCGCTGGTTGAAGCTCTCATAAAAGAAACCGCGAACGTCGCCGAACACACGCGGCTCGCCGCGAACGTCGCCGAACACACGCGGCTCGATCAGCAGCACATCAGGAATTGCGGTAGGAGTAACTTTCATGCCAGTTTGCCCTCACCGAGCAGCCCTTGCAGGTACTTCCCGTAGCCATTCTTGGCCAGCGGCACTGCCAGTCGCGCCAGTTGTTCGTCGTCGATGAAGCCATTGCGCCAGGCGATTTCTTCCACACAGGCGATCTTCAGCCCCTGGCGGCGCTCCAGCGTGGCGATGAACTGGCTGGCTTCCAGCAGGCTGTCGTGGGTTCCGGTATCGAGCCAGGCATAGCCCCGCTGCATGATTTGCACGCTGAGTTGGCGCTGCTCCAGATAGGCCTGGTTAACCGACGTGATCTCGAGTTCGCCGCGGTGGCTTGGCTTGACTGCTTTCGCAATATCCACCACCTGGTTGTCGTAGAAGTACAGGCCCGTAACGGCAAAATTGCTTTGCGGCTTGGCTGGCTTTTCCTCGATGCTGTTGGCTCGTCCCGCCGCATCAAACGCGACCACGCCATAGCGCTCCGGATCCTGCACATGGTAGGCAAACACGGTGGCTCCGTCCGGCTGCGCATGGGCGCTGTGCAGCAGCGTATGCAGATCATGGCCGTAAAAAATATTATCCCCGAGCACCAGTGCACTGGGGCTGTTGCCGATGAAACGCTCGCCAATCAGGAAGGCCTGCGCCAGCCCGTCCGGACTGGGCTGCACCGCGTACTGGAGGTTCAATCCCCACTGACTGCCATCTCCCAGTAACTGCGTAAAGCGCGGTGTGTCTTGTGGCGTGCTGATGACCAGAATGTCACGCATTCCAGCAAGCATCAGTGTGCTCAAGGGATAGTAAATCATGGGCTTGTCATAGACCGGCAGCAATTGCTTGCTCATCGCCAATGTGGCTGGGTGCAACCTGGTACCCGACCCGCCGGCCAGGATGATGCCTTTGCGGGTCGCGCTTGGCGCCTCGGATGTGTTACTCATGGTTCATTTCCTTCAACATGCGGGCCACACCGACTCTCCAGTCAGGGATGTGCAGGCCAAAAGTGGTTTGCACCTTGGTGGTATCCAGGCGCGAGTTCAGTGGACGTGCCGCGGCCGTAGGATAGGCTGCGGTTGGAATGGGTTGTACGTTTTTCACTACTAATTTCATAGCTGTCTGCGCAATCTGGATCTGCGAAAAGACGTAATTTGCATACTCAAACCAGCTGGTTTCTCCAGCCGCTGCAAGGTGATAAACACCAGAAATGGGGGCCTGCGCAGACCGGCCACCAGTTGCCAGGACCACATGCAGGGCTAGCGCAGTGCAGTCGGCCAGCAGGTCGGCTCCCGTTGGCGCGCCGCGCTGGTCGTCGATCACCTGCAAGGTTTCGCGCTGCGATGCAAGCCGCAGCATGGTTTTGGCGAAATTGCCGCCACGTGCACCATAGACCCAACTGGTGCGAAAAATGAGGTGTCGCTCGCACTGGGCGACGGCCTTCTCGCCTTCGAGTTTGGTCCGCCCGTAGACACTGAGCGGTCCGACGGGGTCGTCCTCGCACCAGGGACGCTGGCAACTGCCGTCAAAGACGTAATCGGTACTGTAGTGCACCATCCAGGCACCGAGTTTCTGCGCTTCTTGTGCCATCACTCCGGGTGCAAGCGCATTGATGGTGTGGGCCAATTCCGGCTCACTTTCGGCCCTGTCCACAGCCGTGTAGGCCGCCGCGTTGACAATGACGTCAGGGCGGATGTTGCGAATTGTCTGTGCCAGTGGGTCCAACTGAGCAAGATCACCACACAGTTCGTCCGTGTTATCGCCGCTATTGCGTCCCAACGCGATAACTTCCCCCAAAGGCTGCAGGCTGCGTTGCAACTCCCAGCCAACCTGCCCATCGCGGCCCAGCAGCAGAATCTTCATACTTCGCCTGATGGGTTGCCATACTGGGTGCGCACCCAGTCACGATAGGCACCACTTTGTACGTTGGTCACCCAATCCTGATGCGCCAGATACCACTGAACGGTCTTTTCTATGCCGCTCTCAAATGTCTCGGCAGGTTTCCAGCCCAATTCGCGCTCGAGCTTACGGGCATCGATGGCGTAGCGCCTGTCGTGGCCTGGGCGGTCGGTCACAAAAGTGATCTGGTCATGGTAAGGCTTGCCATCCGAACGCGGCTGCAGGCGATCCAGCAACCCACAAATGGTTTGCACGATCGTGAGGTTGGCCTTTTCGTTCCATCCGCCCACGTTATAGGTTTCGCCTACCCGACCGGCCTCCAGCACGCGTCGAATGGCACTGCAATGGTCAGTGACATACAACCAGTCGCGAATCTGCTGGCCATCACCGTACACGGGTAGGGGTTTGCCAGCCAACGCATTGACGATCACCAGCGGGATCAGTTTTTCAGGGAAATGGTAGGGGCCGTAGTTGTTGGAGCAGTTGGTAGTCAGCACCGGCAACCCGTAAGTGTGGTGCCAGGCGCGCACCAGGTGGTCGCTGGCCGCTTTGCTCGCGCTGTAGGGGCTGTTGGGTTCGTGGGGGTGTTGCTCGGTAAAAGCTGGCTCGTCATGGCTCAACGATCCGTAGACCTCGTCGGTCGATACATGCAGAAATCGAAACGAAGGCTTGGCATCGGTCGCCAGCGCAGACCAGTAACCGCGCACGGCCTCCAGCAAACGGAAGGTCCCAACGATGTTGTTTTGTACAAAGGCTTCAGGACCGTGGATAGACCGGTCCACATGGGACTCGGCGGCAAAATTGACAATGGCACGTGGTTGATGCTGGGTCAGCAAAGCCGACACCAATGCACTGTCGCCAATGTCGCCCTTTACAAAGATGTGCCGAGGATCGTTGTGCACGCTGGCCAAGTTCTGCAAATTACCCGCATAGCTGAGAATGTCCAGGTTGACGATGGCATCGTCGCCGACTGACAGCCAGTCCAATACAAAGTTGGAACCG
>JAIFLV010000005.1 GCA_020048895.1 Rhodoferax sp. | reverse complement strand
TGCAACCGTATTTGATGCTGAATTTTCGGAGGCAGAGCCGGTGGGGGAGGCATTCGAAAGCGAGGGCGGGGAAGAAAACGGGGTCAGATCCCAATTCAGGACAGGCGCCTGTTCGGAGACCAAATACGCTGAACGAAATTGGGCTCTGACCCCGTTTCCTGGCGCAGTCGGCGAAAGACCGGCGGGAATGAAGGCTCCACTGCGCATTGCGCCAAACTTCTTGGGGCATTGACGTCTGAATATCCAACTTCCCGCAGTGTCGATAACGCGAGCCCAGCCTGACAACACCGTTGTGCACGACCATGCGGTATTCGGCGGAAATGCCAGTCACGATCGGCGATACCGCCAGCTGCCGAGTGGTTTAGCGGCGAGTTGGTCCTGGAGTCTGGCCGAGAACTCAGCGCGGATGAGTCGCCGTACTGCTACGCGTGGGAGCGACAGTTGGTATTGAATGTGAGAAACGGCTTGGTCGATTTTTAGAATTCGACCTGCTGCACATCGCGCGCATGGTGCAGCACGCGAATGACCGTGATGCCGACTCCATCTACGACATAGAACAAAATGTAAGGGGTTGAAGTTGGCCAGCTTCGTAGGCCTGCCACTAGCTCTGGCCTTGAACGTCCCATCAAAGGCTGGGTTGCGAGGATTTCAGCTTCCCGCCCGATGGTGTCCAGGACACTGTCTGCGGCGTTCAAATTTTGCTCTGCAATAAACAACCACGCTTCGAGCAAGTCGTTTTGCGCGCTTTGCGCATAGATGACGGCACCCATTAGTTGGGTCTGGATTGCAATTTCGAACGACCAAGCGCCTTAATGTCCTTCATTTCAACCAGGCCTGCGCGCCCAGCTTGAACGTCCGCCATGCCCTGCGCGATGTCTGCTTTGAGAGCAAGCAAACTCGATGCCCTGACCGTCTGATAGGTCTCAAACAGTCGCAGCGCCTCACGAATCACCTCACTGGCAGAACCGTACATACCGGAAGCAACATGCTCACGAACGCGATTTTCCAACTCGACAGGCAACGATACATTCAGCGACATGAGTTCCCCTGATAATGGCAGACTTTGCCATTTTATGGGTTTTGCAGTGCTCGCCAGGCAGGGTGGTCATCGTTCAAACTTGGGCAGCATGCCGTTCCAGGTTCAGCTTCAGTAAACGACCTAAAACCTCCTCGTTCGTCATCGCTTCGGTGTAGTCCGTCCAGCCGTAGGCAGCGGCAACGGCCTGGTCCAGGGTTTGGTGCGCCATGGCGAGCCAGGCGGGGCGGGCGTTGTAGAGGTTGGTCAGCGTGCGGGCATGCAGGGCTTTGAGGTCAGCAGCGCTGATGCCGGGCTTGGGCTCAATGCGGTCGGGGTAGGGGCTGGTGGCCATGCCCAGCGGAATCACTTCGGGCACGCTGTGCGTCCACTCGGGCGGGTTGAGCCAGGCCTGACGGCGGTCGTTGAGGGATTTGGCGGCGGTGGCAATGGCGGTGGCTTTGGCGATCAACTCTGCGGTTCTGGCGTTGGGCGGGTTGATTGCCGTAGTGTTGGTTGTGCTGATGGCGGTGTTTTCGGCTGGGTTGTTGGTTGTTTTTTGGTGTGCGCCCGGTGGAGTTGCAGGGTGTGCCGGGGGCCTCATGGTGCCAAATGCGCACAAATCGGCTCCCGGCACACCCTGCAACCCCACCTCGGGGTGTGTGGATACTGCTGCAACCGTATTTGATGCTGAATTTTCGGAGGCAGAGCCGGTGGGGGAGGCATTCGAAAGCGAGGGCGGGGAAGAAAACGGGGTCAGATCCGAATTCAGGACAGTCGCCTGTTCGGAGCGCAAAGACGCTGAACGAAATTGGCTAAACCCCAAGTCCACGGCTCTGACCCCGTTTTCTGGCGTAGTCGGCGAAAGAAGTGCCGGTATGACCGCCCCGCTGGGCAGCAATTCGGTGCGCTGGTGCGCAGTGTCGGCAGGCGTGAGGCCTTCGGGGAAGGGGAAGGTTTCGAAGCAGGTGGTGGGGGTGTAGCGGGGGTCATTGCCAACACCCATCCAGGTGCACATTTTGAGCGACCAGAGTTCGTGGAAACGGCTGTGCAGAATGCCGAAGGTGGTGTCGTCGGAGCGGGCGGTGGCCACAAGTTGGCCGTCAATGATCGCGTGCGGGTTGACCCAGGCAAAAAGCCGGTACTTCGCCACACGCGGCGTAACCACCATGCGGCTGAGGTTTTGCGTGGCCCGGCGCAAATCGGGTGCCGGTCGGGCGTGCAGCCACCAGCGGGACTTTTCCAGTTCGTTGCGCACCAGATCGCGTTGCGGCTTGACGTGGGTTTTCGCGTGGGCGAAGGGGCTTTCGTACAGCGAAGACTCGTCCAAGGAGCGGTCCAGACCGAAATCCACAATCCAGTTGTCGGCATGCCTGCGCGTGAAGTCCAAACCATTGAACCAAGGCTTGACCACATCGGCGCTGCTGCGGCCGTTGGGGTTGGGCTGCGTCAGCCATAGGCGGGCAATGTGGCCGGGAATATCAAACGGGCCTTTCTTCATGCCGCCAATAAAGCAGGCGGCGCGATTTTGCGGCAGGGGTTTCGCGTGAGTCAGGTTGAGGGATGTCTGCCCCGTATCAGACGCGCTCAGGTCGGCGTGAATCTCGCCTGCAGCATGCCCGTCCAACATGGCGGTTTGTGTCGCATTGCCAAACGCCACCAGTGACACACGTACCGCAGCGCCGTAGTTCACCCAGTCTTCATCACTCCACGCTTCGAAAATGCGGGTACTCTTTGCAATGGCTTCCAATACGACGCGATTTTTGCCGCCGCGTATGGAGTTGGTGGCAACCAGTCCGGCAGCGTGCAAGCGTCCCTGTTCTATCGCCACCCGCGCTTTGTCAAACCAGTAGCACACCAAGTCAGCGCCACCGGGCACGCGGCCCTCGTAGGTTTTGCGCAGCGCTTCGGTGTAGGCATCGCCCAATTCCGAGCGCATGCGTTTGTCACCCAAAAACGGCGGATTCCCTACCAGCACATCGGCTTGCGGCCACTGCGCTTCGAAGACGCTGGAAATGGGGTCAGCCTCCAGGATTAGCGTGTTGGCAGGTGCTCCGGAATGGGGGTCAGAGCACGAGTTTTGCTGCGCAAAATCGTGATCCGACCCCCATTCGTCCGTGCCGCGCTCAGCCACAGAGGGAGCGGCAAAACCCGCCACTGGCGCTCCACCTGCGTGGGCAGCGTCAGCGACCCCACGCCCCATCAGGTTCGGCGGTGTGGGCGGGGCTAGGGTTGGGGGCGATTTCGGAACCGCAGGTTCATGAGCCCCCGGCCCTAGCCCCGCTCGCGCCGCCGAACTTGTACCCCCGGACCCCGGCCAGCACAGCAACGCATCGCGGTGTTCGATGCTGTCAAGGCTGTGCAGTACCGGGCGCTTGTGGATGGGGCGGCCATTGCGTTGGCACCATTGAATATCGCCAATCCAGACAGTAACGCGGGCGAGCTCGGCGGCGTATTCGTTGATCTCAACACCCAGTATGTTTTGCGTGCCGCATTCAATGCCAAGCTGCTGCTGCTGCAAGCCCAGGGCATCGGCCTCCAGTTGCGCGGTGTGCTCCAGGTCTTTAAGGGCATGCAGCGCCAGATATAAAAAGTTGCCCGAGCCACAGGCCGCGTCCAGCACCCGGAAGTTGCGCAGCCGCTCCATGTAGGCGTAGTAGGTGTTTTCAGCGGCCTTGCGGTGGGCGTTTTGGGCGCGCGTCTTGGTGGCGTTTAGCAGGCTGTCTTTGCTGCCTGCAAACTTGGCCATGGCAGCGGCGATGCTGGCTTTGGCCACCTGCCATTCAGCGCGCAGCGGAATCGTAATCAGCGGGTCAATGATCTTGTGGATGGTGGCCACATCGGTAAAGTGCGCGCCCAGTTCGGCGCGGCTGCTGGGGTCAAGCCCGCTCTCGAACAGCGTGCCAAAGATGGTGGGGTCGATGGCGCGCCAATCGTGCTGGTCGGCTGCGCGGTAGAGGCTGCCCATGTCTTCCAGCGTAAGCGCTGGCACATCAATCTTCTTGAACAGACCGCCGTTGAACCAGGTGATGCTGTCGTTGCCATACTGGCCACCGTCATTCTGCATGGCGGTAAACAGGCTAGTAATGCGTTGCGCGGCCCGGGTGGTGTCGGTCTGTGCGGATTTGAGCAACGCGGTAAATATCGCGTTGTTGTCGGTGGGGCTGTCGTGCAGCAGGCCTTCGTCTTCGGCAAACATGCAAAAAATGCACTGCGTCAAAAAATGGGCCACCTGCTGGGCGTCCAGCCCACGCGTCCGCATGGACTTGGCCAGGTTGGCAAACTCGGCGGCCACTTCTTGCGTAATGGCGGCGTTGGACTTGTGGGGCTTGAGCTTGTCGGGGTCGGTAAACACCCAGCGCAGGGTTTGCAAGTTGGCCGGGTCGCCAATGTCTTTGAGCCAGATGGTGCGGGGTTCGTCGGGGTAGCCCCGGAACACCGTGTGGATTTCGATGCGCTCGCGGTCGCACACAATCTGCAAGGGCGGGTTGTCCAGGTTGCCCGCGTAGGCACGCAGTTGCTCCAGTGCCTTGACCAAATCACGCTTGGGGCTTTTGTTCTCCCAGCCAAAGTGGCCGCGCTTCCATACATCTGCCCAGCCGTCGCCGCCACCGGCTTTTTTGGCGCCGCGCTCAAAGCAATAGTTGTCGGGGTCGCGCGGTTTATCCACGCCCAGCAGGTCGCACAGATCGTCAAAGTGGGCTTGGGCACCAGCGCGTTCGGTCAGTGGGTTGTTGGCCCAGCGGGCGATGAATTCTTGCGGGGTCAAGGTAGGGCTCCCTGTTTTGCCTGGTTCCCGGATACTCACGGGACAGAGGTTTTTCTTTGGCGCGCTTCCAACCGTGCATGCAATACGGCCCTGGCGGTTTCATTGGAGTAGCTTTTCATTTCTCCACTATCCAGTGTATTGACGATTCGGGTCGTGTCAATGGTGTGCTGCCTGGTTGTGCAAGACCCCGTACGCTTTTACGCGCCCGAGTTGCTCCTGGATCCGGCAAGTGCGCAGATTCTCTCGGCGCTGACCGACAAGCTGTAGCGGCAGGTGTTCGGCCTGGGCTTTTTGCGCTGGTGTTGATGCAGAAATCGGGCTGCAATGCCCGCCAATAAAGCGCAGAACGCTACATAAAACGTAGCAAAAGCTACTTCGCTTCCAGCACCCGTCGACACTCCGGCGGCAGTTTCATGAGTGTGAGCGGGGGTGGTGGAGTGCCTGAGGGTTTGGGATGCAGTGCCTCGTCGGTGAACCACCAGTCCAGAGAAGCATCGCAACCGTCGCCCTCCGGCGTGGGGTCTTGCACGGCGCACTGGGTGGCGCCAACGGGGCACAGCAGACGCACATGAAAGTGGTAATCGTGGCCGTGCTCGGGGCGCATCTTTTGCAGCCAGGGCGCGCCCTTCTCAGCCCTGCACAGAGCGCGCTTGATCGCCGCGTTGACAAAGATGCGCTGCACCTGCGGGTCCTGAGCGGCCGTGCGCAGCACCGCTAAATGCCCCTGCGTCCATACCGATGGGTCCACATCCAGGCGATCAGAGCGGACTACTTTGATGCTTGAGACTTCTTCGCGTTCGGCGCGCGTCATCCGCTGCGAAGGCATGGGCTTTAGCCAGATGTCGGCATCCAGCCCCAACTGATGTGAGGCGTGACCGGTGAGCATGGGGCCACCCCGCGGTTGTGCCAGATCGCCCACCAAAATACCGTTCCAGCCGCTAGCCTGCGCAGCGGCAGGCGCAAAGCGCTCGATAAAGCGGATGAGCTCGGGGTGTCCCCAATTGCGGTTGCGTGAGGGGCGCATGGCCTGCCAATGGGGGCCGTCTGCGGGCAATGCCTGGGCGCCCGCGAGGCAACCGCGGGAATAGAACCCAATCGGTTCGGGCTCCAGTGGCGCGGCTTTGGTGGCACGTCCAAACAACGCTTTGGCCGGCGTGTTGGCATTGGCAGGGTTATCCAGTGGAGGTAGCGCAGTGGGTGTGAGACTGCCTTTGTCTTGCGCCAGGATGGTCCCGCACCACAACACAACACACAAGGCAAGGATCTGTCGGGTGCTCATAAGTGGCCTCATGGGTTTAGGCAACCGCGGGATGGAGCAGTTGTATGGTGCCAGCATCGGCATCGATCTCTACCTCGGCACCGACTGGAATGGTGAACTTGCGTTTGATGTGGCCGATCATGGCGCCACGGTATACCGGCACATTCAATGGCAGAAAGTAATCGTCAAAGACTTCGTCGAGGGTGAGCGTGCCGAACTTGCCTTCGCCAGGCTCGCATTTGGTGAATTTGCCAATGACAACACCTGCCAGTTGGTCCAGCGCACCGCACAACCGCAAGGTGGACAGCATGCGGTCGATACGATAAATGTATTCGTTGATTTCTTCCAGAAACAGAATGCCGCCGCGCAGATCGGGCATGTAAGCCGACCCGGCGAGTGACGACAGCACCGCCAGATTGCCTCCCCCCAGTCGACCGCGTGCCTTCCCGCCACGCAGGGTGGTGGTGCGGTCCTGCGTTTGCACCAGGTTGTCGCCACGCTCGCCACTCGGGTTACGCAGCAGCGAAGCCTGCGCCTGCATCACCATGGCCTTGAAGTGGCGCACGCTGAAATCGTTCCATTCCGACTCCGCGACCGGACAGTGAAAGGTGACGAGTCCGGTTTGCCGGGTGATGCCATTGACCAGCGCGGTAAGGTCTGAGAAGCCGCCGAAAAATTTGGGGTTGCGGCGGATGAGCGCGTAGTCGAGTTTGTCCACAATGCGGTTGCAACCCGAACCGCCGGTGACGGCAAGGATGCCAGCCACAGTGCCATCGGCAAACATGGCGTTGATGTCGGCTGCGCGCTGGCTATCTGTGCCTGCGAATTGTCCGTAGCGGCCACGGGCGTTGGCACCCAGCTTGACCTTGAACCCCAAGGCCTGGATCGCCTCAATGGCCAGTTGCATCGGTTCGCGCTCGTAGGTGGCGTTGGCCGGGCTCACCAGGCCCAGGGTGTCGCCTTCCTTCAGGCGCGGCGCCAGCAAGGTTGGCTGGACCGCCCCGCCAGCGGCGGTCGGTACGGTCGTTGCACTGGCGACAGTAGCTTGGCTGGCGGCAATGGTTCCCCCAACGGAGAGGGCGCGCACAAAGTCGCGGCGGTGCAGTGTCATGCTGAGCTCTCCATGTCAAACCCCCAGTGCCTTCAAGCGTGCCTGCGCCACACTGGCAACGAAACGAACCAGTCGCCGCGACGACTGCGCCAGGGGCGCAGTGGCCGCAGTCAGCAGGAACAGCGAAATCTGTGCGCCCTCCTCCAGCGGCCGGATGCGCACGCGCATCGGATCTGCGCAAGAGGCAGTAAAGGGGTCGACCACGGTGACGCCAGCACCTGCTTCCACCAGTGCGCGTGCCAGTTGGTAGGTTTGCACCGTCACCCGGCTGCGTGGCACCGCGTTGGCCGCTTCGAAGGCATCGGTCACCAGCATACCCAAAGGGTCGCTTTCTTCGAGCGCGATGATTTGAGAGCTGATATCGGTCAGCGCCAGCGTGCCAGACTGAGCGCCTTCGGGGCTGTCAAGCGGACACAAGGCCATTAACGATCCACTGGCGAGTGCCTCGGTCTTGATGCCCGGATGGTGTGGGTCTTGCAGCGACAAAGCCAGGTCGGCCTCGCCCAGCAGCAAGGCGCTGACGATCTCGCGGGTGTGGTTGGTGGCGAGAAAGCAGCGTGCCGTGGGGAAGGCCTGCGTCCATTGCCGCACCGCATCCGGGACGACCGAGGCGCCTAGCGTGGGACTGCTTACCAGTCGCAACTGCTCTGCTTCGTCCGAGCGCAGGCTGGCGGCCAGGCGCCGGATCGACAGCAGGTCGCGGTTGACTTTTTCGACTTCGACAAAGAGGCGCTGCGCTTCGGGCGTGGCGTAAAGCTTGCCGCGTACGCGGTCAAAGAGCGGCAGGCCCAGACGCAGTTCGCAATGCTGCAAGGCTTTGGTTGCCGCCGGTTGCGAGATGTGCAGAATCTGCGCTGCTCCGCTGATGGTGCCGGCTTGCATCACAGCGTGGAAAACTTCAATGTGTCGCAGCCGCATGCCAATTGCTCAATGGAAGAACAGATAAGCCACCCAGATGGCTGCGAGCACACCGGCGAGGTCGGCAATCAGGCCGTAAGTAATGGCATAGCGTACCCGCTTGACGCCCACCGAGCCAAAGTACAGCGCGATGATGTAGAACGTGGTGTCGGTGGCACCCTGGAATATGCCTGCCAGGCGTCCCACAAAGGAATCCACGCCGTAGGTTTGCATGGCATCAATCATCATGGCGCGCGCGCCGCTGCCGCTGATCGGCTTCATCAGTGCTGTGGGTAGGGCCGGCGTGAAATCGGTATTCCAGCCCAATTGCGTAAAGACCCAGGTGAAGCCGCTCACGATGAAACCCATGATGCCCGAATTGCGCAGCACACTAATGGCAACCAGCATACCGACCAGGTAAGGAATGATGGTCAGTGAAGTCTGAATACCGCCCTTGGCGCCATCAATGAAGGCATCGAATACATTCACTTTCTTGCGCAGCGCGCCAATCAGGAACGCCGCGATGATGGTGGCCAGCGTGACATTGGCAGCCACTTTGGAAAACAGTTCGATATCGGCTCGCGTCATGAAGTTCACCATGGCCCAGACCATGCCGCCAATGACCGCGGTAATGCCGCCAAGCCAGCCCAGAATCACATGGTCCCACAGGTTGATACGTTGCTTGATGGATACCGTAATCAGCGCCACCAGGGTTGCCACATAGGTTGCAATCAGGATGGGCAGAAAAACGTCGGAGGGGTCTTTTGCCCCCAGCACGGCGCGTTGGGCAATGATGGAGATGGGTATGAGCGTCAGCCCGGACGTTTGCAGCACCAGAAACATGATCTGCGCATTGGTGGCTTCTTCCTTGTTGGGGTTGAGGCTTTGCAGGCTGTCCATGGCTTTGAGGCCAAAAGGCGTGGCCGCATTGTCCAGGCCCAAGAAATTAGCCGAAAAATTCATCACCATATGGCCCGTGGCTGGGTGGTCCTTGGGCACCTCAGGGAAGATGCGCGAAAAAAACGGGCCGATGGCCCGCGCAATAAAGCCGATGGCACCGGCACGCTCGCCAATGTTGAGCAAGCCCAGCCACAGCGTCATGACGCCTGCCAGTGGCAGCGCAATGTCCATGACGGCTACCTTGGCGGAGGAGAATGTGCCATCAATGACGCGTTTGAAAACCTCGGTGTCGCCCATGAACAACCACTGCGCGAAAGCGGCAGCAAACCCGACAAGGAAAAACCCGGACCAGATGTAGGAGAGAGCCATGGTGGGAGCCGCTACCAGCGGGACGTGTAGGGTCGGTTGGTGGGTGTTGCGGGCGCGGTCAGCCGCATGCCCTCCTGGGTATTGACGACATCGAGCAGCGCGGCCGTTTCGGCATCCATTAGGCCGTCGTACCGGGTGGGACGAAACTTCATCTGAAAGGAAATCATGCTGTCGCGCGTCAGGGCGTCAAACTCGCCACTGCTGGAGGTGCCGAATCCGTAATCGGCCAGCTTGCCCTGAAACCAGGCTGCATCTGGCAACTGCATCTCATAAATTACTTTGCGATTGGCCACCATGTCAGCATCGGGCCAGGCAATCAGACCCACGTCGGCCAGTCGCTTCCACGGGAACAGGGGGCCGGGATCCTGCTTGCGCCCAGGCGCAATGTCGGCGTGGCCTACGATGCGATCGGGCTTGATGTCATGGCGAGCGACGATTTCCTGGCACAGTGCGACGACTTCGTCGATCTGTTTTTCCGAAAAGGGGGCATACACGGGAACGCCATCGGGACCCTTGACCCACCCAGGGTTGACGATTTCAATGCCAACCGAACTGGCATTGAGGTTGTTGTGCCCCTTCCAGAAACTCGGGCCGGCATGCCACGCGCGGTTGGTTTCATGCACCAACTGGTATGTCACGACAGGCTCATCGCGCACCAGATAGTGGCTCGACACCGGCCTGTTGGAAGGCTTGGTCAGCATCTTCAGAGAGCTCTCAAAATTGCCCACGGTGTAGTGCAGCACCAGAAACAGCACACGGCTGTCCTGATTTTCGGACGTGAAACTGTTGTCAATGCGCACGCCGGAGGCACAACCACCCAACAGCAGTGCCAAAACTGCAGTGCACAGGACAGCGACACGCTGCAAGAATGGTTCGGTCAGCATAAGCTTGTTGGAAGAAGGAGATGGCGGGTTAGAAGACATAGTCGGATCAGCTTACATCAGCGCATAGGCGCAAGAACATAGCAATTGTGCACGTGTGCATAACAAATAGGTATGGGTGAGGCAACGCAGGCACAGCGTCACAACGCAGCATGCGGTTTCTTGGGAATCGACAGCATCCACAAACCGCCAAACGTGAGTGCGCCGTTCAACAGCAGAATCTCCAGGCCGAGCTGGTAGCTGCCAAACAGGGCGCGCTGGTTGGCATCGATCGCAAAGCACAGCGCGGGCGAGGCAAAAGCCACCCAGGGTACCCACCGATCCCGTACGCTGCGCTGGGTGAGAATTCCAAATGCAAATAGTCCCAACAGGGGGCCGTAGGTGTAGGCGGCGAGTTTGAGAATCAGCCCGATCATGCTGGGGTCGTTGATCCACTTGAAGCCCATGACCAGCGCCAGGAACAGCGCCGCAAATCCGAGGTGCACGTGCTGGCGTACCCGTTTCTTCTGCTCGGGACTCCAGTCGGAGTGCGACTGTAAGCCCAGCAGGTCAATGCAAAAGCTCGAAGTCAGCGCAGTGATGGCGCCATCGGCGCTGGGAAACAGAGCCGAGATCAGCGCAATGATGAAGATGATCTGGATGAATGCCGGCATGTGCCCCAGAACCACTGCGGCAAAGAGCTTGTCACCGGTTTCCTGCATCCCGGACTGTGCCGCAAAGAGGTGCAACAAGCCGCCCAAAAACAGGAACAGCAGCACAACCCCGGTGAACACCAGCGCCATCAACACCATGTTCTTCTGCGAATCGGCCAGTGTTCGGACCGAAATATTCTTCTGCATCATTTCCTGATCCAGGCCACTCATCGCAATGGTGATAAAGATGCCCGCCAGCACTTGCTTGACGACAAACAGTCGGCTGTCACTCTCCAGCACCAGAATTTTCGAGAGTCCGCGCTGTTCCATGGCTGCGAGGCTTTCAGCAAGGCCAATGTGCATCTGGTCGAGCAAAAAGTAGACACAGATCAGCAGCCCGATCAACATGCAACTGGTTTGCAGCGTATCGGTCCAGACGATGGTCTTCACGCCCCCCTCAAACGTGTAGAGAAGAATCATCAGCAAAATGACCAGGGTGGTAACCCAGAACGGCACGCCGAGTCGGTCAAGAATGGCCGCCTGCAGAATGTTGATCACCAGATAGAGCCGGGCAGTGGCACCAAATGTGCGTGAAACAATGAAAAATGAGGCGCCGGTCTTGTAGGACGTGGTGCCCAGACGCTGGCCGAGGTAGTGGTAAATGGACGTGAGGTTGAGCCGGTAGTACAAGGGCAGCAGCACAAAAGCAATGACCATGAAACCGATCAGATGGCCGGCGACCAGCTGAAAGTAGCTGAACGCATCGCGCCCGACGGCACCGGGCACACTGATGAAAGTGACGCCACTCAGCGACGTTCCAACCATGCCAAATGCCACCAGGAGCCAGTGGCTGCTGCGGTTACCGATGAAAAAGCTGTCGTTGGTGGCCCGCCGCGAGGTGAGCCACGCCACGCCTAGCAATAAGCAGAAATAGCCCAGAACAACGCTCAGCAAAACAATGGGGTTCATAGGCTTGATTGGCTCCGCTCGGAATCGCAAACTATAGCGTGTCAAAATCAAAACCCGAGCCCCTTGTGCCCGTCCAAAGCGAGAACGACTGCATGCTGAATACTGAAACACCGAGCACCGCCCACGCCGATCTCGATCTCTACGCCACTGAAGATCTGGTGAGTGCTCTGGTGGAAGATCAACTTCAAGCCGTCTCCGCGGTGCGCGCAGCAGGCCCCCAATTGGCACGAGCGGTCGACGCCGCAGTGACCCGCATGCAACGCGGAGGGCGGCTGATCTACGCGGGAGCAGGAACATCGGGGCGTCTCGGTGTGCTCGACAGTGTGGAGCTCTACCCCACGTTTTCCTGGCCGCGCGAGCGAGCGGTGGGCCTCATCGCAGGTGGTGCCGATGCCATGTTTGTGGCGGCCGAAGGCGCGGAAGACGATCGCGCGCAGGGCGCGCGCGATGTGCAGGGCGTGCATGTCGGCCCCAATGATGTAGTGCTGCTGATTGCGGCCTCAGGCGCGACACCCTATGTGCTGGGTGCGCTCGAAGCATCAAAAGCGGTGGGCGCGCTGACCATCGGTTTGGCCAACAACCCGGATGCACCGGTGACCAGGCTGGCTGACATCGGCATCACGCTCGACACTGGTAGCGAAGTGATCTCCGGCAGCACACGCCTGAAAGCCGGCAGTGCGCAGAAGATGGCGCTGAACGCTTTTTCAAGTGCGTTGATGGTGCGGCTCCACAAGGTGCATGGCAACCTGATGGTCGACCTCAAGGCCACCAATGCCAAACTGGTGCGCCGCTCCATTGCATTGACCATGCGCGCCACGGGTTGTGACGAAGCCGCTGCACGGGAGGTGCTGCAGGCCTGCGACCACCATGTGAAGGTGGCCTTGGTGGCCATCAAACTGGGCTGCGATGTGGCAGCTGCGCGCAAGCGACTTGACACTGCTGGCGATAGCGTGCGCCGCGCATTGGGTGCCGTATGACCGCGCTTCCTACCAAACCCGCCACCAACCCGTGGGCCTGGATACCGACGCTGTACTTTGGCCAGGGTATCCCGTACGTGGTGGTGATGACGCTGTCGGTCATCATGTACAAGAACATGGGCGTGAACAACACCGACATTGCCCTCTACACCAGCTGGTTGTATCTGCCCTGGGTGATCAAGCCGCTGTGGTCACCCCTGATCGAGCTCTTTGGCACCAAGCGAATGTGGATTGTGGCGCTGCAGTTTGCGGTGGGCGCATCGCTGGCCTGTGTGGCGTTGACCATTCCTGGCCCTGGTTTTTTCAAGATGACACTGGCGGTGTTCTGGCTGATGGCGTTTTCTTCCGCTTCCCACGATATTGCGGCGGACGGGTTTTACATGCTGGCGTTGCCACAGCACAGCCAGGCGGCCTTTGTCGGCGTGCGCTCCACCTTCTATCGACTGGCCAATATCGGCGGGCAAGGTGGACTGGTCTACCTTGCAGGGGTGCTACAGGAGCGCACGGGCAGCATGCAAACCGCTTGGGCCACCGTGTTCTTTGTACTCACCGGCATGTTTGTCGCCATGGCTCTTTACCACTGGCTGGTGCTGCCTAAGCCGCAAGCCGACACACGAGGCGCAGGTCACAGTGAGATCGGCGCTCTGGTGGGGGAGTTTTTCCGCGTCTTTGCGGAGTTCTTCAGGAAACCCGGCATTCTGGTGGTGCTCGGCTTTTTGCTGCTGTACCGGTTTCCAGAGGCCCAATTGCTCAAACTGGCGACGCCGTTTTTGATGGATCAGCTCGATGCAGGTGGCCTGGGTCTCAGTACCAAGGCCGTCGGGATTGCCTATGGTACGGTCGGGCTGACCGCGCTCACCATTGGTGGCTTGCTGGGTGGCTGGGTTATCTCCAAAGTGGGACTCAAACGCGCACTGTGGCCGCTGGTGCTGCTCATGCATGTGCCCAATGCCGTGTTCCTTTTTCTGGCTTTGACGCAGACGCAGGATGTGGTCATCGTCAGCGTGGCGCTGGCGGTGGAACAGTTCGGCTACGGCCTGGGTTTTACAGCCTATCTGATGTACATGATTCTGGTAGCGGACGGCCCGCACAAGACTGCGCATTACGCCATTTGCACTGGCTTCATGGCACTCGGGATGATGTTGCCGGGCATGTGGAGCGGCTGGTTGCAACAGCAGTTGGGCTATACCAGTTTTTTCATCTGGGTACTGGTCGCCACCGTCCCCTCATTTGCCATGGCTGCGTTGATCAAGATTCCTGAGGGCTTCGGAAAGAAAGAGTCGGCATGAAAGAGCGTTTGGTGTCGCTCGATGCGTTTCGGGGCTTCACCATTGCCGCCATGCTGCTGGTCAACAACCCGGGTGATTGGGGTCACCTGTATGGTCCACTGGCGCACGCGAAGTGGGATGGCTGGA
This sequence comes from Rhodoferax sp., assembly GCA_020048895.1. Lineage (GTDB taxonomy): Bacteria > Pseudomonadota > Gammaproteobacteria > Burkholderiales > Burkholderiaceae_C > Allorhodoferax. The sequence goes on along the minus strand of JAIFLV010000005.1, from coordinate 18,871 downwards.
CGTTTACTGACTGGATCTTTCCCTTCTTTGTGTTCATCAGTGGTATCTCTATGACGATCAGTCTGGGACGCCGCGCTGCACTGGGGGATCCGCGGCACGTGCTCCTCATACAAACAGTACGCCGGGCAGCAGTGATCATTGCCATCGGGTTGCTGCTGAATTTCATACCAACCTTTGATCTGGCGCAGCTGCGTATCCCTGGAGTCTTGCAACGTCTGGGGTTATGCACCTTGCTGACTGCGCCGCTCGTTCTGTATTGGCGGTGGCGCGGGCAACTGGTGTGGCTCATCGGGCTGCTTGTTGTCTATACCCTGGTGCAGACCTTGGTGCCGGTCCCCGACGCGCAGGGCGTTTGGCATACCGGTTCACTGCAGCCCGGGCAGGATGTGGGTGCCTGGCTGGACCGTACGCTGATGGAGGGGCATTTGTGGCGCAGCAGTACCACCTGGGATCCGGAAGGGCTGCTGTCTACATTGCCTGCGGTGGCCAGCCAGCTTGCGGGTGTACTGGTAGGGCATTGGCTGGCGCAGCCACGCGATCCAATGGAAAAGACCGTGTGGCTGTTGGTGCTGGGTCTGGCCTTGCTATGGATCGGTCAGGTGCTGGGTGCGTGGAGCATGCCGATCAACAAGAGCTTGTGGTCGCCTGCCTATGTGCTGTTCACGGCGGGATGGGCCTGTTTGCTGTTTGGCGTGTGTTACTGGCTGTTGGACGCGCAACCGGATAGTCACTTGCGCGCGAGCGCTTCCTGGTTTGCGAAGCCTCTGGTCATTTTTGGGATGAACGCCCTGTTTCTGTTTGCGCTCTCGGGTTTAATTGCCAAAATGCTCGGGTTCATCCGGATGACTCCCAGTCTGACACTCAAGGGTTGGTTGTTTGCGCCCTTGCAGGCATCGGGGTTGGCGCCGGTGAATGCGTCACTTGCGTTTGCGCTGCTGTTTACCAGTGGCCTGTTTGTCATCGCCTGGGCGCTTTGGCGCAAAGGCTGGTTCATAAAGGTATAAGTCCATGTCTTGTCTCAACCGACGTCAGATTCTGTCGTTGACAGCTGTCGCGGGCGTTGGAGCGGCAGCTGCGTTGGGTGGCTGTAGCACGGTGCTGGAGCCATTGGGGGGAGTCTCACTGCGCCCGGCGCAGGACATGGAAGCGCTGGCACCGGTGGCACCACGAGAGTTCCGGGCCGCCTGGGTCGCTACCGTAGCCAATATTGATTGGCCCAGTCGCAAGGGGCTCAGCACGGCCCAGCAGCAGTCTGAAATGCGTGCGATGCTCGATCGGGCGGTGGCATTGCGATTGAACGCCATCATTTTGCAGGTGCGAACCAGTGCAGATGCGCTGTATGCGTCCGAGCTCGAACCCTGGAGCGAATACCTGACTGGCACCCAGGGCCAGGCCCCCGAGCCGTGGTACGACCCGCTGGCACTGTGGATCTCTGAGGCGCACGCGCGCGGCCTGGAGTTGCATGCGTGGTTCAACCCGTTTCGGGCACGTCAGAGCAAGGCAGCATCGCCCGCCGCCAGCAGCCATCTCAGCAAGACCCGGCCTGATTGGGTCAAGCAATATGGAGACCAGCTCTGGATCGACCCCGGCGAGCCTGCGGCTGCCGACCATAGTCTGGCGGTTTTCTTGGACGTGCTCCAGCGCTACGACGTCGATGGCATTCATATCGATGACTATTTCTATCCCTACCCCGTGACCCAGGGAGCCCAAAGCGACAACCCCAAAGCAGAGGTGGATTTCCCCGACCAGCCTTCCTGGCAGCGCTATCTCGATGCGGGTGGCGTCTTGGGCCGCGATGACTGGCGGCGCAGCAATGTGGATGCGCTCATTGAACGCATCTACCGCGGTATTCGCAAGACCAAGCCCTGGGTGCGATTTGGCATCAGTCCTTTTGGTCTGGGTCGTCCGGAATTGCGCCCGCCCGAGATTCGTGGCTTTAGCCAGTACCACAAGCTCTATGCCGACGTGGAGCGCTGGGTGGCGCAGGGATGGTTCGACTATCTGGTGCCGCAGCTGTATTGGACCATTGCCACCAAGGAGCAGGCATTCGGCCCGCTGTTGAACTACTGGCACCAGCAAAATACGCAAAACCGCCATGTGTGGGCAGGTTTGTTTACCAGCCGGGTTGCGGCCGAAAACGTCACGCCCAAGCCGCCCACAACGTGGGCATCGCAGGAAATTGCCGATCAGATCGCGTTGGTGCGTGCACGTGCGCCAGACAGTGGACATGTGCACTTCAGCATGGTGGCGCTAATGGGTAATCGCCAGGGTTTGGGCGAGCAGTTGCAAGCAGACTTGTACGCCCAATCGGCTCTGGTGCCGGCAACACCCTGGATGAGCGCGGACCGTGTGGGCTCATTCAAGGTCGAACTGACATCACGGCGTGAGGGAGACTACCAGTTGCAGCTCCAGGCTGAACCGCCCAATGCGACACATCTGCGTTGGGTCCTCTGGCTGCGCTACGGTACGCGCTGGGCGCTACACACCACCGGGCAGACCGGACTCGAGTTGCTCAAGCGCAGTCCCAATGGCGACCTGCTCAACGCATTGGTGGTGTCTACGTTGGATCGGGTCGGTAATGAAAGTCCACGCCAAGGGTACCGCGTGATGGAGCCGATCCTGTGAGCGCGGCCGAGACAACTGCTGACATCGAGGAACCGGTCTGGGGGCTGGGGCTTGACGCCGGCGGCACCCAAACACGCTGGGCGCTGGCCGGTCGCAATGGTGCCATCGTTGCACAGGGGCAGGTAGGCGGCATGAGTGGATTGCAACTGACGTCGCCGACCGGGATCGAGGAGATACGCAGCACCTTACAGATACTGGCGGCTGCCGTGTTGCCTCTCATTGGAACCCAGCGTGTTGGCGTAGTCGCAGGTTTTACCGGGCTCGGAGATCCCGGTAGCGAGCTGACATTGCGGGAATTGTTGGGCTCGGTGTTGCCACTGGCGCCTGGCCATGTCACGCTGACCAATGACATGACCATCGCCTACAGGGCGGCCTTTGCGCCGGGTGAGGGCTATCTGGTGTACGCCGGAACAGGATCGATTGCCACTTTCTTGGACATCGAGGGGCATTTTCACCGTGCTGGTGGACGGGGGCCGGCGCTGGGCGATGAGGGCGGTGGCTACTGGATCGCCGTGCAGGCCATGGCGCTGGTATGGCGCAATGAAGACCGGATGCCCGGTGCCTGGCGCACTTCGGCCATGGCACAGCAGATTTTGGCTGCAGTGGGGGGTGAAGACTGGGCCAACTCACGCAGTTTCATTTATGGATCCGACCGCGGCACCATCGGCAAACTCGCCTTGCAGGTTGCAGCTTCAGCACCTGATGATGAGGCCGCGCGCCAGTTGTTGCTGCGTGCCGGGAATGCGTTGGCGCACTTGGCAGTCTGTCTGGCGCAACGATTTGGGCCACGTCCGGTCGTGTTGGCAGGTCGCGCCCAGTGTCTGAGTCCGTTGATCGAGCAGGGTTTTCGCCAAGCGCTGCCCGGCGAACTGACGATGCGCTGTGTGCCGGATTTGCAGGCGCATTGTGTGGCGGCGACGCTGGTGTGGGATAAACCTGTGACGTCGAGCGCATGAAACATCTTAAGCAATATAGTGTCATGGCGCCCGTGAAATGGGCGCGAGCAGCTACCAAAACGATAGCAATCAGTATGATTCACAAGCGAGCGTTCAAGGAGTGTTTGTATGCCCCCGCCCCCGTTGCAATGGACCCGACGCTCCGCCCTTCTGGGTGGCATGGCCTGGGTAGTTCCCACCATGGGTAAAGCCGGACCCCCAGTGACGGCAACCGCCGACGGCGATCGCTCCCTCACAGCGGCATTGCAGGCGCTGGTGGACGACCCGCAGCGTCCGCTCACGGGTCTGTCCGTGCTCTGCATGCAAGCCGGGAAGACCGTGTTTGAAGCGCTGCTGGGGCGACGGGTGCTGGCGCACGGCGCACATCCCGATCTGCCGGTCACGCGTGACACGTTATTTCGCATGGCCTCGGTGAGCAAGCTGGTGGTGGCGCTGGGCATCATGCGCCTGGTGGATGCTGGCAAGCTCGGTCTGGATGCGGATGTCTCCACGATGCTGGGGTTTACCTTGCGCCATCCCGGCCATCCGCGCGCGGCCATCACACCCCGTCTCCTGCTGTCGCACCGGGCGTCCATCAGCGATGACGGTGGCTACCGGTTTGATGCCGATGTGCCGCTGCACAGTGTTCTGCTACCTTCTGGCAAGCACTACGGTACCGGGCGCAGCTGGTTGCCGCACGCGCCAGGCACCTACTTTCAGTATTGCAATTTCAACTATGGCGTACTGGCCAGCGTGATGGAGAGAGCCAGTGGCATGCGCTTTGACCGCCTGATGCAACAGGAAGTGCTGGGTCCGCTGGGCATGCAGGGCGGGTTCGATCCCAGCCAGTTCTCCGATGCCGAGTTGTCGAATCTTGCCACGCTGTACCGTAAACGCTCTGTCGATGAAACGTGGAACACCGCAGGCCCGTGGATCGCCCAAACCGACGCTATTGATGGTGTGCGGCCTGCGGCACCGGCGGTGCCGAAGTCGTATGTCCTTGGGAGCAATGGCACGCTGTTTGGGCCGCAGGGCAGTTTGCGCACGCGCGTGCAGGATCTGGCCATGGTGGTGCAGATGCTTGTCCGTCAGGGTGAGTTCAATGGCCGCAATTTTCTGTCGCGCACAAGCGTGCAGTCTCTGCTGACCGAGCAGTGGAGGTTGGATGCGCAGCAGCGCAATGGCGACTCGGTCAACGGAATGCTTCAGGCGTGGGGGTTGGGTTTGCAGCACTTCATTGACCGCAGCGCACAAGCCGGAGCAGACGGCTTTGGCGACCGGTTATTGCAACGCGGAGGCGTTCAGGCGTGGGGGCATCTGGGCGATGCCTACGGCCTGACCTCGGCTGTGGTGTTTGACCCGGAGCGCGGCAATGGTGTCATTTTTGCGATCGGCGGCACCGGTGCCAACCCTGAGAAACATCGCGCTGCCTATTCCAGCTTTTCAAGTTGGGAAGCACGGTTGCTTGATCTTGCCTGGAACCGGGTGTTGTGACTTTTATCTGCCGCGGGCTGCGCTGGTTCGCCGTATGGTCCGTCATCAGCCAGCTACTGGCCTGTGGGACGCCGGCGCCGCAGACAGCGCCTCCTGGGGACTGGACCATCGTTAGCCCTGGTGTTCTCTACGCCAAACGCTCGCCAGTGGCCAACAGCATGGTGCACGTCGTGCGGGTGGACCTGGCCGCGGTGCGCTTTGAAGTGTCCGCAGGTGACGAGCGTGGGCAGACGATTGACAGTATGGCGGGTACGCAGCGCAGCGTGGTCAGCGCCAACGCGTCCTTCTTTGACCGCAATTTCCAGCCGCGCGGAATCACGGTGAGTAACGGCGTTGCCTGGTCTGCGGTGATGTCGCAACAGCACAGTCCGCTGCTGGCCTGTGACGTGCAACAACATTGCACCGTAGTCTTGACGCCCCCATTTGAATTGAAACCAGCCTGGCACAACGTGGTTGCCGGAACTCCCTGGCTGGTGAACCAGGGACAGGTGCGCACTGTGCAAGACGACGCACAGTGCAAGAACTTGTGCGAAACCCTGCATCCGCGTACTGCGGTAGGGCTGGACGACACCACACGTTACCTGTTCATCGTGACCGCAGAGGGGCGCAAGCCGCCCGTTTTGGGGCTCAGTCTGGTGCAACTCTCCCGCATCATGGCCGACCTGGGTGTGCTGAATGCGGTCAATCTGGATGGCGGTGGCAGTAGCACCTTGTTCGTGCAGGGCCATGCGGTGATGGATCGCCCCGCCAATGAGCCGAACCAGCGCAAAGTCGCGAATGCGATCCACATCTTCGGGCGATAAGGGCGCAAAAAAAAGCCACCCGGGGGTGGCTAAAAAAGTCTCCGAAGAGACGTCGTTGGAACCTGTTGAAGCCAGACTTATAGACTGTCTGGGCTTCGATCCTGGTGAACTGTGACAGCAGCTGGGATCAACTTTACGGGGTTTGGAGCGACGGCGGTATCCCCCATTCGGGTGAATTTGCAGCTAAATTTCACAAAAATGCATGACTTAGGTCAAGAAATGACCAGGCACACCATTTGGGAGCCGGTCTGGACGCTACGCAGATGCCTGTGGAAGGAAAATTTCGAAACAGGCGCCTCCGTGCTGGTTGTCCCGGCAGCGCACACTGCCCCCATGGCGCAATGCGATGGATCGCACGAGCGCCAGACCCAATCCCACACCGCCATCGCGCTCAGAAGCTCCTGGAAGGCGATAAAAGGGCTCGAAAATGCGCTCTCGGAATGCTTCGGGTACTCCCGGACCCTGATCACAGACCTGAATCACTGCGTGGCTGCCATCCTGGCGCAGGGTCAGAGTGACCTCGCCCTGGGCATGCCGCCTGGCGTTTTCCAGCAGATTGCGCATGGCACGGCGCAGCAATTTACCGACACCTGGCACCAGCAATTCGGACCCCGGCATTTGCAGTGCGAGGGTGGATTGAGCACGTGCGCACTCTTCGGCGGCCAGTCCGACGAGGTCGACTGCTTCGACGGTCCCCAGGTCGGACTCCTTGGCGTCGAGCCGACTCGCCAGCAGGATTTCTTCTATGAGCAGATCGAGTTCGGCGATGTTGCGCGCAATCTCTTCTTTGGCTGCGGAACCGGGTGTGTTCCCCATGAGTTCCAGCCCCATGCGGATACGTGTGAGGGGCGAGCGCAGTTCGTGTGAGGCATTGGCGAGCAGTGATTTTTGCGAGGCCAACAAGGCATCACGCGCCTTCACCAGGGCCTCCACTTGCTGCGCTGCATGGTTGAAACGGGCGGCCAGGAATCCCACTTCGTCCGAGCCGGTTTCGGGAGCACGTGCGCTCAGGTTGCCGTCACCCCATTGCTCCACGCTGTGCTGCAGGGATTCGAGCCTGCGCGTGAGGCGCCGCACAATCGGGTAAGTGCCCAGCGCCACTGCGACCGCGACCAGCCCCAGCGTCCAGAAAAATCCGAAGGGTGCACGCCAGTTTGACGCACGCGCACGGGGCAGATGCAGGTGCATGGTTTGCCCGTCCTGCATGCGCACTTCAAACTCCGGGCCGTCACCAAAGCGCCCGCGCGGCTCCGGTGGTGGCTCGCCCCGCAGGTGGGGTGGCACATCGGGCTCGCCGTCACCGTCCAGATCCCCGTTGGGCTGCAGGGGCGTACGGCGCATACCGGGGCGGCGCAACGGGGCGTGGCCGTTGCCAATGACTTCCCCCGACTGGTTGCGCACCACCACTTCCCGCAAAGGCGGTTCGGCTGCCATGCGCCAGGCCCATCCCACCAGGAATGTGAGCACTGCCACCGCCAGCACCACGGCCAGCCAGATGCGGATATACAGCTTGTTCAGCACGCTGCCTCAGTCCTGCTGCCGGGCAAAAACGTAGCCGACGCCGCGTACCGTGAGGATGCGTTTTGGGTCTTTGGCATCTTTCTCAATGGCGGCGCGGATGCGGCCCATGTGTACGTCGATGGAGCGGTCAAACGCTTCGAGTTCCCGTCCGCGCACCGCTTCCATGATCTGGTCGCGGGTGAGTACCCGGCCGGCCCGCTCGGCCAGGGCTACCAGCAGATCGAACTGGTAGGACGTCAGGTCGCACGGGGCATCGGCCACCGATACGGTGCGCGCATCGCGATCGATGCAGAGCGCACCGAACCGCAGCACCGTATGTGCCGAGGCAGCACCCTCACCGCTGCGTCGCAACACGGCGCGTATGCGTGCCAGCAATTCGCGTGGTTCAAAGGGTTTGGGCAAATAATCATCGGCACCCACTTCCAGCCCGATGATGCGGTCCATCGCGTCGCCCTTGGCGGTGAGCATCAGCACCGGGACCTGCGCCAGCGGCGCGGCCATGGCACGGATGCGCCGGCAGACGTCCAGCCCATCCATATCGGGCAGCATCAGGTCCAGAATCACCAGCTCGAACGCTTTGCCGTGCGGCGGGTTGGCCAGCTGCGCCAGCCCACTCTGGCCGTCGCCAGCGTGGTGCAGGACATAGCCGGACTGCTCCAGGTACTGCGCCACCATCGCGGCCAGCCGGTTGTCGTCCTCAATCATCAAAAGGTTTTGGCTCATAGACGCAGTCTAGCGATGTGCCTGGCCCTGCGTGTGCGTGTCGAATGGCTTGGGGGTAAAGTTTGGTAAATGGCCGATCCGTTCAGTGGGCGTTTTGAAACACAAACCAAAGTCATCTAAACTCGGTCGGTCTTTGTCAACCGCTGTTGGGGAACCCACTCTCATGTCATTTCATTCGCTTTGGCTGAAATTTGCCGCCCTTGTGCTCGTAGCGCTGGTGGGTGGCTGTGGCGGCGGCAGTTCAGCGTCGCCGCCGGTAGGAGGCATAAAAGTCGAGCCCGGAGATGGTCAGGTCACCATAACCTGGACGCCTGACAAGGATGTGCAGTATTGGCTGTTTTACGCGCCCGGAACGCGTATTTCTACCGACGAGTTGTTTACGACGCCCAACCATGTGGACGTGCTCAATGTCACCTCCCCCTACGTGGTGACAGGGTTGACCAACGGCGTGTCCTACGCGTTCACCATCAACGGACGTTTTGATGGTGGTCCGGGGGGTGCACAGACACCTTCCGTCGCAGTAGTACCCCGGCCTGCAGGCAGCGTCTGGCAGGTGGGCACGGCCGCGGGGCTGGGCAGCGGCGATCTGCGCGGCATCACGTATGGCCTTGCGAGCGATTCTGTGCAGCGTTATCTGGCAGTAGGTGCTGGCGGTGCGATGTACCACAGTGCAGATGGCCTGAGCTGGACTGCGGTGGCCGGATCCGGTCGCCCCGAACTGTACGCGGCGGCCTATGCCTTTGCCAATTTTTATGCGGTGGGGGATGCCGGCAGCGTGTTATATGGCTCAGACCTGTCCACCTGGACCACAGCGACTTCCGGCACGACGGCACGGCTGAACGCGGTTGCCTTCAATGGCGCGCGGCTGGTTGCCGTAGGCGACAACGGTACCGTGATCACATCTACCGACGGCCTTGCCTGGACCGCCGCGACCAGCGTGCCCAGTAGCGCCAACTTGTACGGCGTAGCCTTCTCTGGAGTGGGTCTGTGGATGGCTGTAGGTGCTGGGGGCACCGTGCTGACCAGCACTGACGGACTGACCTGGACAGCGGCCACCTCCAACACCACGGCCAATCTGCGTGCCGTGGCTGTGCAGTACTACACCTCGTACGCCTATACCGCGGTGGGCGATGGTGGAACCATACTGACCAGCATTGACGGCGTGACCTGGACGGCACAGACGCTCAGTCCCGCCTCCGATCTGCGCGCAGTGACGGCCTCATACAGCCAGTTTGTTGCCGTTGGAGCCGGTGGTGCCGTATGGACCAGCCCGACCGGAGCCACCTGGACGCGCCAAACCAGCAACACCACGGCCGATCTGCTGGCGCTGAACTATGTGCAGGCCCAGTTGCTGGCGGTAGGCAAGGGTGGCGCCAGCGTCTATTCCAAGTAGCAGCGCTGCCAGCGCCCACCTGCACAGCCTGTGCGTCGGCCTGCTGGTGCTGGTGCTGGCGGTGCCGGTGTCTGCGCAGAACAGGCCACCGGCAGAAGGTGTCGAGGTGGGGCGCAACTCGGCTTTTACCAAGCTGGTGCCAGCCGATCAGGTGGAGCGTTCCAGCGCACAGCAATATGCGCAAATGCTCAGCCAGGCGGCCCAGCAGAACGCCCTGGCATCTGCGGACAATGCCCAGTTGCGACGCTTGCGCGCCATCGCTGCGAAAATTATTCCATTCGCCATTGCCTGGAACCCCCGCGCCCGCGACTGGCGCTGGGAAGTCAACCTGATCGGCTCCAACCAGATCAACGCCTTCTGTATGCCAGGCGGCAAGATCGCCTTTTACAGTGGCATCCTGCAACAACTGAAGTTGACCGATGACGAGGTGGCCATGGTGATGGGGCATGAAGTGGCGCACGCGCTACGCGAACACGCCCGCGAGCGCATGGGCAAGAACGCCGCCACCAACATCGGCGCCAATGTGTTGAGCCAGGTGCTGGGGTTTGGGCAGTTTGGGCAAACGGTCACCAACTACGGCGCGCAACTGCTCACGCTGGAATTCAGCCGGGAAGACTAGTCCGAAGCCGATCTGGTGGGCATGGAACTCGCCGCCCGGGCTGGCTACGATCCCCGCGCTGGCGTCACACTGTGGCAAAAGATGGGGGCCGCCAGCAAGGGCGCGCCGCCCCAGTGGCTGTCGACCCACCCTTCGGGCAGCAAACGCATCGCCGAAATTCAGGCCAATCTGCCCAAGGTCATGCCGCTGTTTGAACGGGCACGCAAAGTGCCCGTTCCGTCGAACAAGCAGTAAGTAGAAGCTCTAAGGGGAAAAGGGCTCCAGCGTTTGCTGCACCTGCGTAAGCAGCTCTGGTTTTGATAGCGAATCGCTGGTCGGTGTGGCGTCATAGGATTCACCCTGCGGAGTAGCCTGAAACATGCAAATACTGAACAAAGACTGGGTCGGGCAAGACGTTTGGATTGTGAACGACCCACGGGTTCCGATGGCCGTTCGCGACCATGGCGCGCGATTTCGGCATCCCGCGTGCTACGTGATTGAGGTTGAACCTGGCAGCTACCTGTTGTATGCGGCAGATGGGGAATTGCTGGACTTGTGCCGTCTCAAAAAACTCTGCGCAGGCTCACAACATCTTGAGCCGGTTCCAGGGTGATGGCAAAGACCAGCCGCGTACAGGGTTCGGCAGCGGGATCGCATTCGATCACCTGGCACGCCAGTGCCTCGCCCGCGTCCAGGCGCCGGGCGATGTCGGCGTTGACCGGGCGGGGTACATAGCCGAGGGTTACCGTGCAACCATCGATACGCACTGCCATCGCGTCATGCGGGTTGTGCGGCTCGCGCACCAGCGCCAGCGCGCACCCGGGTGTCAGCTGCGCTTGCACCGCCGCACCGTTGTGGTAGCCAAAGCCCGCAACCCTGGCGCGCAGCAGTTCGCCGGGTAGGGGCCGGTTTTCGGGTTGGGCCGCGTGGCGCGCCAGCACGCGAGCCAGTTCGCGCGCGCTTTCGCGGTCCAGCGGCACATACGCAGCCGGGATCGGCGCATCGCCTTGGCGAAGGGCACGTGCCGTTGCTGCTGCCAGCGCCGCCGCGCGGGCGGACCGACGCGGCACAGCGTTCAGTTCGGCTTGCACCTGGGCGGCCCAGTCATCCATCGCTTCGCTGATGTCGTCGTTCTGCGGCCCGCGCAGCTGAACCAGGCGGTAGTTTGTTGTGTCGGCAGCCGTCGGGCTGGGCTGATATTGGGCAGTGGCGCGCTCCCCGTCGGGGCGGCGCAGGCTCACGATGCGGTGCCCGTGCTGCAAGCAATCGATCCAGTAGTCGGCTACGCAGTGGCCCATTTCGTCACCTTCGCGCACCAGGCCGGGCCGGTCGTCGATCTCGCAGGCTGATCCTTCGGCAGTTTCAAGCGGTCCCAGCACTCGCGGCAGCACTTCTGTGCATTGGTCCGGGTCGACTGGTGCACGGTAGGCCGCGTGCCACCGCCGCGATGCATTCAACAGCGACACCAGGCCACGCGAACGCATCCAGGCCAGCGCCAGCCGGGTGGTGCTCCAAGCGCCAGCGCCGAGCGTATTTTCTGCCTGCGCCGTTGCGGCGCGCAGAAAGTCGCCGGTATCGAACAGCACTGCCGGCAGCGACTCAAAGCGCTGTGCGCAAGCGCGCCACAGCGCGGTCCAACCGGGCCGAAAAACCGCGCGCCCCAGCGCCACGAGCCGATCCCGTTCGCCCAGCAGTCCCCATAGCGCGGGCAGATTTGGCACGAAGGGCTCGATTTCTTCCCAGCTTGCGGGCCGCTGTTCGGGCGCCAGAGCGTCGAGCAGCAACAGGAAGTCCCGGTGCGACAGTGCGGTACTGCCCCACATGCGTTGGCACACCGCGCTGCGTACCAGAGCGCGCGAGATGCCGTAAAAGGCCGCCAGCGCTCCTGTCAGGTCGCGGCCCCGATCAATTGCCTCGACCACCGCGTCGTCATGTTCGCGCCAGGCGTGGCGTTTGCCGCCGAACAGTTCCAGGCGATGGTGCGCCGATAGCAACACCGGCGCCACCAGCACCGGGAACCGCGTGATCGCCTGCAGCCTGTAGGTGCGTTGCACGGGTGTCAGCGTCGCCAGCCGGGTGTAGTTGCGCGCCGACCCCCAGGTGCGCAGGCTGTCGAGTTGCCCCAGCACCTGCAGCACCTCGCCGTCCAGACTGGCCGCGAAACGCAGCGCCTGCGCCTGCGCCACGCCCCAGCGCTGCGGGTTCGCGACGGGCACTGCGGGCGCTGCGTAAACAGGAATCGCCCAGTCGAATTCCGGATCGCTCAGCTCCAGCAACAGGCCGCGCGGATCGGCCATCGACGCGACGGCCAGCGGCGTCAGAGCGGCTTGGTGGCCCAGCTTGGCTGCTGGCAGACGAAAGACGCGTACCTGTCCGTCGTCCAGGTGCAGCCAAAGACGTGCATAACCGTCGTTTTCACCCAGGTCGGCGGCTGAAAGCCAGACATGCGCCCGAATGCGTGGCAAAACGTCGTTCACCCCCGCCACGCGTACCTTTCGCGCTGCGCACGGCCCAGCGCGTCCAGCGTTTCCAGCAGCGTGGGCCGGCACCACCTCGCTCAATTGCTGAAGGGGCACTTGCGCACGCAACGCAGTGCCGGTGTGGTCAAGCGCTTGATCAAAGACGATGTCAAGTGATGCTGCGAACTCTGTCATGCCGTGTACTGCTTGTGATGGCTGGAAGGATTCAGGCATTATCCGGACCGTGTGGCTCAAATACTGCGCCACCCTGCACACCGCAGGCCAATAAGGATGTCGAACCATGAACCGCATCGAACGCTTTTACAAAATCGACCAGATGCTGCACGCCCGCGGCGTGGTCACTCTGGAAACGTTTCTGAACGAACTGGAGGTATCGCGCGCGACCTTCAAGCGCGACATGGAGTACCTGCGTGATCGCCTGCACGCGCCCATCGTCTGGGATCGCAGCGCTGGTGGTTACCGGCTTGATGGTGGCCATGCGATTGGGCCGGTGTATGAACTGCCGGGGCTATGGTTTTCGGCCAGCGAGTTGTATGCGCTGCTGACAGCGCACAAACTGTTGGCCGACATTGAGCCCGGCGTGCTGGCGCTGCACTTGGCCCCGCTGCAAAACCGCCTGCAAAAACTGCTGGAGGCCACGGGTCACCCGGCCGATGAAATCAACCAGCGCGTGCGTCTGCTGTCCATGACCAAGCGGACGCTGGAGCCACATCACTTTGCAGAAGTGGCGCGCGGCCTGCTGGAGCGCAAACGCCTGCAAGTAGTGGCCTGGAGCCGTGGCCGTGACGAGGTTAATGCACGGGTAATTTCGCCGCAACGCCTGGTCCATTACCGTGACAACTGGTATCTGGATGCGTGGTGCCATTGGCGCAAAGGCTTGCGCAGTTTTTCGGTTGATGCCTTGCAGCAGGTTCAGGTGTTGGATATCAGGGCGCGCGATGTGCCTGTCGCCACGCTGGACGCACACCATGCCTCAGCGTATGGCATCTTCAGCGGCGCAGTCAAAGCCTGGGCAGTTTTGCTGTTTTCAAAAGAGAGTGCCCGCTGGGTCAAGTCCGAAAACTGGCACCCCGATCAGACTTCCGAGACCCTGCCCGATGGGCGCTACCGACTGCGCGTGCCCTATGCGAACGAGCGCGAACTGTTGATGGACATCCTTCGCCATGGCAGTCATGTTGAAGTCGAACAACCGCCCACACTTCGCCAGTGGGTGGCAGATGAAGCGGCGGCGCTGGCAAAGCTCTATCAGGCAGTCTGATTTCCATACATGAAATAAGGCTGCAGCGCACGTTGAAAAAGCGATAGCAGCTAGTGTATTGATAGCAATTGGTGCTGCCAGTGTTCAGGCCTACTCTCTCAAGCTGATACGCAGACGCACCTCAACGCTGGGCGTGCCCCAGCCCTACCAGATGCCGATACTGACAACCTCGGTGGTCAACAGTTTGCCGGCATCCATCAAACGTGCCAGCACCGGGTTGCGGTTTGTGGGCACGTAACCGAGCTTGGTGCGGCCTTGCGTCAGAACCTCTATCGCCAATGCATCGTGTTCGTTTCCGGGCTCGCGTTGCAGCAGCAGCGGCAAGCCCTCCACCAGCGCATCGCGCACTGATTCAACTTGGTAATGTGCCAAACCAGCCACGTGGGTTCCGAGCAAAAACAGGTCGCGCGAAAACGGCAGCGCGGGCACATTCGTCTGAAAAGCGCGCTACATCAGCTCGCGGCCGCGGTCGCCAATCGGAATCAAACTGGTTGCAGTAGCAGCCATTGCTTTACGCCTATGTTGACCCAGCTTCATTCCCCCGGCTGTTCGTTTCGCGCCCGCTGGCGCATCGCGTTTCTCAGTCTCTCGAGTTTCAGTCGATCAGGAATGTCTGACTCGCGCGTTGTGCGTTTGGTTTGCAGCATGCCATCCACGTCCAAGGTCACCACCGGGATGCCGTTCAACACCACCGCTTGCATGTGTTGGCGCAACTCTTCAAACGATCTGGATGCTGCGACATACAGCAAATCAATAAAGAGCTCGCCTTCCAAAGCGGTTGAATGGCCTTTGTCCATCCACTCTGGCCGCAATTGCGCCAGTGCCTCTGCGTTTTCTGGCATCGATTCAAGCGCACGCAGCAGTCGGCTGTTGTTTGCCGGGTCAATGGGCAGCAGCAAGTCGATATCTTTGGTCATACGTGCAAAACCATGCAGTGCCATCGCGGCACCACCAATCACCACGTACTCCACGTCAAAAGCTGCCAGTGTTTGTGCCAGCCTGAGCAAGTCGGTCTGAGTCGGTTGCCTTGGTCCAGTCATGGTGGACTTGCCCTGTGGATCGGCATTTGCAGCGCTTGCCTAATTTCACGGTCTTCGTCGAAACGGTTTTTTTCGTCCAGGCTGGCATAGCACCTGGCTGCACCGGGCACGGGCTGTTCATTTGGCGATAGCAAAGCAGCGCTATCTTGCAAACGCCCCCAGGTCTCTTGCAGCCACAACCAGCGCGCAACCGGTGTCATGTCCTGCACACGCAAAGCCTCTTGCAGCTCGCGCTCGGCCTGATGATCAGACATGGCCCAAGCGGACTCGAAACTGTTTGCACCCACGGCTAACTCCTGTTTTGGTTACTGTAGGTTAGCACGCCGCGCTGAGACCAGCGCCTCACCAATGTAGTCAGTCAGCGCCGCCGTTCATGCTTGAAATGATGCAGCCATGCTCGACCTGCATCACGCTGGCGGCGTCAAGCGCCTCCCATTCGGAAACATATTTGCCCCAGTAAAACTTCAGCGACAGGTAGCGCAACTCGCCGCTGAACCAGTCGGCAAAGACCGGTGTCGATGAATTGGAAAATACCTTGCTCAGATAGTTTGGCATGGTGGGCACTGCCAGCCCGGATGCCGCATCTACGGTGAATTCAATGTCGTTGGTATCTGGCCACCTATCGCAAAACGGTTCAAGCTTTTCAAGATAGAGCTTGCCACGTTTGATGCACCAACCCGCCACGTAGCCGCGCCAGCACGCCGTGCAACTGGCCGCAAACGCCTTCGGCTTGGGGTACTGGTCGTCAAAATAGCTCTCCAGCGGCTCGGTGAACAGGTCGTGAACTCGCCGGTTGAAGCGCAGGCGGTCAGGAATTTGTCTGGTCATGTTAAAGCCTGGCCAAAATTACTTGGCGCGCACCTGCTCAACCAGCACGCCACGCAAAACTTGCAGCTTGAGTCCATTCTGATAAACATAGCAAGTATCAAAACGGTCATCCAGATCGCCATAACCCAATCGCAACTCGCCGGAAAACCAGTTGGCAAATTTTGGGCTTGGCACGCTGCCAAATACCATAGCGAAATGACGTTGATAGGCATCTTTCAAGCTTTCATTCAAATGCAATGGCATGGCAAATGGCTGGATACGGGCAAGGTAGAGCTTGCCGCGGCTCATACGCCAGTGCGCAACATAGCCACGACCGCAGGCGGTACTGACCATAGCGAATGCATCCGGCCTGGGGTGCAAGTGATTGTCAAAATAGTCTTCCAGCGGATCTGTCAGCAAGGCATAAACGCTGCGCTTGTAAACCAACTTGTCTGGCACGTCGGCGGTCATCGCGGCCACCCCGTTTTCTCATCCAGTCGGCAAACGCCCCCAATGCCTCGGCACCATGGGGTACAGCGGTGTACCAACCGAAATTGGATTGAGCGCATTCACCTTGAATCCAAAGTTCAACGTATTCACCATCACAAACCTGATCGCTGACAGGGTAGGCGGGCACCGTAGCGTGGCGAAGCAATTCAAGCTGGTGTTCAACCTCGGCAGCTGGAACATCTATGTGCCAACGCTTGTTCAGTTGCCCATGTGAATCAGTTATTGCAATCCGATAGCCGCTGGGTCTTTTGCTCAATTCGAAAGTCTGCTCAGGAAGTGGTGCAGCAACAAAGCACGCTGTTGATCGCAATCTCGCAATTCCAGAAAAATGGTTCATGACGGTCCTTTAAAAAATCAGGGGCTTACCCACCGCACATGAAGAGACATTCGTTACGCTGGCTACACATCTTCTTCAAGACCAATACGGCCCTGAAACTTTCTCCGCCATTTGTTGGTGTATTGCCCGTCTGGTGTGGTCCAAGCCGTAGTACCGCCAAAAAGTTCGCGAATCGTCAAATTAACCCACTTTTCGCCGGGCGTTCCGTCGGCTTCCATGATTTTTGCGATTTCAGCACGCAACTCTTCCCATGTGCTGCACTTGTCATACAAAGCATTGATTTCGTCGTCGATGTCCATAGCGTCGGAATTATCCGCACCCGGTGGCTCAAATACTGCGCCACCCTGTACATCGGCTGTCAAAAAATTTGCACACCCATGAACTGCAACGAGCGCCGCTACCGGCTGGACGGTGGCCATGCGCTGTTGAAAATATATCGGGTGAAGTAATTTCAAGGCTCACTTTCTGAGCCACAACGGCTTTACGCTGGCAACATGAAGGAAAAATTCATCGTCTTTCTGGAAGTTATCTTTGCATGCCTGGTTCCCATCATGGTCCTGGGAGTTTTGATAGCACTACTGGGTGCGCCAAAGACCGGGCTATGGATCGTCTCCATCACCAGCATTTTCTGGATTGCAAGAGGTTTCAAGTAACCTAACCAAGAACGGCGCATCGCCGAGTCGCTATGGCTGATCAACCTCAGGTGCCGCACCGGGTTCAAGTTCTAGGGGTCGCGCTGCGCCCCACTTTGCAACGGCTGGAGCTGGCCTTGCGGCAACGCGTTCGCGCAGACCAGGCCGTTTACAGCATGCTTGACACTGCCCGCATCACCTGCTTGCCCTTGGGGCGGAACTCCACATCTTCAGCGAAATCGCCCTCCAGCGCTTGATGCACCTGCGCAAGCAGCTCTTGTTTTGATAGCGATTCAGTTGTTTGTGTGACCGGATTCTGAAACTCCGGTTGCAGCCCGCGCACCGAGCCTTGTGCTTCCTCGGCGGCCGGTGCTGGTTCAGGGTGAGCAGGTGGGTGCCTCAACGTACGCGCTGGTCGCTAACGCACGACGCCAACGCTCGCATCATCTTGCCAAATTTTGCCAACACTTCTAAACTGAGCAGATGGCCACAAACAACAAGGTGGCATGAAGGTCAAGCCGGTCGTTCCGCGCGAACTGGCCAATCGCGACATTGAGGCCATCCTTGGTCACTATCTGGAAACTGCTGGCGTACCCGCAGCCAATGGCTTCATTGACGCACTCGAGCAGGAGTATTTTTTGCGGCGATCCAATCTTTCAGGCCTTCGGTTCTTGTCTGGTGTGCAGGCAGCTCAATACCACCATGCGATTTGGTTCCGTCAGGAAGAACAGAGCATATGGAAACCGCTTTAAGAACGCCCGGCGCACCTGCCCGTGGACGATCGGAAAGTGCTCAGGGTTTCTCGCTACACGCTCGATGGCGGCCTCAAGGTTCAGGGCAAACTCGGCCCCCAATCCTTTGCGCTGCAGTTCGTACCAGGCTTGCGCGGTTGCAACTTGCGTCTGTGCGGTGGAACGAAAAACGACAGCACGGGAGTGATCCATCACGTAGTCAAGCCCAAGGTGCGCCGGACTTCTGGCCACGACACTACATCATGCGGGTGGGCCGCATGCTCTGCCAGGCGCTGGGTGATTTCAGCTGCTTCAGCGGTACTGATGGCGTCGGCCGTGGACTCCATGGCGATGCTGTCCCACAGTTCCTGCACCAGCTCGATTCGTTCTGCAACGCTCAAGTCCAGAAGTGCGCCCAAGTCTGATGAACCCATGTTGATCACCCTCGTTCAAGTGGAAAGAGAAATCATTGTAGTGATGCCCGCCATGCAGTGCCGTCGCCCTGTTCAACGTCCCGGCTGCGCTGCGCCCGCCCCAGCGCTTCCAGCGTTTCCAGCAGCGTGGGCAGGCCCTTCTTCCAGTTGCCTTTGCCTTTGAAACGCGCCGCGATGTCGGCCAGCGTCAGCGGCGCGGCGCTGCTGGCAAGCACCTGCACCACCGCACGCACCTGTTCCGGCAAAGTGGTCGGCCAATGAATTGCAGCAGCGAGATGAGGTGCAGCGGCATTGGGGTCGGATCCGCGCCCGAAGGGTGACGGCTCAGACCCCAATCCCGCAGTCCGGAGCGGATGGTCTCCCGCTTTCGATGCCTCCGATTCCATAGCGAAATCGCCCTCCAGCGCTTGCTGCACCTGCGTGGGCAGATCTTGTTTTGATAGCGATCTGCTGGTCGCCGTCGCCGGATTCTGAAACTCCGGCCGCAGCCAGCGCACCACGCCTTGGGCTTCCTCGGCGGCGCGCTGCTGGTTCAGGGTGACCAGGTGGC